>JBIIJX010000104.1:0-8696 GCA_044233495.1 Candidatus Nanopelagicales bacterium
GCAGCTGCGGCACGCACAGCGGCATCAGCCCGTACGGGAGAGTGGCGTCGACGAGGTGCTCGTAGGTGGTCATGCCCAGCACCTCGGCGGTGCGGGAGACGGGGTCGATGTGGAGCACGCCGTCGAAGGCCGCGACATCGAGGCCGGTTCCGGGAGTCGCATCGCGGGGCCGGAAGAGATTGGACGTGCGCTTGGCGAGGCGCACGGGACTGTCCGGGGGCAGCGCCCGGTAGTCGCTCAGGAGGGCCTCCTGCAGGCGCGCATAGCGCTCCTGCCACGGGGCCTCGGACGAAACGGCGGTCACGGGCACGAGGCTAGACCCGGGTCAGGGAGCACCGCCCCTTGACCCTGAGTGACAATGAGCCCATGCGCCCCATAAGTGCCCGACGCTGGTTCGGCCCGCTGATCGGCGGGGCCGCCTTCCTGGTGACCCTGGCGTTCCTCGGGCCGATCGCCCTCGTGGGGGACATCGTCCTCCGCCAGGCCGAGATGGAGCAGCTCGTCACCCGGGTTGAGGCCTCGGAGGCGGAGATGGTCGAGGTGCAGGCCGAGATCGAGGCCATCACCGACGACTACGAGAGCCTGCCCGACCCCGACGATGCCGACCGCGCCGAACTCGTCGGCCGGCTGGCCGATGCGGCCGCCTACGGCCAGGAGGCCATCGCGGAGGCCGGTGCCGTCGTCGCGAGCGACGACTACCTGCCCTGGCACGCGTCGATCATTCGCGCGCAGCGGGACTACCTCGCCCACAACCAGGCGTGGCAGGACTACCTCGAGGCCGCTGCCATCGACCCGGGGGAGCTCACGCTGACCCAGGACGACATCAACAGCACGTTCCTGGACGCCGAGACCTCGATGCGGGCGGCGCTGCCACCACTGGCGACCTCGGAGCTGCGCCAGCGGGTGGACCTCATCTTCGCCGAGCCCGAGGGTGCGGGAGGCCAGGCGGCGTGAAGCCGATCTTCCTGGGGCATGGTGCCCCGCCGCTGCTCGACGACCCGGTGTGGGTGCCCGAACTCCAGGAGTGGGCCGGACGCATCGGGCGGCCTGCGGGAATCCTCATCGTGTCGGCGCACTGGGAGTCCGCCCCGGCCATGCTCTCGGCGGCTGCCGCCGGCACCCCCCTGGTCTACGACTTCGGCGGGTTCGCGCCCCACTACTACGAGATGACGTACCGGACCCCTGACGCCGCCGCGCTCGCCCGGCTGGTGGCCTCGCTCTTCCCGGACGACTCCCCAGTGCTGCAGCACGGACAGCGGGGACTCGACCACGGGGCATGGGTGCCGTTGAAGGTGATGTACCCCGAGGCCGACATTCCGGTGCTCCAGCTGTCTCTTCCGACGACCGACCCGGAGCGGCTCATGCAGATGGGATCCCGGCTGCGGCCCCTGCGCGACCACGGGGTGCTCATCATCGGCTCCGGATTCCTCACCCACGGCCTGCCTTTCCTGACCGAGTGGCGGATCGACGCCGCCCCGCCCACGTGGAGCGTGGACTTCGACCTGTGGGCGGCCGAGGCTCTCGCGCGCGGCGACGTCGACACCCTGATGGACTTCCGCGACCGGGCACCGGGCATGCCGTACGCGCACCCCACCGTGGAACACCTGACCCCGTTGTTCGTCGCGCTGGGAGCCGCCGCCGACCCGCAGGCACCGCCGGCCACCGAGGTCGACGGCTACTTCATGGGCCTGGCGAAGCGATCCTTCACCTTCTCCTGACGACCGGGTCCCCTTCTCCTGACGACGGGTTCCCCGCGCCGGAGGCACCACGCCGCCGGCCTGTGACGGTGTCTTCGGAACGGAGGGCCCGGCCCCTGAGCGGCTAGGCTCCGCGCGATGGACGAGACGTTCGCGACCCTGGCCATGGCGGGCCTGATCGCCGTGGGCCTCGGTGTCTTCCTCCGCCAGCGCGGCTGGGGCATCGCCATCCCGCTCGTCATCGTCGGAGCCATCATCGGGGCGCTCCCGGTGGGTCCGGACGCCATCCCGGAGCCGGAGGTCATCCTCGTGGCGATCCTTGCTCCGTTGGTCTTCGGTGAGGCACTGGGCTCGTCCTTCCTCGACCTGCGACGGGTGAGCCGCCCGGTGCTGTTCCTCGCCATCGGCCTGGTGATCGCCACGACGCTCGTGGTCGGGCTCGTAGCGGCTGCAGCGGTCGCCATGCCGCTCGCCATGGCCTGCGCGCTGGGGGCTGTGCTCGCCCCGACCGACGCGGTCGCGGTGAGCACGGTCGCGCGTCGGGCGGGTCTGCCGCGCAAGCTTGTGTCCATTCTCGAGGGTGAGAGCCTGGTCAACGACGGCACCGGCCTCACCGCACTGCGGGTGGCGCTCGTCGCAGCCTCGGCCGGCGCGGTCACGCTGCTCGACGTCGGCACGGTCTTCGCGCTGGCCGTCCTCGTCGGTGTGGGAGTGGGTCTCGTCGGAGGGCTGTTCATCGGCTGGGTCCTCGGCCGGGCCCGCGACCTCGTCTCAGCGAATGCACTGACCCTCGTCGCTCCGTTCGCTCTCTATCTGCTCGCGGAGCAGTTGGAGGGTTCGGGGATCCTCGCGGTCGTGGTGGCCGCGCTCGTCATCGCCAACCGGCAGAACGCCGACCCAGGACATGCCGGACGCGTGCAGAGCGTGAACCTGTGGAAGCACCTCACGTTCGTGCTCCAGTGCGTGGCGTTCTTCTTCGTCGGACTCGAGCTGCCAGAGGTCCTCGGCCGCCTGTCCCGCAGCGACATGAGCTCACTGCTGATCCTCGTGCCCCTTGTGCTCGCGGTGCTCATCGTCGTGCGCACGGTCTTCGTGTTCGGCATGGTGGGCGTGGCACGGGCGCGTGCCCGGGCTCCGCAGCAGGCATTCCGCGGCGCGGTCATCCTGTCGTGGGCCGGGGCCCGGGGGCCCGTCTCGGGCCTGGCTGTCTTCTCGATTCCGATCACGTTCACGAGCGGTGACGTGGTTCCCTTCCGTGACGTCATCCTGGCCACGACATTCATCGTCATCGTCGTCACGCTGCTGCTGTCGCTGACGATGGCCCCGGTAGCGCGAGTCCTCGGCATCGGCAAGGACGACGATGCAGAGCTCCTGCGGCGCATTGATGCCCGACTCGCCAGGGCGGCCCTCGATCGGCTGACCGACGTCGAGATCGAGGCTGCCGATGGCGGTACGCCGCTGGCCCACGACGTGGCGGCGCGCCTGCGCGCAGAGGCCGAGCATCGACTCGAGCTCGAGGGTGAGGCGCCGGATTTCGTGGTCGCGGCCGACATCCGGGCCCGGCAGATGGTCGAGACCGCACGCGCGATGATCCGCGCGGAGCAGGAGGAGCTGATCGCGATGCGCGATGCCGAAGGGCTGCCCGATGCACTCGTGCGGCCGCTGATGCGGCAGCTCGATGTCCGTGACCAGGCTCTCGCCTCCCAGCGCCCCTGACACTGCGCACCCGGCCGATTTTCCGCCGCTGCTGCTCCCCTGATCCGCGCGAGACGTACTCCTGGGATGGAGGCGGGTGTCCGTGGGACATGATGTCGACATGACGACACCAGGCGAAGGGCCCAGCCATGATCCGACCAGCAGCGGCGCTCCTCTGCTGGAGGCGTGGCGCCGGGCGCGGGACTCCGGGATGCGTCCGATGCAGATTCCCGGCCACAAGATGCGCTACGTGCATGATGCCCCGGGGTGGGCTGTCGATCTCGTCGGTGACACAGTGCGCGACGACATCGCGCTGCAGGGCGAGGTCGACGACAACGCGTTCAGCAACGACTGGCTCGGGCAGGCCGAGCGGCTCTGGACGGCGCAGGTCGGAGCCGACCACTGTCGTTTCCTCGTAGGCGGGTCCTCTCAGGGCAACATCGCGGCGATCGGCACCGTCGCCGACCAGGGGATACCGATCGCTGTCGATCGCACGGCTCATCGCAGCAGCCAGGCCGCACTCGTCATCAGCGGTGCCGTACCGGTATGGATCTACCCGCGACTGCATCCTGAGTTCCACCTGCCGATCGGCATGCCGGTGTCGGCAATCACCGACGTGACCGAGCCCGTCACGGGCTTCTTCGTCACGTCGCCCAGCTACATCGGCACCCTCTCCGACGTCGCTGGCCTCGCGGCAGCCGCTCACGACAAGGGACAGCCCCTGGTGGTCGACCAGGCATGGGGCGCCCACCTGGACTTCATGCCCGGTCGCGGGGCCATCAGCCAGGGCGCCGACATGGTCGTGACGAGCGTCCACAAGGCCCTCACCGGCTACTCGCAGACTGCTGTGGTGGCCGTGCGGGAGGGTCGGGGGTTCGTGCACCGCTCGGTCGTCAACAGGTGGGTCGACCTCACCGGCACGACATCACCGTCGGGCACCCTGCTGGCATCCATCGACGCGACGCGCGCGGCGATGGCGCGCGACGGGCAGCAGCGACTCGATCTGCTGTCCGAGGCCGTGGACGAGGCGCGGAAGAGACTGGCGCGCGTGCCCGGCCTCATCGTGCTCGACGACGACAACGCGGGCTGCGCGGTCGATCCCCTGAAGCTGACGCTGATCCTGCCCGGCACGGGGGTCGACGGCACGGCACTCGGTCAGGCCCTGCACGGCCTTGGCCACGGTCCCGAGACTGCTGATCGAGACTCGCTCGTGTGCACTGCCACGGTGTCCGACGAGCCGGAGTGGATCGTGCAGTTCGCCGACCTGCTGGCGGACCTGATCGATCGGATGCGGGGCGAACCGCGGGCCATGACCCCTCTGGCGGTCTGGAAGGTGACCCCCGACGTGGTCGTCACCCCGCGCGAGGCGTTCTTCGCCGACCGGCGACGCATTCCCCTGCGGGACGCTCAGGGCGAGGTCAGTGCAGAGCAGTTCTGCCCCTACCCGCCGGGCGTCCCGCTGCTCGCGCCGGGGGAGCGTGTCACGGCCGACGCCATCGACGCGATCCTCGCTGCGGCACGAATCGGGCGGGTGGCCTACAACAGCGATCCGACGCTGGAGACCATCGAGGTCATTGACGTGATCTGACGCATCCGCGCGCGAGGATGGCGCCATGCCCCTTGACTCCGTCTTCGATGCCACGTCGGTCGATGTCCCCCTGAAGGCCCTGCCGGCCGACAAGTGCCCGGATGGCGTGGTGAGCACGGGCAGCAGCGTGCTGGCTCGAACCGATGCCTACGAGGTGGGTGTGTGGGTGCACGAGGCGGGTCGATCGACCGATGTCGAGACGGACGAAGTGTTCGTCGTGATCTCCGGGCACGGTCGCGTCATCCTCGAGGACGGCACGGAGCTGGCCCTCGCACCGGGAACGGTCGGAGTGCTCTACGCCGGTACGCGCACCACCTGGGAGATCGTCGAGCCGCTGCGCAAGGTCTGGATCGTCGAGCGCTAGACCGCCGTCAGGGCATTCAGCTCGGCCATGGCGTCGTCATCGAGGACGACGTCGCGGCTGGCGCAGTTCTCCTCCACATGGGCCAGTGACCCGGTGCCTGGAATCGGCAGGGTGACGGGTGAGTGCTGGATGAGCCATGCGAGCGCCACCTGTCCGGGCGTCGCGCCGACGCGGTCGGCGATGCGGGTGAGCAGCGCGGACTGCTCCTCGCGGTTGCGACCGCCCAACGGGAACCACGGGATGAATCCGATGCCCCGTGCCTCGCAGTGCTCGAGCAGAGCCTCGGCACTGCGGTCGGCAACGTTGTAGAGGTTCTGCACCGTGGCCACCGGGAAGTGTTGCTCCGCAGCGAGGACGTCGTCGACGGTTACCTCGGACAGCCCGACGTGGCGGATGAGTCCCTCGCGTTGCATGTCAGCGATGGCGCCGAACTGGTCGTCGCGAGGCACTTGCGGGTCGATGCGGTGCAGCTGCCACAGGTCGATGCGATCGACGCCGAGTCGACGCATGGACATGAGTACGCACTGCCGCAGGTAGGCCGGCCGGCCGACGGGCTCCCACTGGTCCGGCCCCTGCCGAGTCAGGGCACCCTTCGTCGCGATGACGACATTCGGGTACGGGTGAAGGGCCTCGCGGATGAGATCCTCGCTCACGTCGGGTCCGTAGGCGTCGGCCGTGTCGATGAAGTCGACACCCAACTCGACCGCTCGGCGCAGCACGGCGATTGCAGTGTCATGGTCAGCGGGCGGACCCCAGATACCGGGGCCGGTGATGCGCATGGCCCCGAATCCGAGGCGCTGCACGGTCAGCGGATCGGTGGACTGGGCAGCGATGGTGAACGACGTCATGACCCCATTCAACCGTGGTGCCCCGGCCATGGCACCCTGCGGGCGTGAATGACGTGCAGATCGCGAGGGCGATACTCGACAGCTATCGCGCCCGCGTCGGCGTCGAGCTCTTCGCGCGCAGTCACGAGTTGGACGCTGATGCACGACGCCTGCGCGAGCTCGATGCCGTCGTGCTGAGTCACGACGGCGGTGCGGACCCGGTGTTCGTCTATGCCAACCATGCGGCTGCGACCCTGTGGCGGATGCCCATCGAGGAGATCGTGGGGATGCCCTCGCGGCTTTCGGCACCCCCGGGCCAGCGGGCATCGCGCGCCGCCATGCTGGCAGACGCTGCCGCGTCCGGGGTTCTCCACGGGTATTCCGGAGAGCGCATCGCCCGCGACGGCACACGGTTCATCATCGAGGGTGCGACGCTGTGGACGGTGGACGGCTACGGAGATCGAGCGGGCCAGGCGGTCGTCTTCCGCGACTGGCACGGGGTCGACGACTGACGCGCTCGAGTTCGCCGGCGCGCTGTCGATGAACGGGATGCCGGACGGGACCGCCTAGCGGCGGGCCCTACGGCGACGGGGCCACGACGACGACAGCGTCGCCCGGTGCGGCGACGAAGGCGAGGTCCTTCGCGGGGTTGAGGCGGATGCCCTTGCCCAGGGTCCCCGCCGTGCCCACGAGACTCGCGGCTCGCACGCCGATCGGGGTCACCCCCCAGTCGCGGGCTGCCTCGATGACCGAGCGGAACGTAGTCGTTCCGATGGGAACGTAGCGCTCGATCGGATGCAGGGCGATGACGGATCCGGCGGAGTCGAACAGGTCCCGGAAGACAGGTGCGAGATCAGGGCTCTCGCTGAGCTGGGCGATCAGCAGGCCGATCAGGCGCTGACTGACGATGAAGTCGTTGTTCTCGGCCGGAGCCGTCAACTCGACGTCATTGGGGTCGACGAGTTCGGCGACGATGTTCTCCTCCGTCCCGTTCTGGGCGAGGTGACCGCGAACGTGCAGCAGCGCGAGCATGGTCCGGGCGTCTGCCTCATCGGCTGGGAAGGCGCCCTTCTCGCTCAGCAGCAGGATGTGGTCGTACGGACCGTTGTCGAGAACGCTGCTGACGTCGGAGCGGCTGATCGGGCTGCCCGGGTGGATGGTGAGCGACTGGCGCTCCAGTGTCATCGCGGTGGCGATCGCATCGATTGCCTCGACCGTGTCATCGACGAGGAGGTGAATCTCTGAATCGGGTGCGACGTGCACGTCGATCTCGCGGGCGATGAGCGGTGCGAGGGGGCTCCAGCCGATGATCAGGGTCCGCTCTCGAGCCGGTGGCAGCGACTGCCAGGTTCGATCATCGGGGGGTGTCCATGGCGCGGGTGCACAGTCGAGCGAGAAGCGGGAGTCATCCTCGGCGATGGCGATGAGCCGGTCACCCGCGTTCAGGACCGTGGTCGTGGGCGGCCCGACATGCGTGCCGTCCGCGTTGCGCAGTGCGATCACCGTCGCGGTGCTGCTGGCGAGGAGCGCTTGACCGTACGTCTGCCCGATCCACGGCCCCGTGACGTCGATGACGTACAACTCGTCGCCCTCGAAGTCGAGGAACTCCTCGTAGATCCCGCCGAGCCCGGGTGAGCGGGAGACCTGCGCACCGATGCGGGCGATGACTTCGGTGGAGGTGATCGTCAGGAGGCGTGGGCCGACGGCGGCCTCGAGAGCGTCCGCTGTGTCGTCATCCTCCAGCTCGGCGACGATGGGAGCACGGGACTCGGCGGGCAGACACCGCGATACCGCGAGCACGGCCTTGACGACCTGCGCGTCGGAGCCTTCCTGCGGTCGCAGCACGATGATCGACTTCGCCTCGGCAGGGTTGCCCTGCTCGAGGTCGGCTATGCGGGTCGGATTGCCGCTGCGCACGATCAGGCGCGACGTCTTCATGTCGGGCACCTCTGCGCGGAGCTCGTCGGAGACCTCGACGACGTCGTCGGGAGTGAGCACGACGATGGCGCGGTCGCGCTCGCTGCTGTTGGCCTCGACGAGCTCGGCGATCACCGCCGCGAGCTTGTCGTTGCGGCCGACGATCAGCGTGTGGCCGGCTTCGATGACCTGGGAGCGGCCGCGACGCAGGCTCTCCACCCGCGCGTCGATGGCCGACGACACCAAACCGATGATCGCGGCGGCGAGGAAGATGCCGACGATCGTGACGACGAGCATGACGAGCCGGAAGGGCAGACCCTCGTCACCGGAGAAGGTGCCGGGATCTAGCGAGCGGGTCAGTGCGTACCAGACGCCCTCGGGAAAGGTCGTCGACTCACCAGCCGGCCCGATGCCGGTGATGATGAGGAAGACGGCGATGACGAGCATGAAGGCCAGGGCGACGAGGCCCAGCCAGGCGAGGACACCCCAGATGCCCTTGGCGAGGGTGTTGTCGAAGCGGTAGCGCAGGCGCTGGCGCTGGGTGAAGGTACGCGGCATGGGCATATCCAAGCAGGCACGGGCGGGCAGTGGGCGGGGTTGCTGGCGTT
>JBIIJX010000105.1:0-8566 GCA_044233495.1 Candidatus Nanopelagicales bacterium
CGTCACCGGGCCTGTCCCCCCATCCCGCCGACGCACCTCAGTCCACTGACGCAGAGCAGGCCTGACACACGCATGGCCAAGGCCCTCACGCCCGCGTACCACTGCACCGAGTGCGGCTGGACCACCGCCAAGTGGGTCGGCCGCTGCGGCGAGTGCCAGGCATGGGGCTCGGTGGAGGAGGTGGGCGCCGTGCGCGCCCGCACGACCGCAGCACAGGTGGGCGCCACTCCCGCGGTGCCGATCGGCTCGGTCGACGTCGCCGCGGCACGCGCCGTGCCCACCGGTATCGACGAACTCGATCGTGTGCTCGGCGGGGGCCTGGTCGCGGGCGCGGTCGTGCTCCTCGCAGGCGAGCCTGGGGTCGGCAAGTCGACCCTCCTGCTCGACACCGCCGCCACCTGGGCCCGCGCGGGGCGACGCGTCCTCTACGCCACCGGCGAGGAGTCGGCCGCACAGGTTCGGCTGCGCGCCGAACGCATCGGCGCTGTCGCCGATGAGCTGTTCCTGGCCGCTGAAACAGACCTCGGCAGCATCCTCGGCCACATCGACGCGGTCGAGCCCTCCCTCGTCGTCCTCGACTCCGTGCAGACCGTCTCCAGTGCGCAGGTCGAGGGAGCGGCCGGCGGGGTGACCCAGGTCAAGGAGGTGGCCGCCGCCCTGATCGCCGTGGCCAAGACCCGCGGCGTCATCGTCATCGTCGTCGGCCACGTCACCAAGGACGGCGCCGTCGCCGGGCCGCGCACCCTGGAGCACCTGGTCGACGTCGTGCTGCACTTCGAGGGCGACCGACATGGCCCCTTGCGGCTGGTGCGCGCGGTCAAGAACCGCTTCGGGGCCGCCGACGAGATCGGCTGCTTCGAACTCGTCGACGACGGCATCGTCGGTCTCGCGGATCCGTCCGGACTCTTCCTCGGCGACCGCCAGCAGTCCACCCCCGGAACCTGCGTGACGGTCACCATGGAGGGCCGACGACCTCTCGTGGCCGAGGTGCAGGCGCTGGTCGCCCCGACGGCCACCCCGCAGCCGCGCCGCGTGACCTCAGGCCTGGACTCTGCACGGGTCGCCATGATGCTCGGCGTGCTCGAACGTCGCGGCGGCGTGCGACTGGCCCAGCAGGACTGCTTCGCTGCTACCGTCGGCGGCGTGCGACTGGGCGAGCCCGCAACTGATCTCGCCCTCGCCCTCGCGATCGCCAGCAGCGCCACCGATCTGGCCCTGCCCACGGGTCTGGTCGCCGTCGGCGAGGTGGGGCTGGCGGGTGACGTCCGCCCTGTGACCTCCCTCGGCCGTCGCCTCGCAGAGGCCGGCCGACTCGGCTTCACCGACGCCGTCGTGCCATCGCGGTCGCGGAGCGCGGGAGCACCACCGCAGGGGATGACCCTTCACGAGGTGGGGTCCCTGCAGGAGGCGATAGCAGTCGCGCGGCGCCTCGCCGGTGCGTCATCGCGCGCCACCTGATAGTCGTAGAGCCAGCATCACAGCACCTCCGTCCCACCGACTTCCCCACTCGAGCCCGGAGCACGCATGACACCCGAGCACCACACGGAATCCCGCCTGCCGGAGGCCCTCGCGCTCGTGGCGCCGGGCACGCCCCTGCGTGACGGACTCGAGCGGATCCTGCAGGGCCGCACAGGAGCCCTGATCGTCATCGGATGGGACAGGTCAGTCGAGCAGATCACCAACGGAGGCTTCGTCCTCGACGTGCCGTTCTCGGCCACACGGCTGCGCGAGCTGGCGAAGATGGACGGTGCGATCGTGATCGACCGCGACCGCTCGGCCATCGTCCGCGCCGGAGTCCAGCTGGTGCCGGATCCCTCTCTGCCGACTGACGAGACGGGAACCCGCCACCGCACTGCCGACCGAGTGTCGCGGCAGACCCGCCACCCAGTGATCAGCGTGAGCAAGTCGATGAACACCATCGCGGTCTACGTCGACGGCCGTCACCATCTGCTGGAGGAGTCCACCCGCGTGATGGCACGCGCAGGTCAGGCCGTCGCAACCCTCGAGGGCTACAAGGACCGCCTCGACGAGGTCGACGCCACGCTGTCGTCACTCGAGATCGAGGACACCGCCACCATGCGCGACGTCTGCCTCGTGGCGCAGCGCCTCGAGATGGTCGGTCGCATTCGCGAGGAGATCGACGCCCAGCTGCTGATGCTCGGTACCGACGGCCGTCTCCTCGCCCTGCAGGTGCACGAGCTCATCCGAGGCGTGGAGGCCAGCCGCAGGCTCCTCGTGCGCGACTACCTCTCACCAGCGCTCTACCGCCGGCGACGCGGCGTCGACCGTGCCCTGGAGGCACTCGGCCAGCGGCCTGATCTCGTCGACCTCACCACGATCGCCGCCGCACTGGGTCATCCCGACGGGCCCGATGCACTGGAGTCTCCCGTGACGCCGCGCGGATTCCGGCTGCTCGCTCGCGTGCCCCGACTGCCGGAGGTGATCACCGACCGCATCGTCGGCCACTTCGGGACCCTTCCCCGACTCCTCACGGCCAGCACGGAGGACCTCCAGCGCGTGGAGGGCGTCGGAGAGACCCGTGCTCGATCGGTGCGCGACGGCCTGTCGCGGCTGGCCGAGGCGAGCCTGCTCGAGCGCTACGGCTGAGCTCAGCTCCTGGTGCGTAGGGCGAACGGTGTCTGCTCGCTGCGGACCTTGCCGTTGCGACCCTCGACGTCGTAGCGACCGGCCTTGGCCTTGGCACCCTCGCCGTCCGGGCAGCCCTTCTGCGTCAGTCGTCCCGCCCACGTGATGCTCGAGGCCACCTTCTGCCCCGGCTCGAGTACGGCTTCCTTGCTCTTGCCGCTCGCGTTGCAGTCGTCACTGGACCACACGTGATAGCCGCCCGAGGTGATCTCCAGCTCATTCGCCTTCGGCCCCACATCGCGGATGCAGGGGACCTCGCCGATGTTGGTGATCGTCAGCGTCAGCCTCGGCTTCTCGCCGACGCTGTACGTGGACGCGTCCGTCGTCGCCTGGACGAGGATGACGGAGTCCGGGCACGCCACAGGCTCAGTGGGAACTGCGGGAGCCGCCGTGGCCGCTGCCGAGGGGTCGCCCTCGCTCGACTCGGTCGGGGCGGGCGTCGCCTCCGATGACGTCGGGGCACCCGAGCCGGTCAGGGCGCCGACCAGCCACCAGATGCCCACGGCCACCGTGATGATCACCACGAGGATGGCCAGCCGCCGGACCCAGTAGACCGAGGGCGGCTCGGGCCCGCTGGGGCGCATCAGTTGACTCACGGGTCCACCGTAGTAGCAGGTCTGGAGGGTCGCGTGACACGATCCCGGTGTGGTCGGGCGCCCCCTGTCGACGGAGCCGTCCCCACTCGTGGCAGCTGTGACGGCGTGGTTCGACGTCCACGAGAGATCCCTCCCCTGGCGGGCGACCTCGCCGTGGGGGGTCATGGTCAGTGAGTTCATGCTGCAGCAGACCCCGGTGGATCGGGTGCTGCCCGTGTGGGAAGCCTGGCTCGAGCGCTGGCCCACCCCCGCGGACCTCGCCGGGGCGGGCGTCGGCGACGCCGTCCGCGCCTGGGGGCGGCTCGGCTACCCGCGCAGGGCCCGGCGCCTGCACGAGAGCGCGGCCCTCATCGTCGAGCGTCACGGCGGCCAGGTGCCAGCCGACGCGGACGACCTCCGCGCCCTGCCCGGGGTAGGCGAGTACACCGCCGCCGCGATCCTCGCGTTCGCCTTCGGCCGTCGGTCGATCGTCCTCGACACCAACGTGCGAAGGGTCCTCGTGCGCACACAGGAAGGCCTCGCGGTGCCCCCGGGACACATGACCCGCGCCGAGCGGAGCACAGCCGACCAGCTGTGGCCGAGCGAGGATGCTGCGAGTGCGCGATGGTCGGCCGCAGTCATGGAGCTGGGCGCCCTCGTCTGTACGGCACGGGCCCCCGCCTGCGAGAGGTGCCCGGTGACCGCCTCGTGCACCTGGCACGCGAGGGGCCGCCCGAATGCGCCGCACGCGCCACGACGCCAGCCACGCTACGAGGGCAGCGATCGCCAGGCTCGGGGTGCGCTGCTCGCGGTGCTGCGTGCGCAGGAGCAGCCGGCGTCGCGGCAGGATCTGGCGTCGGCCTGGGCCGACGAGTCCCAGCGTGATCGCGCCCTCGCATCACTGCTGGCCGACGGCCTTGTCGTGGAGCTGGCGGACGGAAGCCTGGTCCTGCCGCCCTGACGATCGGTCCTAGCCGGACGTTCGCCGCTCGAGTGGCTCCCGGCCCTCGACGGTGACGACCGTGCGCTCACCGAGCGGGCTGGCCAGCAGCACCTCGACCCAGGACAGGTCGCCCCCCATCGTCACGGCCTGGCACGACGACGACCGCGACCTGGTCACCGATCCCTCGATCTCGACCCGATTGCCGCGCTCGTACGCCACCACGACCAGTTCGTCGTTGCGGCACAGCCCCTCACGCGGGGTCGCAACCGCCACCTCGATCGCCTGCGGATCAGGCGCCTCGCGGTAGGCGACAGCCGACAGGGGCACGCTCGTCTGCCCGAGGATGCGCAGCGGCCCGACTCCGCCCACGAATCCGGCCACCACCACGAGCCCGGCGAACAGCAGGACCCCGACGACGACGAGCGTGAGCCACTTCGGCCAGCCGCGCCTCGGGCGATCGAACTCCTGCATCCCCGGAATGAGAGGTCCCTGTGGCATAGGTGTCAGACCCTGCCACAGGACCCGTCAGGCGGAGATGTCGGACTCGCCGGCACCTGCCGGCTCCACCGGCGGGATGTCCGGCAACTCGCCCTTGGGTGTGGCGACGAAGGTGAAGGGCTCGTCCGAGTCCTCGCCCGCGACGTCGACCAGCACGATCGATCCGGGGGTGAGATCGCCGAAGAGCATCTTCTCCGCGAGCGGGTCCTCGATGTCGCGCTGGAGGGTGCGACGCAGGGGCCGAGCACCCAGGGAGTTGTCGTAGCCGCGGTGGGCGAGCAGGGCCTTGGCCGCCGGCGTCAGCTCGATGGCCATGTTCTGCTCCTCGAGCCGCTTCTCCAGGCTCGCGACCATCAGGTCGACGATCTCGATGATCTCGCTCTCGGTGAGCTGGTGGAACACGATGACGTCGTCGATGCGGTTCAGGAACTCCGGCCTGAAGTGCTGCTTGAGCTCCTGCTGCACCTTCGCCTTCATCCGCTCGTACGCACCCTCGGTGTCGTCGTCCGGGGCGAAGCCCAGAGTCTGACCCTTGGACACGTCACGACTGCCGAGGTTCGTCGTCATGATGATGACGGTGTTCTTGAAGTCGACGACCCGACCCTGAGCGTCGGTCAGTCGGCCCTCCTCGAGCACCTGCAGCAGCGAGTTGAAGATGTCGGGGTGGGCCTTCTCGACCTCGTCGAACAGCACGACGGAGAACGGCTTGCGACGCACCTTCTCGGTGAGCTGGCCACCCTCCTCGTATCCGACGTACCCGGGCGGGGACCCGAAGAGCCGCGACGCGGTGTGGCGCTCGGAGAACTCGCTCATGTCGAGGGCGATGAGGGCATCCTCGTCACCGAAGAGGAACTCGGCCAGGGTCTTGCTGAGCTCAGTCTTGCCGACGCCCGAGGGCCCAGCGAAGATGAACGAGCCCGAGGGCCGCTTCGGATCCTTCAACCCTGCACGCGTGCGCCGGATCGACTTGGACAGGGCCTTGATCGCCTGCTCCTGCCCGATGACGCGCTTGTGCAGCTCGTCCTCCATGCGCAGCAGCCGCGCGATGTCGTCCTCAGTGAGGTCGGACACCGGGATGCCCGTCATGAGAGCGAGCACCTCGCCGATGAGCTTCTCGTCGACCTCGGCCACGATGTCGAGGTCGCCGGCCTTCCACTCGCGTTCGCGCTCGACCTTCTCGGCCAGCAGGCGCTTCTCCTGATCACGCAGTGCGGCGGCCTTCTCGAAGTCCTGCGAGTCGATCGCCGACTCCTTCTCGCGCCGGACGCCAGCGATGCGCTCGTCGAACTCCCGGAGGTCCGGCGGGGCCGTCATGCGACGAATGCGCAGCCGGGACCCCGCCTCGTCGATGAGGTCGATCGCCTTGTCGGGAAGCTGGCGGTCGGAGATGTAGCGATCGGAGAGCCTCGCCGCAGCCTCCAGGGCGCCGTCCGTGATCGACACGCGGTGGTGCGACTCGTAGCGGTCACGCAGGCCCTTGAGGATCTCGACCGTGTGCGGGACGTCGGGTGCCGCCACCTGGATCGGGGCGAAGCGACGCTCGAGCGCGGCGTCCTTCTCGATGTGCTTGCGGTACTCGTCGAGCGTGGTCGCTCCGATGGTCTGGAGCTCACCGCGGGCGAGCATGGGCTTGAGGATGCTGGCAGCGTCGATGGCGCCCTCCGCCGCACCCGCCCCGACGAGGGTGTGCATCTCGTCGATGAACAGGATGATGTCGCCGCGGGTGCGGATCTCCTTGAGCACCTTCTTCAGGCGCTCCTCGAAGTCGCCGCGGTAGCGGCTGCCGGCGACGAGCGCACCCAGATCGAGGGTGTACAGCTGCTTGTCCTTGAGGGTCTCCGGAACGTCGCCGTTGACGATGTCCTGGGCGAGACCCTCGACGACGGCGGTCTTGCCGACGCCCGGCTCGCCGATGAGCACCGGGTTGTTCTTGGTCCGGCGCGACAGCACCTGCATCACGCGCTCGATCTCCTTCTCGCGCCCGATGACCGGGTCGAGCTTGCCCTCGCGGGCGGCGGCGGTGAGGTTGCGGCCGAACTGGTCGAGCACCAGCGACGTCGACGGCGTGCCCTCGGCGGGGCCGCCCGAGGTCGCGGGCTCCTTGCCCTGGTACCCGCTCAGCAGCTGGATCACCTGCTGGCGGACGCGGTTGAGATCGGCTCCGAGCTTGACGAGGACCTGGGCCGCGACGCCCTCGCCCTCGCGGATGAGGCCAAGCAGGATGTGCTCGGTGCCGATGTAGTTGTGGCCGAGCTGGAGAGCCTCACGCAGCGAGAGCTCGAGCACCTTCTTGGCACGCGGGGTGAAGGGGATGTGTCCGCTGGGGGCCTGCTGGCCCTGGCCGATGATCTCCTCGACCTGCTGGCGCACGGCCTCCAGGGAGATGCCCAGGCTCTCCAGGGCCTTGGCCGCGACGCCCTCGCCCTCGTGGATGAGGCCCAGCAGGATGTGCTCGGTGCCGATGTAGTTGTGGTTGAGCATCCGCGCCTCTTCCTGCGCGAGCACCACGACCCGTCGGGCCCGATCGGTGAACCTCTCGAACATCCCGTGTACTCCGTTCCGTCGCCGTGGACCAACCATAACCGGGAGAGCTGGCGGCCTCCCCTGAGCCAACCTTCTCGCGGGACGCCATGTTCCGCCACAGGCGCCCCAGCGCTACGCCCAGCGCGAACACCCCCAGATTTCATCCGCTTCCCGGATGAGATCTGCAGAACTGCGCCGGAACCGGCATGCATCTGCAGATCTCATCCGGGAAGCGGACCACCTCCGGCGTCACCCGTCAGCCGACGACCCGCGCTCCGGCCACCGGTCCCGTCGCGGTGCGCACAGTGCGGCAGAGCCCAGTGGACGTCAGGCCAACGGCGAGGTCGAGCGCATGCTCGTCGTCCCGTGCCAGGAAGGCGCAGGTGGGCCCACTGCCGGAGATGATCCCGCCCAGAGCACCGAGATCGTCCCCCATCTCCAGCAGCGCCCCGAGGGACGGACGCAGGGAGATCGCCGCCGGCTGCAGATCGTTGTGCAGGGCCTTGCCCAGAAGCAGTGGATCGCCCGCGGCCAGGGCCTGCAGCAGGATGTCGGACACGTACGGCTCCGGGATGGATCGGTCCTCGCGCAGCCGGTCGCACTCCGCGTACACCGCCGGCGTCGACAGTCCGCCGTCTGCGAGGGCGAAGACCCAGGAGAACGACCCTCGCGACAGTACGGGGGTCAGGCGCTCGCCGCGCCCGGTGCCGATCGCCGTTCCTCCCTGCAGAGCGAACGGGACGTCGGAACCAAGCGCTGCGGCAAGCACCGAGAGCTCCTCGCGACCAAGCCCTCCGCGCCAGAGCGCATCGCAGGCCACGAGTGCGGCAGCCCCGTCGGCGCTGCCGCCCGCCATGCCGCCGGCGATCGGGATCGACTTGTTCAGGTGCAGTTCGACATCGGGAGCCAGATCGAGGCGCTCGGCCACCAGGCTCGCGGCGCGGTGGGCAAGGTTGCCGTCGTCGAGCGGCAGGATGTCGGCGCCCTCCCCCGAGACGGTCACTGTGATGCCTCCCGCCGACGGGCGTGCCACCACCTCGTCGCACAGGTTGACCGCGTGGAACACGGTTGCGAGTTCGTGGTAGCCGTCCGAACGCAGCGGCCCGACGGACAGCTGCAGGTTCACCTTGGCGGGCACCCGGACCGTCACCGATGCCGGACTCATTCCCGCAGGCTAGTCCGCCGGGACGGGTGAAGCATCAGCGAGCGCATCGGCGATGCGCGCGAAGTCCTCGACCGACAGCTGCTCGCCCCGCAACGACGGATCGACTCCGGCCCGGCGCAGCGCTACCTCGGCCGCACCCGGGGAACCGGCCACGGACGCGAGAGCCGCGCGCAGGGTCTTGCGACGCTGGGCGAAAGCCGCGTCGATGACGGCGAA
>JBIIJX010000107.1:0-8456 GCA_044233495.1 Candidatus Nanopelagicales bacterium
TCACGCGGCGACCGGATGTCATCGTGCATGCAGGTGCCATGGCAGCCCACCAGGACTGCGAGCGGGACCCTGAGCTCGCCCACCTCATCAACGCCGAAGCCACTGAGTCACTAGCGTCAGCAGCCGATGCGTGCGGCGCGCGCTTCGTCTACATCTCCACCGACGCGGTGTTCGACGGCAGGCGGGGCCACTACGCAGAGGACGAGATTCCAAGCCCGACGTCCGTCTACGGCCGCACGAAGCTCGCCGGCGAGGAGCGCGCCCGACGAGCCACCGATGCCCTCATCATCCGCACGAACTTCTTCGGCTGGAGCCCTTCAGGCACCCGGTCGATCCTGGAGTTCTTCGTCAATGAGCTGGGGGCAGGCAACCGGGTCCGCGGCTTCACCGACTTCACCACGACGAGTGCCTACGCACCGGTGCTCGCCGAGACGATCGAAGCTCTCGTATCCGGGGGTGCTACTGGAACCTTCCACGTGACGTCACCGGACGCCCTCACCAAGTACGCCTTCGGTGTCGCCGTGGCCGATGAGTTCGGTCTCGACAGCGGGCTTATCACTCCCACCAACGCAGACATCCATCCGCCGCGCAACGGCGACATATCCCTCGACGTGTCGCGCGCGGAAGCGGCGCTGGGCCGCTCGCTGCCCACACAGGTCGAGGGCATCCGACTCGCCCAGCGAGATACCGCGACCCTCCGACAGGCCCTCTGGGCAGCGCCCGGGTCCTAGACTCCCGACCATGACCTTCGCCTCCGCAGGCGGCCCTGAGCCACTGAACGTGAGCGTGGTCATTCCCGTATACAGCGGCACAGCAACCCTTCCTTCACTCCTCGCCGAACTGGCATCACTCACCACCTCCACGACGACCCCTGAGGGGCGCCCGTTCCGGGTCTCAGAGGTCCTTCTCGTGTGGGATCGCGGCCCCGGGGGCAGCGACGACGCCATCCGGGATCTCCAGAGCCGCTACGACTGGGTGCGCCCGGTGTGGCTGAGCCGCAACTACGGCCAGCACGCCGCGACTCTGGCAGGCATGACCTCATCGGGCGGCGATTGGATTGTCACCCTCGACGAAGACGGCCAGATGGACCCAGCCTTCATCGGTCCGATGCTCGACACTGCCTACCGCGAGGCAGCCCAGTTGGTCTATGCCAAGCCCACTAATGCCCCGCCGCACGGGGCCATCCGCAACACGGGCTCCAGAGTCGCCAAGTGGTTCTTCGTGAAGTTCCTCGCCGACCAGGACTTCGAGGAGTTCAACTCATATCGACTCGTCCTCGGCGAAGTCGGCAGGAGCGTTGCCGCCTACACCGGGACCGGCGTATACCTCGATGTTGCGCTCTCGTGGGTCGTAGCCGACGTTGCCACGTGCCCCGTGACTATGCGGCAGGAGGGTCGTCCCCGGGGCGGGTACAACTACTCGCGCCTGTTCTCCCACTTCGGACGCCTCGTCGTCTCCTCCGGCACAAAGCCGCTTGTGTTCGTCACCGGTATCGGGATCGCCTTCGTGATTCTCGGCGCCCTCGCCGCAATCTGGGTCGCCTACAACGCTCTCGTCAGCAGCCTGCCCGTCAACGGATGGGCGTCCATGTTCGTTGCCCTCATGGTCGTGGGCGGCGCCGTGATGATGAGCCTCGGCATCATTGCCCAGTACATCGGAGCAGCGACAAACATGTCGCTTGGCAAGCCCCTCTACGTGGTCGTCCGCGATCCAAAGGCGACTTTCCTGTCCGCTGGCGGCACTTCGACCGATCACATGGCCCCCCATGACACTCCATCGAGCCGCGAGACGTGATCACCTGGGTCATCGGCGCGGGAGGCCTGCTGGGTAGCGCGTTGGTCAGGCATGCCGGGAGGGTCTACCAGCCGGGGCCGGTTCCATGGCACGACCCGTACCAGGCCCAGGAGACGCTCCGCTTCCAGGCCCGTGGCCTGGAAGCGGCGGCACAGGGTGGGCCGTGGCGCGTCATATGGGCAGCCGGGGCCGCAACGACATCCACGCCACGGGCGATCGCACTCACGGAAGTGCTGCCGCTTCAAGGACTTCTGCAAGGGCTGCGCAGCGCGCTCCCTCGGGGACCCGGCGTTCTCTTCCTCACCTCATCAGCGGGTGGTGTCTACGCTGGAGCCGCGAGTCCACCCTTCACCACGATCACTCCGCCAGCACCTCTGAGCCCCTATGGAGAGCTCAAGCTTGCCCAAGAGCAGGCCGCAGTGAGTGCCCTGGGCGATGTGCTTCCGCTTGTCCTGGGTCGGGTGAGCAATCTCTACGGGCCGGGCCAGAACCTCAACAAGCTCCAAGGGCTGATATCCCACCTCGCGCGAGCAGCGATCACGAGGCAGCCCGTCAACATCTTTGTGCCACTCGACACAACCCGGGACTACATTCTCGCGGACGATGCGGCCTTCGCCATTGTGCGGTGCATAGACAAAGAACGTGCCCCAGGCCCGTACTGCGAGATCATCGCGACCGGCCGAGGGACAACGATCGGCCAGCTCATCCGGACCATGAACGAGATCACCAAGCGCAAGGTGCCCGTGGCTCTCGGGACGCACTCCAGCGCATCTGCTCAAGCCCCAGACCTCCGACTGACTCCCAGCATCCTTCTTCCCCAGATCACACCACTCCCTGTGGGCATGAAGGCCGTGCATGACGATCTACTAGCCCGGCTCCAGCGGGGCCCAGTTCACTAGCGGTGCGCAGATCCAGTGTTGCGTCCCCGTCACACGATCTGTCTCGTCACACTGAATGACCCGTCGAACCTGTCCTAGGTGACTCTTGATCTAGTACGGAAGCTTTGCGGAACGCTGAGTAAGGTCCATTCCGTGAGGGCGCACGGCGGTGGTCATTCGGCTCGGGCCGACAGCTCATGGCTGGTTCAGCCGATTCTCGTCTGCATGGTTTGGCGTGGAGGAGAGCGCTTCGAGAGGTGCCTCCAGTCCATCGCGCAGAGCAGGCACAACTTCAAGCGGATTCTCCTGAGCGTGACGTCATCGGAAGACTCACCAGACATGAAGCTGGCGCACCAGTTCGCCTCGCGTCACCCAGGCATCGAAGTGATCTGCACAAAGCAGGAACTTCCGACGATGAAGCATCAGGCGATGTGGGTCGACCATCTCCAAGCGACGGGGGTGATGCCGTCCGACTGGATCTTCTGGTTGGCCTATGACGACGAAGTGCGGGCTTCAGGAATTGAACGCCTCATCGACTCTGAGGGCAATTGGCCGCTGGAATGGGGCACCGCATACCTGGGTCCGTGGGCTCTGCGGCACGAGGGAGCAGACGAACTCTTCGCAGGTCCTTTCGATACTCCCTTGGAGAGTTGGACCTCGTTTCCCCTCGCGGGCCCGCAACGTCTGCCAGTCATGGAGTGGTTAGGGCAACAACTCGAGCAACCGACCTACCTGCAGATGAGTGGCGCAGTCGTTCCATTCACGTGCTTTCTCTCTCTCCGGGATCATCGCCCACGCAAAGCAGGTCCCATGCGCATCGAGATGGCAACTGCTCTCGCGCCACCGAATACCTTCATTCAGGAGTTTCCGGAGCCAGTCACCATCATCTACGGGCGTTCAAACTCCGATCGCGCCTCATACGGGAGTGCTGCGCGCCGCGAGGATGTACACCTTGTCGGCTGGCTCCTGCGCCATCATGGAGCACACCCCTCGCGGTGGCCCGCTCTGGTGAGGCTGGGATGGAGTGCAGCCAGCAGCGTCGTCAACGTGCGTGTGAAGGGCGCTGAAGCTCCCGAGGAGGAGTGGCGGGTCCGGGCCATCGTCACTCCATGATCGGCTACGGCAGCCTGGCTGAGTATGGACCAGCCTGGCTCGTGATCGCGATCGCCCGAAATGCCCGGTCGCGTTACGCCTTGGTCGCCTCGATCACGCCAGCGGAGCACAGGAACATGCCGCGCCAGTCGTCACGTGGCTCCATCGCGATCCCTGCTTCGCGGAAGGCCTGACCAGCACTGCCGGCCAGCATCGGGGGGGTGACGTGATAGTTGTACCAGTGGTAGCGCACGTCACGGAATCCATGCGCCCGCACGAGTTCGGCCAGTTCGAACGGGTTGTGGAACTTGGCGAGGATCTCGTCGTAGGCAGGCCCATTGACGTCCCACTCACGCTTGGGCGGCTTGTCCATGGCCAATCGCGGCTCGAGGCCGGCGCGAACGACCTCCTTGATCTCGGCCGGGGCATCCACGATGAGCTCGTCGAGGATGAACTCCATGGTCAGCCGGTTGAAGGAGTACAGCGACAGCAGGGAGTTGCGGAACTGCAGGAACATCGTGCCGCCCGGCGCGAGGAAGGCCGACATGTTGTCGATGACGGCGGCCTCATCTCGCACATGCGGCAGGACGCCGAGGGCCATGACGCCGTCGTACGGTCCAGTGGCGATGGCGGCCTCGAGAGTCGCCCGGTCCTGGATGTCGCCCCACGTCAGCCGCGAGGGATCCAGGCCCTTGGCCTCGAACTGGGCCCGTGCCACGGCCAGCATTCCCTCGGAGAAGTCACTGCCGGCCACCGTCACGCCCATCTCGCCCAGGGCTGCGAGCGGCGACCCATCACCGATCCCCAACTCGTAGACGCTCCGCAGGCCCAACGCCGCCACGCGCTCCTTCACTCGCTTGAGGCGGAAGTAATTCGCCGGGTACTCCTTGGCGGTGAGAGCCTTGCTCTCGTCATACTGCTCGGAGTAGGTGGGTGCGCTCGCGTCGTAGTGATCGACTACATCAGCCATATCCCTACCTTAGCCAGCGCGCTGCAATCAGCCCGCTGGCAACCCCTCCGGGGGATTCTGCTCCAGCAGCGCCCCCAAAGTCGTAAGTCCGGCGACCCCGCCCTCCTCATCCATGAGGACGACCGTGCGGCCTGACAACTCCGGAGCCGCCTGAGCCAGCCACGGATAGAAGTCGTCCCAGTGGGCCTCGTTCGAGAGCCAGTCCGTGCGCAGCCAGTCGACAAGGACCGGAGCTTCGCCCTCCAGGCCGGTCATGCCCAGAAGCATGCGGGTGCAGTTGTAGGACTGCTGCCCCAGCGGCAGGGCGGTGGGGACGTCAGACACGGGCGGGGCGAAGGCGCAGGCGACAGGAAGCGAGGAGATCGGCTGCTCCGCCACGGGCCTCACCTCGGCCACGGACCAGTGAGGTGGGTCTTCTGGATCGACCGCGGTCCACAGCACGGGACTGAGCGCCGAGATCGCCCGCGGAAGGATCGTGTCGAGGAGCAGGATGACGACAATCCCGCCGACGGCGAACCAGCGTGCGGGAGTCATGGAGCGCGTGGTCCGATCGATGCCCGCCACCGCTACCGGCAGGGTCGATGCAAGCGCCATGATCGTGAAGGCGAACGCGAGCTTGTGGCCCCCGTAGTGCGGTGCTGCCCCTGTCACCACCGCGTCACCGACCATGATGACCACGAGATACGAGCCGAGCACGGCAACCGGCGCGAAGCGCACGAAGCGATGCCAGCCCTGAGTGCCGGGCTGGACCGTCAGCCACACGGCAAACACGACCGCAGCGAGCGCGAGCCCGGCGACGAGGGGCTGCACCTGCTCGACTCCACCCGGTGCGGTGAACAGGCTCCGCGCCGTCTCGGCCTGCGCATCGATGGCCGACTGCAGTGAGCTCGTCTCACTCGACATCGCACCCCCGATCGCCTGCGGACCGTCGTCTCCCACGTGGAATCCGAGGAGGTACAGGGTGCTGGAGATCAACGCGTCCCAGACCGCAGCCGCCGTGAGGATGACCGCACCCAGCCCCAAGCGGTCTCGGCCGCGCAGCACCCACACCAGTGCGCCGACGAGCAGTACGAGGCCGAGCACGTTGAAGGGCACCCACACCGACGCCACGCACACGATGGCCAGCGTCATCAGGAGTCGGGCCCGCGACGGCACTCGCGCGATGAAGACGGTGGACCACAGCACCAGGACGGGCAGGACGAACTGCAGCGACAGGTGCCCGAAGGAGGTGACCACGGCACTGGCCAGGAGGAGCACGAGCATCGCTACCCCGACCGCGGGCCAGGGGACGCGCTGCGGTTTGTCGTCACGCAGCCGGATCTGGCGCTCGACGAAAGGAGCGAGCGCGAAGGGCACCAGCGCGATGAGCAGGAACTGGGTGCCCACGACGGTGTTCACCACCACCGCTACCTCGTTCACCCCGCCCAGCATGATCATGGACAGCGTCGAGATCAGCGCCGCCATCATGCCCATCACGAGCAGAAGCGGCCCTCCCGCATAGCCGTTGAACTCGATCGACCCTCCATCGGCCAGCTGCGCACCGAGATGGAGCCACTTCGCGTTGTCCTCGGCCTGTGGATGGTTGACGAGGTACGCGACGGCGGTAAGGGGGCCCGGCGAGCCGGAAGCCAGCAGGCGCATCACGATCAGGAACAGCCCGATGACCACTGCGGGCAGGATGACTCCGAGGACCTGGGCCCGAATGCTCGCGCTCCCACGTCGCCAGATGCCCCCGACGACGGCCACCCCGACCATGACGCCCACCGTGAGGACCTGGATGCCCCGCACGTTCCAGTCCATGCCCAGGGAGATGAGCGACTGCACGGCGTTGCCGGCCACGCCAAAGGCGAAGACGAGTCCGACGGCCGTCCAGGTGAGGCTCCGGGTGAGCAGGAAGGTCGCCAGCGGCAGCGCCACGAACAGCAGCACGAGGGCTACGTCGAGCATGACCCACCCCCACGATGTTGCCGTGGCGCCCAGGAGTCCATGCGCCGCTCAGCGAGCCTATTGGGTGTCATCCTGCGGGCGTCGGCTTCGGGAAGCGCTGCAGGAGCGACTGGACGGATTCCAGGCCGATCACGTTGCTGCCGTCATCGAGCAGGATGACGGGCTTGGCGAGGACGTCGGGCGGCATGGCCGCCAGGCCGTCGTACACATCAGTCCACGCGGGCGTGTTCGTCAGCCACTCTCGCCGGATCCAGTCGACGAGGGGCTGCGCGGAGTTGTCGGCGCCCGCCAGCCCTGACAGCTGGCGGGTGCAGCTGTAGACGCGCTGGGCGTCCGACAGCCCCGAGGGCACGATGGCGGTCGGGAATGGTGAGCCCTCTGGCAGGTAGACGCAGGCCACCGGGTTGTCGGCGATGGGCTGCTCGCCGGTGCCGTTGACGTCGGCCGGGTACCAGTACGAGCCGGACGTGTTCTCGAAGGGAATGGGTGGCGACCACTGTGCGGGGCGCGCCAGCGCCACCGCGCGGGGCAGGAGTGAGTCGATCGTCAGAACCACCAGGACGGCTCCCACTCCGATCCACTGCAGGGGTCGCATCCTCCCGCCGGAGTCGGGGTCGAGCAGGAGCAGGGCCAAGGGCAGGCAGGAGGCGAGCGCCACGACGGTCACGAAGTAGGCGAACTTCAGGGACCCGTAGTGAGCCGGCCCGCCGGTCGTCCAGTAGTCGAGCAGGTAGATCGCCAGCGCGCTGGCCACGAGCAGGCCGAGCGGGGCGAAGCGGCGCACAAGCGAGGTCGCCAGCGGGCCGGCTACGGGAGCCAGGAGCACGGCAGCGGCGATCACCACGACGACAGCACAGATGCCCAGGAGGGGGCCAACCTGCTCGGTACCCCCCTGGGCAGCGAAGACAGGCGAGCTCTCCAGCCCGGCCCGCACGGCGGCAGAGACACCTCGAAGGGCCCCGCCCAGTGCGTCGCCCGGTGGCCCGGACGCATACAGGTCGAGCGAGTACACGAAGCTCGACTTCACGGGCTCCCACAGGCCGACAGTCACGATGAGCACGAGGCCCAACGCCACGTAGTCCACCGATCCGCGGAGGGCACGTCCGACGAGGAGCACGAGCCAGGCGACCAGCACCACGACCGCAACCGCGTTGAGCGGCAGCCATACGAGCGCCGCCGCTGCCATCGCGAGGGAGGTCAGCAGCCGTGCACGGCGCATAGGCAGACCAGACAGGAACGTGGTCGACCAGAGCACTGCGATGAGGATGACGAACTGCAGGGTGAGATGGCCGAAACCGATGAGCACCATCGTCGACGCGGCAAGCGCAAGCATGGACACCCACAGCAGCGGTGCGGCCATGCGCGCGCCCCGGAGCCGGCACTCGACGAGGGGGGCAAGTGCCAGGAGCACAAGGGCGACCATCAGGAACTCGGCGAAGACGACGGTGTTGGCCGCGACTGCGACCTCGTTGTAGCCGCCGAGAGCCAGGTGCGAGACGACTCCCATCACCGTGCCGAGACCGGTCAGGAGCAGGGCGAGCGGGCCGCCCATCGGCACCCATTGCTCGATGGGCTGCCCTGATGCGAACTGAGCGGAGAAGTCAAGCCACTTCGCGTTGTCCTCGGCGTCTCCGTTGCCGATCAGGAAACTCACGGGCCTCAGGAAGGCCGGCTCCTCGGTCCACAACGTGGTCATCACGACGACGAACAGGACGATGAGCGCCACCGGGAGCCCCAGGACGAGGGCCTGCCTGCGCCACCCCAGGTCCCCTCCC
>JBIIJX010000108.1:0-8443 GCA_044233495.1 Candidatus Nanopelagicales bacterium
CCTTCGTCGAGGATCGCGCAGACTCGGCCCAGGAGCTCGCCTCGGTGCACGATGTGAGGCCCTTCGCCCCGCACAACGTTGCCAATGCCCTGGCTGCTGCGGCGTTGGCCCGCGCGTTCGGTGTCCCGCCCCGAGCGGTGCGCGAGGGGCTCGTGGCCTTCGAACCTGCAGCACATCGCATCGCGCTCGTGGGAACAGTCGACGGTGTTGCGTACGTCGACGATTCCAAGGCCACGAACACCCACGCCGCCCAGACGTCGCTGGGCGCGTACGACCACGTCGTCTGGGTCGCGGGCGGCATGGCCAAGGGGCAGGCTTTCGACGAGCTCGTGGCGTCGTGCGCCACTCGGCTGCGCGGAGTGGTGCTGCTGGGAGTGGATCGTGCGGTGATAGCCGATGCACTGTCACGACACGCGCCTGATGTGCCGGTGATCGATGTCGGCAGCCCGGAGACTGATGCCATGGTCGACGTCGTGCGCGAGGCCTCTGGTCTGGCGCGTCCGGGTGACACCGTGCTGCTGGCACCCGGTTGCGCGTCGTGGGACATGTTCGCCGACTACACCGATCGCGGGCGCCAGTTCGCCGCTGCGGTGAGCCACCTGCCCGGCTTCGCGCCGACCCAGGGGCCGCGCCCATGAGCCGGACAGGGCGACGTGAGCAGGAGACGCTCGAGGGGCAGGGCCCCGATTCCCACGCGGGCTCGGGGGACCCGCAGGCAGGAGGAGTCGCCCGCCTGGGAACTCTGCTCAACCATCCGCTGAGCACCTACTACCTGATCTTCGGCGCGACGCTCCTGCTGCTCGTCCTCGGCCTCGTCATGGTCCTGTCGGCCTCGAGCATCGAGAGCTACCGCGTGCACGGCTCGCCCTACACGCTGGCCCAGCGCCAGGCCCTGTTCGCGGTGCTGGGCGTCATCGGAATGTTCTTCGCCGCGCGCACGTCCGTGCAGTTCTGGCGTGGGTTGGCCCTGCCCATCCTCGGCGCAGCCTTCGTGCTGCTCGTGGCCGTGCTCGTCATCGGTGTCGAGGTCGCTGGACAGCGAAACTGGATCGAGATCATCGGCCCCTTCCGCCTCCAGCCTTCGGAATTCGCGAAGCTCGCCCTCGTGGTGTGGGGCGCGACGATCCTGTCGCGCACCGGCCGGACCGTGCCTGGATGGTCGGCCCTGCTCCTGCCACTCCTCCCGGTTGCCGCATCGATGATGGTGCTGGTGCTTCTGGAGGGAGACTTCGGCAACACCACCATGCTGGCGGCGATCACCGCCGGCATGCTCTTCGCGGCAGGTGCGCCCCTGCGGCTGTTCGCGGTACTCGCGGGAGTGGGGGCGGTGGGCCTCGTGGTGGCGACGCTCGCCGCTCCGTATCGAATGCAGCGCTTCACGTCGTGGCTCGACCCCGATGCCGACCGGCTCGGATTCGGATGGCAGGTGAGTCAGGGGCAGTATGCGCTGGGCACAGGCGGATTCTGGGGAGTCGGACTCGGCGCCAGTCGGGAGAAGTGGGGATCCCTGCCGGAGGCCCACACCGACTTCATCTTCCCGGTGATCGGAGAGGAACTGGGCCTGGTCGGCACGCTCTCCGTCCTCATGCTCTTCGGGGTCCTGGCCTTCGCCGTATTCCGCCTCTCGCGCAACACCCGCGATCCCTTCGTGCGACTGGCTGCTGCGGGCGTCGGCTCGTGGATCGTCGTCCAGGCCGTGATCAACATCGGAGGTGTGCTCGGACTCCTGCCCGTCACGGGGGTCACGCTTCCGCTTGTGTCCTACGGCGGGTCATCACTCATCTGGACGCTGGCAGCCATCGGCATGCTCCTGGCCTTCGCTCGCGCGGAGCCCAACGCGCGTCGGGCCCTTCGTCGCCGCAGCACCGCGCAGTCCCTCCGGCGGCGATGACGTGCACGTCCTGCTTGCCGCTGGCGGGACGGCAGGGCACATCGAGCCGGCCCTGAACCTGGCAGATGCCCTGTGCCGGATCGACCCCACCACCCGCATCACGGTCCTCGGCGGGGAGCGAGGACTGGAGTCCACCCTCGTGCCGGCCCGGGGCTACTCCCTGGTGACGGTGCCGAGCGTGCCCATGCCGCGGCGCCCCGGTCGCGACCTGCTGGCCCTGGGCCCGCGGGTGCGCCGCGCCGTCGACCGAGCGGCGACGTACGTGCGTGACGGGAATGTCGACGTGGTCGTCGGCTTCGGGGGCTACGCCGCGGTGCCCGCCTACCTTGCGGCACGCCGAACGCGCACGCCCCTGGTGATCCACGAGGCCAATGCGCGGGCCGGGTGGGCGAACCGACTGGGCGCGCGCTACACGTCGCATGTCTACGCGTGTTTTCCCTCCGTCCTGCCCGGCGCACGGCCCATGGCCCTGCCCCTGCGCCACGCGATCGCGGCGCTCGACCGGGCTGCCCTCAGAACGGCCGGACGGTCGGCCTTCGACCTGGCCCCGGACATCCCGGTGCTGCTGGTCTTCGGCGGTTCGCAGGGCGCACAGCGGCTCAATGCGACGGTCGCGCGGGCACTCCCGGGTCTGCGCGAGAGCGGAGTGCAGGTGCTCCATTCGTACGGCCTACGCAACGAGAAGCCTGTCGCGGAGCCGGGGTACGTGCCCGTGCCGTTCATCGAGCGGATGGATCTCGCCTACGCGGCGGCCGATCTCGCCGTGACGCGTGCAGGGGCGATGACCTGCGCGGAACTGGCCGCGGTCGGTCTTCCCGGCCTGTACGTGCCGCTCCCGGTCGGCAATGGCGAGCAGCGGCTTAACGCCCTGCCCATCGTGGAGGCCGGGGGAGGCCTGATCGTCGATGACGCGGACCTCACCGCGGAGTGGCTCGTCGATTCCGTCACCTCGGTGCTGCACGATGAGGGTCGACTGGCGGCCATGGGGGTCGCTGCGGCCGGTCTGGGCGTCCGCGATGCGGACGAACGGCTGGCCCGGGTGGTCGTCGAAGCGGCTGCTTCGTCTCGCGGATGACGGGAGGGTGATGATGGTCGACGCGACGCATGCGTCCCCGCCCTCGAATCCTTCCGCGGTCCCCCCGTGGGGCCGGGTGCATGTCGTCGGCATAGGTGGGGCGGGAATGTCCGGCATCGCCCGGATCATGGCCGCGCAGGGCGTGGCGGTGTCCGGGTCCGATGCCAAGGACTCACGGCGGCTGCAGGCCCTCCGGGCCATCGGGGTGGACGCTCGGGTGGGGCACGACCCGGCCCTCATCGGGGGCATCGATGCCCTGGTCGTCTCGACGGCGATTCCCGAGACCAATGTCGAGCGTGCTGCGGCGCGCGAGGCTGGAATCCCGGAGCTGAGTCGAGCCGAGGCGCTCGCTGCGATCATGTCCGGCAGTCGCGGCATCGCCGTGGCGGGCACGCACGGGAAGACGACCACAACCTCGATGCTGACGGTGGCCCTGCAGGCCTGTGGTGCTGATCCGTCGTTCGCGATCGGCAGTGAGATCCACGAGTCGGGATCCAACGCGCATCTGGGTACCGGCGATTTGTTCGTGGTGGAGGCCGACGAGAGCGACGGCGCCTTCCTGCACCTGTCACCGATCGCTGCGATCGTCACGAACATCGAGCCTGACCACCTTGATCACTGGGGCACCTTCGAGGCCATCGAGGAGGCCTTCGTCGAGTTCGCGAGCGGCACCCGCGAGCGAGGTGGATTCGTCGTGGCCTGCATCGATGATCCGGGCGCCGCGCGAATGGTCGAACGTGCTCGACAGGGTGGCGTGGATGTCCGAACCTACGGCGTGTCCGAGAACGCGGACTTCAGGCTGGTGGATCCGTCGGCCGGATCGACGGGATGGTCGTTCGATGCGGTGCATGAGGGCCGGAGCCTGGGCACGGTGACCCTTCAGGTCCCGGGTCGGCACAACGCCCTCAACGCCATGGCGGCCTTCGCCTGCGGACTGGGGCTGGGATTCGACGCCGACCGCCTGCGCCGCGGTCTGGCAGGGTTCAGCGGCACTCGTCGACGATTCGAGTTCAAGGGTCAGGCCGACGGCGTGCGCGTGTTCGACGACTACGCGCACCACCCCACGGAGATCCAGGCGACGCTTCGCGCTGCGCGCGAGGTCGCGGGCGGCGGGAGCCTCGTCGTCGCCTTCCAGGCCCATCCCTACTACCGCACAGCCATGTTCGTCGAGGAGTTCGGGGCTGCCCTCGGTCTTGCCGACGACGTCGTCGTCCTGGAGGTGTTCGCCCCCGGCGAGCAGGCCATCCCGGGCGCCAGCGGCCAGACGATGGCCGCCCATGTGCCGCTTGCCCCGGAGCACGTGGTGTTCGAGCCGTCGTGGTCGGCAGTGGCGGGGCATCTCGCCGGTCGAGCCCGCCCGGGCGACGTCGTCATGACCCTGGGCGCGGGTGACGTCCACCTGATTGCGGGCGAGGTACTCGATCTCCTGCGGCAGCGGCAGGGTGCAGCATGAGCGCGCCGACGACCACACCCGATGCTGACTCGACTGAGCGTCGGTTCAGGCGTCGTGTCACGCGCAGGACGAGGCGCGGAAGCGCGCGTGCGGCCAATCACCAGCCCGAGCCTTCGCCGCGGCGTTCGCGCGAAGCGCGCGTTGACTTCAGCGACAGGTCACTGCGCCGTCGCCGACGTCGCCGCATCCTCGTGCTGGTCGGGCTGGTACTGCTCTCCGCGGCCGTCGTGTGGCTGGTCTGGTTCTCCAGCGTCCTGTCGGTGCGCGAGGTGAGGGTCCTCGGTGTGCAGGACGCACGGGCGAGCGAGGTCCTCGCGGTGGCCGCCGTTCCTGTCGGCGTGCCGCTGGCCCGGCTGGACACAGGTGCCGCCGAGCAGCGCGTGCGCGATCTGCCGTGGGTTGCCAGTGCCGAGGTGCGGCGCGGCTGGCCGATCGAAGCCGTGATCGCCGTGACCCTGCGTGAGCCCATCGCGGTGATGGAGTCCGACCCGCGTCGACTGGCCGTGGATGCCGATGGGGTGGTGTTCGAGATGGACCAGGCGCTGCCCGGCCGACTTCCCCGCATGCGCGCGGAAGGGGCTGCCCTCGAGGTCGCGGTGGCCGTCCTGCAGTCCCTGCCGGACGACATTCGCGATCGGGTCGTCACCGTCGTGGCCACCACTCGCGACGACGTCGACCTGCTGCTCCGCTCGGGGGACGAGGTGCGCTGGGGCAATGCCAGCCAGGCCGAGACCAAGGCGGAGGTGCTGCGGGCCCTCCTCTCGCGCAAGGCGGACATGTACGACGTGTCGGCTCCGGAGCTGCCGACGACCTTCCGTCTGAGCTGACCAGTCTCAACTCCTGATCGAGACTTTGGTCCGAGATTCGGGCTGTCTCACCTTGCGCAACTCCTGTCACACGGCCTACTCTCCCGCCGGCCGATGACCCTGCTGGATTTCAGCCTCAGCCTGAGGTTGAGGGTTGTGGGTCGAGGACGTCGCCGGGTGCAAGGGCCTGGTGACACCGGATGAAGGGACGGACAGCCGTGGCGGCTCCGCAGAACTACCTGGCAGTGATCAAGGTCGTCGGGATCGGTGGGGGCGGCGTCAATGCCGTGAACCGCATGATCGAGGTCGGCCTCAAGGGCGTGGAGTTCATCGCGATCAACACCGACGCGCAGGCTCTCCTCATGAGCGACGCCGACGTCAAGCTGGACATCGGCCGGGAGCTCACGCGCGGTCTCGGCGCGGGGGCCAACCCCGAGGTCGGCAAGAAGGCCGCGGAGGATCACCTCGAGGAGATCGAGGAGGTGCTCAAGGGCGCCGACATGGTCTTCGTGACCGCCGGCGAGGGGGGTGGCACCGGCACGGGCGGCGCCCCGGTGGTGGCTCGTGTCGCACGGTCCCTGGGCGCCCTCACGATCGGCGTCGTCACCCGTCCGTTCGGCTTCGAGGGCCGTCGTCGCCAGTCGCAGGCCGAGGCGGGCGTGGACTCGCTGCGCAGCGAGGTCGACACCCTCATCGTGATCCCGAACGATCGGCTGCTCTCGCTCGCCGACCGCAACATCAGCGTCATCGATGCCTTCCGGCAGGCCGACCATGTGCTGCTCCAGGGTGTCTCGGGCATCACCGACCTGATCACGACCCCGGGTCTGATCAATCTCGACTTCGCCGACGTGAAGAGCGTCATGCACTCGGCGGGCTCGGCCCTGATGGGCATCGGCTCGGCCCGCGGAGAGTCGCGCGCGGTGGAGGCGGCCGAGAAGGCCATCTCGAGCCCACTGCTCGAGGCGGGCATCGACGGTGCCCACGGCGTGCTGCTGTCCGTATCAGGCGGCAGCGACCTCGGCCTGTTCGAGATCAACGAAGCCGCACGGCTCGTGGCTGACGCAGCCCACCCGGACGCGAACATCATCTTCGGTGCCGTCATCGATGACACCCTGGGCGATGAGGTGCGCGTGACGGTCATCGCCGCCGGGTTCGACGGCGGTGAGCCGCCGGCCCGCAAGCTCGCAACGGCCGGCGCCACGGCCGCAGCCGTTGCCACGAGCCGCGTGCGCGAGGCAGACACCGGCGACCTGCCGCGCGTCGTCGCACCGAGCGGGCCATCTCGCACAATCGTGTTCGACGATGCCGACGACGACCTCGACATCCCGGACTTCCTGAAGTAGTGCTCCTTGATCCAGTGCGGGGAGTGGCGCTCCGATCCGGAGTGATCGCCCCGCGCACTCCCGGTGGCCGCCCAGCATCCTGGGCGGCCACCGGTCGTTCAGGCGGGTGCAGCCGGCCGCCGTACGACCTGCTCAACCTGTCCCCGCACGTCGGTGACGAGCAGGATGCGGTGGCGGCGAACCACAGCGCGCTCGCACGAGGGATTGGCGCTGTGGGTCTTGCCGTCCCCCGGCATGTCCACGGGACCCGTGTCGTGGAGGCGACAGCGTCCGGTGACGTCGGTGAGGCCGATGCCGTGATCACGTGCGAGCCCGGCCTCGGCGTGCTCGCGATGGGAGCGGACTGCCTGGTGATCGGCATCGTCGGCGACGACGACCGTACGGTCGCCGCGGTGCACTGCGGCTGGCGTGGTCTCGTCGGCAACGTGGTGGGTGCGACGGTCGACGCCCTGGCGGCCAGGGGCGTGCGGCCCCGATCGGTCGTGCTGGGGCCCTCGATCTGCGGTTCCTGCTACCCCGTCCCGCAGGAGCGGGCACGGGAGGTGCGCGAGCGCTGTCCGTCCGACGTTGCCGAGGCGGCCCTGGTCCAGTGCGCGGACGGCCAGCCGGGCATCGACGTGCGCCACGGGGTGCGCACCCAGCTCGCCCGCCTGGGGGTGTCCGACGATCAGCTCGTGTCGATCGACCTCTGCACGGCGGAGGAGAGCGGCCTGTTCTCCCATCGGCGCGACGGCCGGACCGGTCGGCACGGCCTCGTCCTGGTCAGCCATGAACTGGTCAGCCAGTCCTGAGCCCAGGAGCACAATGAGGGCCATGAGCGAGGGTCGCATTCCCGGTGCTGATCCGGCTACGCGCATGGCGCAGATCCGGTCAGGACTGGAGTCCGTGCAGTCCCGCATTGACAGTGCGGTGCGCGCAGCCGGTCGGCACGACACTGTGGGCCTCGTCGTGGTGACCAAGACCTTCCCGGCCTCCGATGTCGACCTGCTGGCGGATCTCGGCGTGACGGACGTCGGGGAGAACAGGGACCAGGAGGCGGCGGCGAAGCGCGACGCGGTCGCTCCGGCGGCCCGAGCCCTGCGTTGGCACATGATCGGCCAGCTGCAGCGCAACAAGGCCCGTTCGGTCGCGGGGTGGGCGGACGTGGTCGAGTCCGTGGACCGACCGGCTCTGGTGCCGGTGCTCGGTGCAGCTGCTCGCGACCTGGGTCGCGTGCTCGACGTGCTGATCCAGGTGAATCTCGACCCCGAGCCCGTCGACGGCAGGGGGGGAGCCCTGCCCGGCGATGTCCCGGCCCTCGCCGACCTCGTGGCCGAGCAGGGCTCGCTGCGCGTGGCCGGGGTCATGGGGGTCGCCCCGCATCCCGACCTGCTGGGTCCCTCCCGTTCGCCCCTGCCGGCCTTCGAGCGCCTCGCCCGGGTCTCGCAGCGGCTGCGTCAGGACCATCCGGAGGCGCGGGAGCTCTCCGCGGGCATGAGCGGGGACCTCGAGGAGGCGGTCGCCGCAGGGGCGACACAGGTGCGCATCGGGGGCGCGGTACTCGGGGGCCGACCCCCCGTGGAGTAACGTCGCAGGTGGCATGTGCCTCCGGGCAGCGTGCTCAGAAGGCGCAGGAACCACGCAGGAACCACGCAGGAACCACGCACGGAGTCGGGTCGAGGCAGGCACAGGGAGGAAGCAGGAGATGGCTGGCGCGATGCGCAAGATGGCCGTGTACCTGGGTCTGGTCGAGGACCACGGCGATGACGCCTACGACGAGTACGACGACTACGAGGACGCCCGGCGCAACGTCCGCGACTCACGCGATCCGCGGGACTCGCGTGACCCCCGTGATTTCCGCGACTCCCGCGACTCCCGGACCCGGGGCTACGACCC
>JBIIJX010000111.1:0-8377 GCA_044233495.1 Candidatus Nanopelagicales bacterium
GCGAAGGCGAGCCCTCTTCACCGACGGCGGCTCGGGCAGCGTGCCGCGCAGCTCCTCGACCCACTCGCGCGAGGGAGCCACCGGCACAAGGTCGGGTTCGGGGAAGTAGCGGTAGTCCTCGGCCTGCTCCTTCGACCGACCTGACGTCGAACGTCCGGTGTCCTCGTGGAAGTGGCGGGTCTCCTGGGTGATCCGGCCGCCGGAGAGGAGCACAGCCGCCTGGCGCTCGATCTCCGAGTGGACGGCGCGCTCGACCGACCTGAGGGAGTTGACGTTCTTCGTCTCGCTGCGCGTGCCCCAGGGCTCACCGGGACGCGCCAGCGAAACGTTGACGTCGCAGCGCAGCGAGCCCTCCTCCATGCGCACGTCGGAGACACCGAGGGCCCGCATGAGGTCGCGCAGCTGCGTGACGTAGGCACGGGCGACCAGAGGCGCGAGCGACCCGGTACCGACGATCGGCTTGGTCACTATCTCGATGAGTGGGATTCCCGCGCGGTTGTAGTCGACGAGCGAGTAGTCGGCCCCGTGGATGCGACCGGTGGCACCGCCCGTGTGGGTCAGCTTCCCGGTGTCCTCCTCCATGTGGACCCGCTCGATCTCCACGCGGAAGTCACGCGGGCCCTCGTCGGTCTCGACCGTGACGTCGAGCCAGCCGTCGAAGCACAGCGGCTCGTCGTACTGGCTGACCTGGTAGTCCTTGGGCATATCCGGGTAGAAGTAGTTCTTGCGTGCGAAGCGGCACCACTCGGCGATACGGCAGTTGAGCGCCAGTCCCATGCGGATGGTCGACTCGACGGCGGTGCGGTTGACGACGGGCATCGACCCGGGCAGGCCGAGGCACACGGGGCACACCTGCGTATTGGCCTCTGCCCCGAATGCCGTGGGGCATCCGCAGAACATCTTCGAAGCTGTGCCGAGCTCGACATGGGTCTCCAGGCCGAGCACCGGATCGAAGGCGGCGATGGCCTCATCGAAGGCGATGGTCTCGTGTGTCGTGGTCACAGGCTCGGAGCCTCCTCGATCAGCAGATGACCCCAGCGGTCGACGAGGGCCGCCTCGAGGGCGCCGCCGGCGCGGTAGAGACGGTCGTCGGCGAGGGGAGGCGCCATGATCTGCAGTCCGACCGGTAGCCCGTCCTCCGGCGCGAGGCCGATGGGCAGCGACATCGCCGTATTGCCCGCGAGGTTGACGGGGATGGTCGCGATGTCGTTGAGGTACATCGCCAGAGGGTCGTCGACCTTCTCCCCGATGCGGAAGGCCGTGGTGGGCGCTGTGGGAGACACGAGGACGTCGACCTTCGCGAAGGCCGCCTCGAAGTCGCGCGTGATGAGTGTGCGCACCTTCTGCGCAGAGCCGTAGTAGGCGTCGTAGTAGCCGCTCGACAGTGCGTATGTGCCGATCATGATGCGGCGCTTGGCCTCGGCCCCGAACCCCGCTTCGCGCGTGATCGCCATGACCTCCTCGACCGAACGGGCGTCGTTGTCACCCGCGCGGAGGCCGTAGCGCATGCCGTCGAAGCGCGCGAGGTTGCTCGACGCCTCTGACGGCAGGATGAGGTAGTAGGCCGCGAGGGCGTACTCGAAGTGGGGGCAGGACACCTCGACAACCTCGGCGCCGAGATCGGTCAGGATGCCGACCGCCTCGTCGAAGCGCTGTGACACCCCCGCCTGGTAGCCCTCGCCACTCAGCTCGCGGACGAGGCCGATGCGCATGCCGCGGACATCGGCTGCGCGAGCCGCAGCCACCACGTCCGGAACCGGTGCGGCGATCGACGTGGAGTCGCGCGGATCGTGGCCGGCGATGGTCGCATGGAGCAGAGCGGTGTCCAGGACCGTACGGGCGCAGGGCCCGGCCTGGTCGAGCGACGAGGCCAGCGCCACGAGGCCGTAGCGCGACACGGCACCGTAGGTGGGCTTGACGCCGACGGTGCCGGTGACAGCAGCCGGCTGCCGGATCGAGCCGCCGGTGTCGGTGCCGATCGCCAGGGGTGCCTCGAACGCGGCGAGGGCCGCCGCTGAGCCGCCACCGGACCCTCCCGGGATGCGCTCGAGATCCCACGGATTGCGGGTCGGCCCGTACGCGGAGTGCTCGGTCGACGACCCCATGGCGAACTCGTCCATGTTCGTCTTGCCCAGGATGATGACGTCGGCGGCGCGCAGGCGCTCCACCACCGTCGAGTCGTAGGGCGGTCGCCAGCCCTCGAGGATCCGTGAGCCGCAGGTCGTGGGCTCCCCTGCCATGGTCAGGACGTCCTTGATCGCGAGCGGCACACCCGCCAGCGGACCCAGGCGCTCACCAGCGGCTCGGCGCCGGTCCACGTCACGAGCCTGAGCGAGGGCGCGCTCGGGCATCACGTGGAGGAAGGCGTGCACGCGCTCATCCACGGAGGCGATGCGATCGAGGTGGGCGCGCGTGACCTCCTCGCTGGACACCTCGCCGTCGCTCATCGCGCGCGCCAGCGTCGCGGCGTCCTGACGTACGAGGTCGCGCTCCATGACCGCCACGGCCTACTCCTCGTCCAGGATGCGCGGAACGCGGAAGCGGTCGTCCTCCCAGGCTGGGGCGCCCGCGGCGACCGCGTCACGATCCAGGCCCGGCCGGACGACATCGTCGCGGAAGACGTTCACCATCGGGATGGGGTGCGAGGTGGGAGGGATGTCGGCATCGGCCACCTCCGACACACGGGCGACGGACTGGAGGATGACATCCAGCTGGCCGGCGTAGTGGTCGATCTCTGCGTCGCTGAGCTGCAGTCGGGCCAGTCGGGCCAGATGCTCGACCTCCTCGCGCGTGATGGCTGCCATGCCCGGAATCCTATTCGGGCGCTCTCGTTCGCCTTACTGCACGTGCGACAGCGCCGCGTCGACCCCGTCGGCGAGCAGGGCGGTGAATCCGGGCAGGCCGACCACTGGAATCCCGAGGTCCCGCGCCTTGTCGAGTTTCGACCCGGCGTTCTCGCCCGCCACCACGAGCGTGGTCTTCTTCGACACCGAGGACGCCACCTTCCCCCCGCGATCCGTCACAGCCGCAGCCGCCGAGTCACGGGTGAATCCCTCGAGCGAACCCGTGATGACGATCGTCGCACCGGCCAGAGGCAGCTCCCCGGGGTCGACCACCTCATCGGCCATCCGAACGCCGCCACGGCGCCACTTGTCGACGACGTCGCGATGCCAGTCCTCCGCGAACCAGTCGTGCACGGCCTCGGCGATCGTGCCGCCTATGCCGTCCACGGCTGCGAGCTCGTCGACAGAGGCGCCCGCGATCGCGTCGATCGAACCGAAGGCCCGCGCGAGGTCCATCGCGGTCGGCCCGCCGACGTGCCGGATGGACAAGGCGACGAGCACGCGCCACACAGGCCGGTCCCGCGCCGCCTCGAGGTTCGTCAGCATCGACTTCGCCGTCTCGGTCAACTGCCGACCCTGCTCGCCTCGCGCCGGCTCACGCGTGAAGAACTCGCAGGTGAGCAGCTGCTCGGGGGTCAGGAGGAACAGATCACCCTCGTCCTCGATCACCCCGCAGTCGAGCAGCGCAACGGCGGCCTTGGCTCCCAGGCCCTCGATGTCGAGCGCGGCACGGCTGGCAACGTGGAACACACGCTCGCGAACCTGGGCCGGGCAGGCTCGGCTGTTCGGGCAGCGGAGGTCCTTGTCGCCCTCCTTCTCCGGGCGCAGGCCGGTACCGCACTCCGGGCACGACGTCGGCATGACGAATGCGCGCTCGGTGCCGTCACGGTCGTCGAGCACCGGCCCGAGCACCTCGGGGATGACATCACCGGCCTTGCGCAGGAAGACCATGTCGCCGATCAGCACGCCCTTGCGCACCACCTCGTGCGCGTTGTGCAGGGTCGCCATCGACACGGTTGAGCCGGCCACCTTCACCGGCTCCATCACCGCGAACGGCGTGACGCGCCCGGTGCGCCCGACGTTGACGGCGATGTCGAGCAGTCGCGTGCGGACCACCTCCGGCGGGTACTTGTAGGCGATCGCCCAGCGTGGCGCGCGCGAGGTCTCACCGAGCGTCCGCTGCAGTTCGAGGTCATCGACCTTGACGACGACGCCGTCGATCTCGTGCTCGACGTCGTGCCGATGCACTCCGTAGTGCTCGATGAAGGCCCGGACGTCGTCCTGCGTCGAGTGCACGCGCGCGCGATCGCTCACCGGCAGGCCGAGCCTTCCCATCAGCTCATAGGCGCCGCTCTGCGTGGTGACCTCGGCCCCCTCGACAGCACCGACCCCGTGCACGGTCAGGCGCAGGGGTGCGAGACGAGCGACGGCCCGCGCCAGCTCGGCCTCGAGCCGGGCGATACGACCCTCGGCGCGCGCCCCCCCGCGCGCATCGACGCGGGCGATCGCCAGCTCCTCCTCGCGGCGGTCGACCCGCTGGCGCAGCGACCCTGCCGCCGTGTTGCGCGGATTCGCGAACGCCGGCAGGCCGAGGTCCTGCTGCTCGGAGTTGATGCGCTCGAAGTCGGCGACCGTGAAGAAGATCTCACCGCGCACCTCGAGCAGCGCCGGCACGTCGTCTCCTACGAGTCGCTGCGGCACCCCGGGGATGAACCGCGCGTTGTAGGTGACGTCCTCGCCGACCCGACCGTCGCCGCGGGTCGCGAGCGTCGCGAGCACGCCGTTGCGGTAGATGGCGTCGACCGCGAGGCCGTCGATCTTCAGCTCGCACAGCATGGCCGGCACCTCGCCCAGGCCCGAGCGCACCCGGTCGAACCAGGCGTCGAGCTCCTCGGGCTCGAACGCATTGTCGAGTGAGTACATGCGCTGCAGGTGCTCTACGGGCTCGAACATCTCGGAGCGCGTGCCTCCGACGGTCTGCGTGGGCGACTCCCCGCCCACCAGTTCGGGATGGCGCCGCTCGATCTCCACGAGCTCGGCGTACAGGGCGTCGTACTCGGCGTCGGACAGGCGCGGGGCATCCTGCTGGTAGTAGGCCGCGCGCGCGGCATTGACGAGGTCGACCAGCTCGGTCCAGCGCTGGCGCTCGCCGTCAGTCGACATCGATACCCTCCCGAGTCTCGTCCTGTCGCATCACGCGCCCGATCGATGAGCATGCCGCAAGGGCCTGACGCGCCCACGTCGGGCTCGCGCCGGCGAGACCGCACGTCGGCGACACGGCGATGCCGGAGAGATGACGATCCTCCTCCAGCCCGAGCCTGTGCAGCAGGTCGCGCAGGGGAGCGCTGACCCGCGCGTCGGACATGGGTGAACCCCCTACGGAAGGAACGCCGACCGACGGGATGGCACCCGCGATGAGGCCGCCGCCAGCCTCCAGCAGCACGCCGAGCTGCTGGTCCAGGGCCGCGCCGGCGGCCGTGATGTCGATGCTGACGAAGGACGCGTGCGCCTCGCGCAGCAGGTCGACCGGCGGATCGTCCGCACAGCAGTGCACTCCTGGCACTGCCCCGGCGGCGCGCGCCGCCGTGAGGACGACACCCAGGAGACGGCCCACGCGCTGCGGGTCCACAGCCGGATACCGCGACAGACCACTGGCCGTGCCGATCCGTCCGTCGATCACGGCGGGCAGGGCAGGCTCGTCGAGCTGCAGGAGGATCACCGGGGCCGCGGGCATCCTGCGCCGGAGCTCCAGGACGTGCTGCACTGCCGCCTCGGCCAGGGCGTGAGCGAGCTCGTCGACCGACCCCGCGTCCCGGAGCATGCGCTCACCCGAGCGCAGTTCGATCGACGCGGCCATCGTCCACGGGCCGACGATCTGGGCCTTCACGGGCCCGCGGTAGCCGCTGGACTCCTCCTGGAGCGCATCGAGGTCCTCACCGACGAAGGACTCGCCCCGTCGCATCAGACGGCCGCGGTGCCCGCAGATGCGCCACCCCCCGGGAGTGGTTTCCAGTCCGAAGCCGGGGTCCACCGCACACAGCAGTGAGCCGGTGCGCCCGACCATGTCGGCGCCCGGTCCGCGCGCGGGCAGCTCGGGCACGTGCACGAGGTCCGGCAGCTCCCCCGCGATGATTCGAGCCGCCTCGCGGGCGTCCACTCCGGGCATCGAGCCCACCCCCGTGGCCGCAACGGGCCGCCAGTCGACCCAACCGGTCGAGGGGGTCACGCGGTCACCATGCGACGGGCACTGTCGACAGTGGCCGAGCCGACCACACGGGTGCCGTCGTACATCACGACCGTCTGACCCGCGGCGAGCCCACGGATCGGCTCCCGCAGATCGACATGCAGGCGTCCGGCCTCCACGCGAGCGACCGCGGCGACCGGGACGGCATGGGCGCGCACCTGCACGTGCAGATCCCGGCGCTCGCCGGTCAGGGGCTCACCCGTCCAGGTCAGGTGCACGCCCTCCAGACCGTCGACGTCCAGGAGTTCGGGTCGCCCCACCCGCACGGTGGCCGTGTCGATGTCGACATCGACGACATAGCGCGGCTCCCCGGATGCCGACGGCACGGTCAGGCCGAGCCCACGACGCTGACCGATCGTGAACGCGTGTGCTCCTTCGTGGCTCCCGAGCACCGCGCCGGTCTCTGCGTCGACGATGTCGCCGGGCGCCGCCCCGATGCGCGCGCGTACGAATGCGGCAGTGTCGCCGTCGGGAATGAAGCAGATGTCGTGGCTGTCGGGCTTACTCGCGACAAGGAGCCCACGGGAGTCGGCCTCGCGACGGATGTCGTCCTTGTGATCTCCGCCGAGCGGGAGCAGGGTGCGCTGCAGCTGCTCGCGGGTGAGCACGCCGAGGACGTACGACTGGTCCTTGTCCGGATCGACCCCCCGGTGGAGCTCCGGGCCACCTGGCCCGGCGACCACCTGTGCGTAGTGACCAGTGGCGACGGCATCGAAGTCCAGGGCGATGGCCCGGTCGAGCACAGCGGAGAACTTGATCCGCTCGTTGCACCGCACGCACGGATTCGGTGTGCGACCTCGCCGGTACTCGTCCACGAAGTCGGCGACCACATCCTCGCGGAACCGCTCGGACAGGTCCCAGACGTAGAACGGGATGCCGAGGACGTCGGCGACGCGCCGTGCGTCGCGCGCATCGTCGAGGGTGCAGCAGCCACGGGTACGTCCTGACGACGCGGGCGCCTTCGCCAGGGCCAGGTGGACGCCGACGACCTCGTGACCGGCGTCGACCAGCCGCGCAGCCACGACCGAGGAGTCGACGCCGCCGGACATGGCCGCAATGACCCGCACGTCAGACCGCCCGGGTGGTGATGGAACCGGCCCGCGATGCGCGGTCGACGGCGAGCGGGATGGCCGCGAGCAGGCGATCGACCTCCTTCTCGGTGGTCGCCTCGCTCATGCTGAACCGCAGCGAGGAGCGCGCCGCGGTCTCGTCCCGACCCAGGGCGAGCAGCACGTGACTGGGCTCGGGGATGCCGGCGGTGCACGCCGATCCCGTCGAGCAGTCGATCCCCGCGGCATCGAGCAGCATCAGGAGCAGGTCCCCCTCGCACCCGGGGAAGGATGCGTGGACGTTTCCGGGAAGCCGGTCCTCAGGGCCTGATCCCCGATCACCGTTGATCACGACTCCCGGCACCGCTTCGACGAGTCCCCGAATGAGCCTCTCGCGCAGCGCCAGGAGCGAGGCTGCGCGCTCCTGCTGACCGGCAACCGCGTGCGCCACCGCTGCCGCGAATCCGGCGATGGCGGGAGCGTCGAGCGTGCCCGAGCGCACCTCGCGCTCCTGCCCACCCCCGTGCAGGACAGGGTCGACGATCGCCGCGGGATCCAGGATCAGTGCACCCGCGCCGAAGGGGCCCCCGATCTTGTGGCTGCTGAGAGTCACGGCGGTCGCCCCGAGGGCGTCGATGTCGATGGGCACGTGACCCAGGACCTGGACGGCATCGGTGTGGAAAGGGACGCCGGCGGCACGGCACACAGCGGCAAGTCGATCGACGGGCTGGATCGTCCCGATCTCGTTGTTGGCCCACATCACGGTGCACAGTGCGAGGTCTTCGGCGTCGCCAAGCAGCTGCGTCAGCTCATCGATGTCGACCCTGCCGAGCGGGTCGACACCGAGCCAGTCGACAGTGGCCTGCTGCTCCTGCTCCAGCCACAGCACCGGGTCGAGAACTGCGTGGTGCTCGATGGTCGACACGGCGATGCGGGTTGCGCCACGACGTCGACGTGCGCCCCAGAACAGGCCCTTGACGGCAAGGTTGTCGGCTTCCGTGCCCCCGGACGTGAACACGACCGCGCTCGGGCGAGTGCCCAGGTGCGCGGCGATGGACTCCCGCGACTCCTCCACCACCTGGCGCCGGAGCCGGCCCGATGCGTGAAGAGAGGAGGGATTGCCCAGCAGGGCGGACTGCCGCAGCCACGCCTCACGCGCCGCCGGAACCATGGAGGTCGTCGCCGCGTGATCGAAGTACGCCCGCTCCTCCACGATCACGCATGCTAGACGGTGAACGGCG
>JBIIJX010000019.1:0-21097 GCA_044233495.1 Candidatus Nanopelagicales bacterium
GGCCGCAGCTCCAGCGGCCGAGGATGTCGTCGACCTGTCGGGGGGGAGCAGCAGCACGCCGATGATCCTGCTCGCCGTCGCCGTGACCATGGGGGTGATCGCCGCCGTCTGGTACGGCGTGACGCGTCGTCACGCGGCGAGCAACGGACCAAGGCAGGAGTGAGCCTCTCCACGACCCCCCGCACCTCGACCAGGAGTCAGGTGCTCGCGGTCGTCGTCACGCTCATCATCATCGCGGCGATCGCGGTTCAACTGCGCGTCTTCGACGGCCTGAGCGCCCCCGCCGTCACAACCGCGTCCACGATCTTCATCTCCATCGTGGTGCAGGCACTGCCGTTCCTGATGCTGGGCGTGCTGCTCTCCGGGGCGATCGTCGCGTTCGTGCCGCCGACCGTGTGGCAGCGGATCCTGCCGCGCAACCCGGTGCTCGCCGTCCCCGTCGCCGGATGCGCCGGGCTGGCGCTGCCCGGATGCGAGTGCGCATCGGTGCCGATCGGCGGGGCACTCATGAAGTCGGGCGTACGCCCGGCTGCAGCCCTGACGTTCCTGCTTGCGGCACCAGCGATCAACCCAGTCGTCCTGGCATCGACATGGGTCGCTTTCCCCGGGCAGCCGGAGATGATGGTGGCGCGCTTCATCGCCTCCCTCGCCGTATCGATCACGATGGGCTGGCTGTGGCTGCGGTTCGGGAAGGCCGAGTGGCTGCGACCCCTCATGCGCGAGCACCTGCAGGGCGGCACCCGGTTCGAGACCTTCCGGCGAACGGCCACGCACGACCTCCTGCATGCCGGCGGGTTCCTCGTCGTCGGCGCGGGCGTGGCCGCCGTGCTCGATGCGATCGTGCCCGGCTCTCTCATGGACGCCATAGCCGACAATCCCATGCTCGCGATCCTGGCGATGGCGCTGCTCGCCGTGATCCTGTGCGTGTGCTCCGAGGCTGACGCCTTCATCGCCGCGAGCTTCACGCAGTTCTCGCCCACGGCGATGCTGGCCTTCATGGTGGTCGGGCCGATGGTCGACCTCAAGCTCGTGGGCATGCAGGCTGGCATCTTCGGGCGTCGCTTCGCGGCACGGTTCGCCCCGACGACCTTCGTCGTCGCGGTGCTGATGAGCACGCTCATCGGGTGGTGGCTGCTGACATGACCAAGGTGATGCAGGCGATCATGCTCAATCTCCTCGGCCTCGGGCTGATCTCGATCAGCGTGACCGGCATGTTCATGGCCTACGTCAAGCCCGTCATGAGGATTCCGCTGCTCGTGACCGGCAGCGTGATCGTGATTCTCGCCGTGCTGTGGTTCGTCGACGCTCTGCGCGATCGCCGACGAGCGAGCGACCACTCGCACGGTCACCGCGAGCCCATGAGCGCGTGGTTCCTACTCGTGCCGGGTGTCGTGCTGTTCTTCGCCGCACCTCCCGCCCTGGGTGCCTACGACGCCGCCCGGGCGGAGGGCAACTCAGTGCCCGTCGTCGTGAGCGAGGACTACGAGCTGCCCCTACCGGAGGGGGACCCGGTGCCGATCCGGGTGACGGACTTCGTCATCCGCACGATCGACAGCGGCGGTGCCACCGTGCTCGACCGCGAGGTGCAGCTCACCGGATTCGTCACCCCCGATCCGGCTGGTGGCTGGTGGCTCGCCCGTCAGTCGATGTCGTGCTGTGCGGCGGATGCGCAGCCGGTCCGGGTGAAGATCGCGGGCGCCCCGGACGACTGGGCCGAGCCGGCGTCCGAGACCTGGGTGACCGTCACCGGCACCTGGCTGCCCGAGAAGCTCGCGATCTCCGGCAGCACCGTGCCGATCCCGACCCTGTCCGTGTCGGGTATCGAGGCGATTGAACCCCCGGCAAGTCCCTATGAGTGATCATGCACTCGTGCGGATCGAGACGACGTCAGGCGATCTGAGGCGGGCGCTGACCGACCTCGTCGACCTCATGCATGGGGCTGGCGCCGACTTCCACTCCGGCCTTCGCATCGTCGAGACCGACGGCCAGCTCTCCGCGTGGGCCGATGGAGACGAGCCCTGGCTGATGCGCGTTCCCCACAGCACCCTCGTGCCCGTCGAGGGCGTGACGTGGGCGGACGAGCCACCTCTGCGCATCGTCGCGATCCCGGACGACCTGACGTCGCTGCAGGTCGAGGTGCTCGAGGCCTGCACGGCGGTCATGTCGGCCGCGGGCACGTGGGACCGCTTCCGCACCACGCATCCGCGTGCCACGATCACCGATCCGGACGCCGTCGCGCTCATCAGGTCGCTGCATCCACCGTTCTCACCAGCCACAAGCGCAGCAGCGATGCTGCGCACTCGAACGATCAAGCTCGCGCTGCAAGAAGCGGAGCCGACGTCGTACCTCATGCCGATGCTCGACCTTGTCAATCACCATCCTGACGCTCCCGCCTATCCGCACGACGGCGACTTTCTGTGCATCGGCACGTGGCGGGCAGCGGCGGACGGGGAGTGTTTCGTCTCCTATGGTTCGACGCGCGACGTGCTCGGCATCACCCTCGCCTACGGCTACGTCGACGCGAACATCACGCGCGTCAACGCACTGCCCGGCGAGTACACGCTGCCCGGTGGTGGCACCCTTCGCCTGCTGCGTGCCTCGCGCCTCGACATCACCCACGACACCGACACCTTCACGATCATCGGGGCGGCCTGGGATGCGACGGATCCTTCTGTGCAGGTGCACACACTGCTCGAGCCGATCGAACGCCACCTGCGAGATCGTGGGAAGCCTGCCATGCAGGCGCGTCATCAGGCACGCGTGCTGGCGCACCACATCAGCGAGTCCGACAAGACGCGCATGCGCATGGCGCAGGAGCGGCTGATCGAATACACAGGGACGTCGATGGTCGGGGTGGCACTGGGACTCCAGCGTGAGAATCTGATGCGCTCCTGAGACCCGTATTTGCGCGGCCGATCGCTAGAAATAGGGAATGCCTGCCGACGCACGATGTCCGCTGCCTCTTCGCACCGGAGTCCTCATCAGGCCCATGCCATTCACGCTGACCTAGCCCGAGTTCCCGATGTGGCGGTGCTTCGCATGCCTTGGTGACGTGGGTCAGGTGTGCCGCGTGCCTGCAAGCTAGAAGAGCATCTTGAGCAGCGCATTGGGATCCTTCGTGACATTCTCGAGGTCTGCCTTGGCCCTTTCCGCCCGTTCATACTCCTTCTGTCTCGCCTTCCACTTTTTCTCGGCGTACGGAACACCCTTGAAGAAGGTGGGCATGACATCGTCCTTCATCTTTCCCCAGGCATCGTCGATCACGGGGTCGAGGGCTTTGGTCTTCTGCTTGTACTCCTCCTTGGCCTTCTTACCGGACCACATCCCGGGCTTCTTGCCGATGTTGGCCCAGCCAGCCGCGGGGACTGGCACGATGTCCCGATCTGCTGCACCACCAAAGGGCTGGTGTTGCGCCTGCTCGTCCAGCTCAGCTAACTGCTGTCCGAGAACGTCAGCGCCGGCGCCGTCCTTCTTAGCCTTTGCCACCGCCTCAAGCTTCTTCTGGTACGTCACGTCGCCACCCTGCCAGTACTCCCCGCGTGGCTGTACCTGTCTTCCTCCCGGGCTCGTGAGCGGCTCTGCACCTGCCAGCCCCGCGTAACCCAGCTTCTGACCCGTGGCAGCGCTGCGCCACCAGCCGCCGTAGGGCTTGTCTGGATCGTGGCGCGGGTTCTTCACTTCAGGAACCACCTCCTGACCCGCGATGGTCATCGGCCCCATCTGAGCCTTGGCATCGGCAGTCGGGAATCCGGGGTCATCGCGGTCTTTGGCCTCACCCTCCAGAGCCCGCTTCGACGGGATGTCGATCGCCTTCTGCCGCTCCTTCTCGCGCTCGATGAACTTCTGCCGCACCCGATCTCTTTCAGCGGGATCCATCTGGTAACCACGGAAGACGCGCAACTCGTCGAGATCGCGTCCCTTGCTCTTGGCCGAATTCGGCAGGTACTGATCGGCGTTCCGCTCGATATCCAGCGCCATGGAATCCTGCTCGTCCACATTCTGGAAGAAGTTGAGTTCGTTGCCAGGATCTGAAATCCCCTTGGGCAAGTCGGCAGGGTCATACGGAACGTCCGGCACGTAGGCGGACGGCAGATCCAGACCCTCGTGTCGCGTGGAGACGTCCTTCATGCCCTCGGCCCGAAGATGCTCCTGGTACTGCTTCGCCTCGTCCTCGCTGACCTGATACGTGGGTGACGGAGCTTGGTGATCCTTATCCCATTGCCCTGCATCCCACGGGCCTCCCCGCGCGTTTGCGTTGAGCGGTTGACGACTGGCATGAATCTGCTCAAGGAGGGCTTCACTCGCCAGCGGTTGACTCGCCCCCACGGGCTCCACTCTCTCCGGCACCGCCTGCGGGTTGCCGGCTCCCACTGAACGCCGGGCCTGAGCCTTGATTCCCGCCAGCGATCCGCGCGCGCGGCGCCCCTTGATCGAGCCGCGTCGAGCGCGCGTGGGCGCCTTTGCCAGCTGATCTCCATCCCCGCTACCTCCAGCACCAGCAGCTGGCTGCATCAGACCCTGCGGTGCAGGGTTCTGCTGCGGTGCAGGGTTCTGCTGCCGTGCAGGGTTCGGCGGCATCATCCGCGGGTCGGGACCCTGCTTCTCCTCCTCGGACATCTCCACCCACGCGTTACCGACACGCTGCCTCATCTTCATCGGCGCCCCCGGCGCAGGACCCTGCTTGGGCGCCTGCTCCGGCTGCTCCCTCATCGGGGCCGGACCCTGCTTGTCCTCTTCCTCCTCGATGTACTGACCCGGCTTTGGGCCGAGATAGAAGCGATTGCCCTTTTGGTAGGGCTTGAACGGCTCATCTGCCTTTGCCTCCGGCTGAGCCACCGGCTGAGCCTTCGCGTCCGCCGCCGCCTTCGCGTCCGCCGCCGCCTTCGCGTCCGCCGCCGCCTTCGCGTCCGCCGCCGCCTTCGCGTCCGCCGCCGCCTTCGCGTCCGCCGCCGCCTGAGCCTGCGCGTCGGCATGAGCATTGCCGGGTTGGTTCGGCACCTGTACGGAACCGGTACCACTGGGGGGATTGTTGTTGCCCGGACCCGGACCCGGACCCGGACCGGGTCCCGGGCCCTGACCCTGCGCCTGGCTGCCGCCCGCTGCGGCAGGTTGGCGAGCATTCCTCACCTTCGCCCGCAGTTGCTGATAGGCGAGGTCGATGTCGCCGTCCTGGCGTGCCACCTTCTCGTTGGGGTTGGTGCCGAGCTCCGCGCCGAGGAGGCGGCGCATGCTCGCTGCGCTCTCACCCTTCGCAGCGGCCTGCTGGGCGCCCGCCGACTGCATGCGCTGAACAGCAGGATCCTTCAGTTCCTGGGCCTTCTCCCGGCGTTCAGTCTCGAGTTCCGCCTCGGTCTTGGGGGCCGGTGCCGGCGGCTTCTTGGTGAACAGGCTCTTGATTCCCGACCCAGCCTTCTTCATGCCCTTCCATGCCTGCTTGCCGAGCCACCCGATTCCCTTGAGCCCCCACGCGGCCAGCTTGAAGGGGGCCTTGGCCGCATTGACGAGCCCCGAGCCGACGCCCTTCAGCACCTTGCCGGCGAGACCGAAGGTGTTGTCGTACGCGAACCGGCCCCACGTGCGCTTGCGCCGTCCGAGGACGTCCCTGCTCCCCTGCTTCTCCGGCAGATAGCCGCGCTCGAGCACGTCATCCATGCGAGCCGAGATCTTCTCTGGCTCTTGCCCCTGAACCTGGCCTCCTGCACGGTCATCTGGAGCTTGCTCGTTCAACAGGCGTGCCGAGCCGTCCGCGGGAGCCTTCTCCTCCTCGATATCTCCGAGCTGTTGCGCGATCGAATCCGACGCACCGGAGACTTGTGAGTCGCCATCAGGTTCCTGTCCACCATCATCGGGGATGGGCCCATCGTCCGGGCGCGAGTGACCGTAGAAGGCATTCCACGTGTCCTTGTTGTCCTGCGCCTTGCCCAACCCTTCAGGATCGACCTGATTTCGAATCATGTCCGCACCCGTTTGGACACCGCGCCCGAGCTCCTCCTTCGCGTGGAGCACCGCCTTCTTGCCCGCCTCGCCGATGCTGATGAGCGGCGCCGCCAGCGGTCCAGCGGATGCCATGAGGCCTCCCTGAACGGCCTTGACTCCCTGACCGACTCCGGTGTTCACGGCGAAGTCCGCGATCTTGGCTCCGTAGGCAGCGCCGTACCGACCGTCGCGCACCATGCGGTCGGTGTTGAGAGTCCCCTCGAGCAAGCGACCTGTACCGGCCATGAAGTCGACCGGCTTCAGCTTCTTCTGCATCGCGCGACCTTCTTCGGTCTCCTCGCGATAGCCGTCACCACCTCGTGCAGCGAGCTCCGCGGGCGTCAGACTGCGCATGCCGACGGCGTCGGGCTCGACGTAATCCTGGTTTCCATACGAGTCGGCGAGCGCCCTTTTGGCCTCCGGGTTGTTGAGCGTGTTCACACGGTCGATGTCTCGACGCTTCGGGTCGTTGCGGAAGATCTCATCGCCCTGCACGCGGTCACCGGGGTCGGACTCTCCGTCCCCGGGATTGGCTCCGGGACTCAGATCCGCTGCCTGAGTGAGATTCCACGCCTCCTTGCCGATGAGCATGCCCTTCTTGGGCACGAATGCAGGCTTGCTCTTCGTCCCGTTGAAGAGACCAAGCGGCTTTTGCGGGACGAACCCCTTGTCGTTGAGGTAGGCGGTCTTCTCCATCGACAGCTCATTGAGCGGCCGGACACCCTTCTTCTGATTCGCCTTCGCAAGTCGCTGCGCGCTGAGGGCAGCGGACGCACCCCGCTGCCACATGCTGTTGACGGCCTGCTTGCGCATTCCCCCGGCTTCGGCCTGCATGCTCTGAAAGTCCTTGGCGGCTTCCGCATCCCTCGGGTCATAGCCCTCACCGCCGATTCGGTCCTGAAGCAACTTGGCGCCCTCACGCTCGCGACGGCTCTGCTGGAACAGCAGCATGCGATCGCGGAGGTCCTCCTTCTCGTGCGTGTTGACGGCCGAGAGGTCCTTGCCTTCGTTGCGCTGGTACTGGCGGATCTTGAGCAGGCTGCTCGCCAGCTTGACGGCCTGCGCCGTCTTCACGGGGTTGTCCTTGATCCCGAGGGTGTCGAACTTCTTGTGGACATTGGAGATGCCCTCAGCGACGCCCTGAAACGCCTCCTGCTCGGGCGCCCACGTCTCGAGGAGGTTGTCCATTCCGTCGCGCATACCGGGGATCGCATCGCCCAGCGCATCGGCGACGTTCGGGAGGTCCGTGCCCAGCGTGACGCCCGCGTCCTTCACGTCCTTGAACTTGTCGAGTCCATGGACCGCTTGATCGAGGAGGTTGGTGGTTCCGTCGATGAGTTTGCTCCGCGATGGACCTGCGTTCTTGTTTGCCGGCGCGACCGGTGCCTGAACCGGTGCCTGAACCGGTGCCTGAACCGGTGCCTGAACCGGTGCCTGAACGGCCCGGAGCGCCGGCTGCTGCACCAAGGGCGGATTGACTTGCCTCGGTGGCGGTCGGAGGAACCCATCGTCACCGTCATCGTCCTCTGACGGAACGAGCTTCTTCCCCGCGGCGATGGCGGCGAAGTCACCCGGTACCTTCTCTTCTTCCTCTGAGCCAAAGCTGCTCACGTGTCACCTCCTCTCGCACCCGGTCGCGGCTCGACGCTGAGCCTAGTTGCGTGGTGCAGGTCACTGAACCCCCTGAACAGAGGCGTTCGGTAGCGATGCGTGCCCTCGGATCCGGGGTTCGCACGGGAGGCGGTGCCGCCTACCTTCAGACATTCCAACTGCCCTTCTCCTCCTCGGGCATCGCCTGCCACTACCTTTGCCCGCGCTTCTTCGGATCGGGCATCACGCCGAAAATCATGTTGCCCATGTGAGTGTTGGGCGCATGCATCCTCATTCGAAGGGCGTCTTGGCGCGCCCGGCGTTCAGCGCGGAGACGCATCCACTCGTCCCTGCCGAACTCCGACTCCCGGACATATTTCGGTGGCCGATCCTGGCCCATGGAACGGAACGCCTGCGCCACTACATCGGCGCGAGCATCCTTCGCCTGCTGATAGGCGACCTTCTTCTTACTCCCTGCGAACAAGCCAAATAATCCAGGCTTCTTGGGCTTGGCATCCCAGCCGGCCGCCGGAACCTGGAGCACCTGGTCCTCAGGTATCGCAGGGAAGGCAAGCTCCTGATACTGGCGCTCGATGTTGCCCCCCAACACGGCGGCAGTCTGAACGGCCTGATCCGTGTCCATGCGTCGCCAGCGTCCGCCGAAGTGCTCCTCGGGATTGCTGTCCTTGGGCTGGTACTCGGGATAGACCGGGTGTTTGTCCACGGTGATCGGGCCGGTCTTTGCCTGGGCTTCGCCCGTCAATGCGCCGCCACCGTCCAGTACTCGCTTCTGTGAGAAGTCAATGCCCTGGGCGGCCTCACGCTGGCGATCGAGGAACATGCGCTGGTGCTGCTTCCTTCGCCCCGGCTCAGCCTTGTAAGTCTGAGCCAACTGCTTCCGAATGTCGTCCCGGCTGCGCTCCCCGGAACCTTCGGGCAGGTAATCGGCCGGATTGTCAAGAATGTCATGGCCCAGCGCGGCTTGCTCATCACGGTTCTTGAACATGTCGAAGTCATCACCCGGCATCTCGAAGTGAGGGATCCGGACCTGCTCATCGCCTCCCAGCTCCAGACGACGATCGGGCATCTGGGCGGAAGGCAGGTCGAGGCCTTCGTGAGTCGTCGAGACGTCGAGCATCCGCTCGCCCAGGAGGTCGCGGCGTGATGCCGTGCGTGCATCCGCAGCACGCACACTCGCCGGATCAGAAGGACGGTACCCGGACCAGCGCCGGTTGACGACACCCCTCTGGAGTCTGTCAACCTCGTGCCACGCGATCGTGGCGGCATCCTTGGTCTCCGCGCCTTGGGCGCGCTTCACGGCATCCTGGATGGCGGGCAGTTGCTGTGCTGTCCGCTGGGCGTTCGCAGAGTTCGTCATCAGTGCCAGTTCACGTGGATCCATCAAGCGTTCGTCACGGCGCAGGCCACCGGCGCTGGTATCGAGGAACTCCGGCCGTGTTGCCGAGGAGGGGACCTGAGGGTCCGAGGCCTGCGCACGAGAGTCCTGCATGCCGGGGATGGCCGCCTGCCGAGCCTGCCGCACCGGCCCACCTCCCTTCTCCTCCTCGGGCATCGCCTGCCACTGCCCACCGACGAGCTGCTGCATCACGGGACCTGCACCGGGAGGCTGCTGAGGATCCGGGGCGCGCGGCACGGTCGCCTGCCGCGGCGCGGACTGCTTGTCCTCCTCGACCGGGGCCGCTGGCTTCACGCTCGGTGATGCCGGATCCGGGTCACCGAGCTTCCTCTCACGCTCGTGGACGAGCTCGCCCGCCGCCTCCATGCCCGCCCAGGCTTCAGGCATGTTCGTCCGCAGTGCTTCGGTGTCAGCGGCGAGGTGTGCCCTCCTCTCCTGCTTCTCCGCACGCTCGCGCGCCTTCCTCATCTCAAAGGGCCGATCGGGGCTGCGCTGGTCCAGCGGGATCTCCGGCTCGGCGGACTGGTCGAACCCGACCTTCTTGGCGTGCTTCGCACGTCGGGTCGGATTCGGGTTCTGGATCTCGCGGCTCCAGTAGGAGTTGAAGAAGGGAGTCCGCAGAGCATTGAACTCCGGCGTCATCTCCGGCATCGGCATGGCGGCGTCACCTTGATCGGCGCGCACCTGCCTGGCTGCCTGGTGCATCGACTTCCGTTCCTCGGCATACGACGTATCCATGGACTCGGTGAGGGCCTTGAGATCGGCTTTGGCCGACGGAGAGATCTGCGCGCGCCGCCCCTGCGGAGCGCCGAACATCAAGTCGCCGATGCCCGCCTTGGCAGGAGCCTCCGTCAGCCTGCCCACGGCCCGACCGCCCTTGGTCTTGTCGTGCCTGGCGTCCAGCAGACCCGCGTGGGGGCCCTTGGCTGAAGCGGAGAAGGGCTGGCTGGCCGCGGCCTCCTTCTCGATCGCTTCCTCTACCGTCTGACGAGCCGCTGCCGTCTCGGGGAGTTGACCCCTTCCCCGGAGTGACTGCGGCGCGTGATCACGCCGGGCCAGTTGGCCCAGCGTCTCCCACATCACACTGCCGAAGGCGGACTGACCCACAGCATCCGGAGGCGTGAGGTCTCCGGCTTCGACACCACTGTCGAATGCCGACGTGATTGCATCACGGGTTCCCTTTTTGCGGGAGCCATATGCGTCGACACGTCCTCGATGGGCATCCAGATCGGTGGAGTACTGAAGCGCCTGACGACCTAGGGCGTCCTGCTTCAGCGCCTCAACCTGAGCACCATGGGCCCGCTGCTGCTCCCCGAACTTGGACCAAGTCTTGCGGGTGGCGAACAATCCGGGCTTCTTGGGAGCCTTCGGGAACTGCAGTCCGGCCAGTGCCTCGGACTCCTCCGGTCGTCGCGGTTCCGGACCCGGCACCTGCCACGGCGCGTTGAGATCCTTCGGGAGCGTCACCTCCTCCTCGTGGTTGGCTTCCGGGATCTCGTTCAGGGCCCCCGTAGATCGGGAGTCCTTCTCCAGGAGCGCCTCAGTCTGGCGTCGCATGCCGTCGACGTTCATAGCCGCGGTCCCGACGGCTTTCTCCTCCTCGTTCATGTCCGCGAACAGTCGTCCCACAAGTGGCTGAGCCTTCTCGAAGAGAGCCTCAACATTGGACGGACGTCGCGGTTTCGCCGCGCGCAGCCTCTCGCTGGTCTTGATCTCTCCTTGATCGGCGATGGGAACCTCGTTCTCCCCGAACTGGTAGTCCCGGCGGCCGCTGGACTCCAGTGTGCCGTTGGGATTCATGGAGGCGCGCGGGTCGAAGGCCGGCCTGTCGTCCTGCTTGGCCACTCGGCCACCTGCCCACTTGCGCGCGGCTCGACGAGAACGAGCGTCCTCCGCTTGCTTGGCCTGGTTACGCAGTTGCGCGAACGATGCGCCGAGCTTCGGGAGGTCCGCATCCGGGGACGCATCCGTGGCCGCCTGCGAAGGACCATCGGGCATCCGCTGACTCGTCTGGCTCTGGGAGCCCGCCATGGGGCTCAGAACCGGCTGCGATACCGCTTCCGACTCCTTCTTCGGCTCGTTCTTCGGCTCGTTCTTCGGCTCCTTCTTCGGCTCGTTCTTCGGCTCGTTCTTCGGCTCGTTCTTCGGCTCGTTCTTCGGCTCGTTCTTCGGCTCGTTCTTCGCTTCCATCACCTGGCCGATGTTCGACGCCTCGGCATCCACTGGCAGGTCGTAGTCCTTGCTCTCATCGAACTCGGGCAGTTCACGGCGAGCCACGGGATAGGGATTCGCCTTCACCCAGGGGTGATCAGGGTCGACGATCAGGCCGATGCCCGCAGCCTCCGCTCGAGCGTTCCAGTCGTCGACCTGGTCTCGGTAGGAATCCTGGCGTCGAGCAGCTGACGGACTGGCCTTCCTCTCTTGCGAGTCCCTCTGCACGGGTTGCGGGGGCGCCTTCTCCTCCTCGCCATGGAAGTCCCGGTGCTGCTGGGGTCCAGCATCCTTCGGCTGCACGACATTCTCGCCGAGGTTGTCGCCGGCCGGGACTCCTTGAGCATCCTTTGGATTCCCCTCGAGTACCTGGAGACTTGCAGGGGCGCCGCTGTCCGACGACTCACTACTACTCGACGACTCACTACTACTCGACGACTCACTACTACTCGACGACTCACTACTACTCGACGACTCACTACTACTCGACGACTCACTACTACTCGACGACTCACTACTACTCGACGACTCACTGCTATCCGACGACTCACTGCTATCCGAGGACTGGCTGCTGTCAGAGGAGCTGTCGCTATCCGAGGAGCTGCCGCTGACGGGCCGCTGGCCAGGTCCTGCGTCGGCCTGAGGCTGCTGCCGCTGCCTCATTCGATCCTTGAGCATCTGCAGGACCTCGCCTCGATCTGCGGCCACACCCCCTGCACCGGGAGCGAGCAGCTCACGCAACGCTGCAGACTCCTCGGCGCGCTTCACCGCAGGCTTGTCCATGAGCGCCTGCTTGGCCTGAGCCCGAGTGCCCCCGACACGCTTGCCCGTGCCGGGATCCACCGCACCGAAGACCTGGTCGTACTCCGCTCGCGCCCTGTCCCAGTCCACCTTCTCGTCTTCACCCAGGGCATCGGCGCCCTCGATCAGCTTCGGATCGTTGAAATTGATTGCACGCTGATCGAGCGGGGCAAGCTTGGAATCCTCCTGCCGTTCCCAGTATTTGGCGCGGGCTGCATCTCCCGGGCGGGCGCGCAACTTCGCCATCTCGCCTTCGTGCCTTTTCATCAGCGCCTTGAAGGGGTAAGCGATGCCCTTGCCCAAGCCCTTGCCGATCGTGGCCAGCCCCTTGGGAACGGCCTTGAGCGTCTCCCACACACCCTTGCCGATTGCCTTCACCGAGCCCCAGGTCCAGTCCGCCGCAGCACGGCCCCACGTGCGGTCCTGACGGCCCAGGATCGACCGATCCCCCTGCGCCTCGAAGTGCACGCCACGAGCGCGCACATCCGCGGCACGACTCGTGGGATCGCCCTCGAGCTGAGCGGCCCCGTCCCGCTGCAGGTTCCCGTCCTGCTTCGCATCGTCAGGTGCACCCAGTCGGGGTCGCCTGCCTTGGAGCTCCTGCGCCGCGAGCAGCTGGTCGAACGAAGCGTCTCCGGAGCCATCGCTTTCGAGCCCGACATCAGCGCCGTCTGGATCGTTGCCGTTCTTCGGCACCGCGTCGTCAGCGGGGGCGTCTTGCAGGGGATCGGCGGGCTTCGCGAGACCGAAGTGCTCGTTGTAGATGTCGCGGTGATCCTGCTCCTTGGCCAGGCCTTCGGGATCCCGGGCTTGCTCGCCCCACTCCGCCAGGCTCTGCACACCCTTGCCCGCCTGCTTCATCACATGGCCCGCAGCGTGCTTGCCGATCTGCAGGCCGGCGATGAGAGGTCCTGCTCCCCCACCAGTTGCAGCCGTCAGGCCTGCTTGTGCTGCTGCGCCCCCAGCGCCCGTCCCCGTTGACACGAGCAGTTCGGCGGCCTTCGCGCCGTATGCCTTGGCGTAGTCACCGCGGCGCACCATTCTGTCGCTGTTGGCCTCGCCCTCGAGGAACCGACCGGCGCCCCCCGCCTTGCGCCAGCCGGCGACGGCCGACTGCATCTCCCGACCCCCGTCGACATCCTCGCGATATCCGGAGGGAAGCGTCGGACCGAAGACGTCCCGCATCGTGGGCGATGACTGACCCGGCTTGTCGAACAGGCCCAACTTCTTCCGAGGCACGAACTCCTTGTCGTTCAGATAGGCGCTCTGCTCCATCGAGTACTCGTTCAGGGTCCGCTGCCCGACGCCCTCCTGCGCCTTTGCGACCCTGTTGTTCGCCATAACGAGCTGGCCCGCCTTGCGGAAGAGACGTCGGGACGCCATGTTGCGCTCGTGCGCAATGTGGCTCGCCACCTTGGCGTCCACGGGATCCGCCGGCCGGGGTCCGTCGCCTCCAGCATCACCAAGCAGCGCCGCCAACTGCCGGCGAGCTTCGGCTGCCCGCCGGAACTCCTGCTGTGAAGCGGCAAGCGCCTCGCGCTCCGGAATTGCAGTCGCATTGGGGTCCGTGCCCTCATTGCGCTGGTACTGGCGTATGTCCATAGCGCCCGCGGCAGCCTTCAGGGCATCCTTTGTACGAATACCCGCCTTGACCTCATGGCCGCCGATGGACCCCAGTCCGACCTTTGGCAGCTGCGTGTAGGCCGATGCGTTTTCAGCCACCTGCTCTGCGCCCTGGAAGAACTGCTGGGCCGGGGCATAGCCCTCAATCATCTCGTCGGCCGCATCTCGGAACCCACCGATGTGGTTGCCTGCGAACTCGAGGCCCGTGGGGATACCCGTTCCGAGGACCTTCGCGACCCCCTTCGCCTTCCTCGGCACTTCAGAGGCTCCAGCAAGGAACTTCGCTCCCTTGGCACCGTAGGTCAGGAGCTTGCTTCGCTCTGCAGCCCTGCCGAGCTCCGGAGCGGGTTGGGCCTGTTCACCATCGGCATCCGGCTGAAGCATTTTGCGTGCCCGGAGCACCTCAGCCAGTGAGCCCCCCGCGGCTGCGGGACCGGACACCCTTCGGCGGAACCCATCGTCGCCGACATCGTCCTGCGCCTGACCGAGCTGCTGCCCCGCGGCGAGCTTGGCTATCTCACCTTTCTCCTCTTCTTCTGCCTGGAAGCTGCTCACGTGTCACCTCGCTCTCACGCCCGGTCGTGGCTCGACCCTGAGCCTATGGGCGTGAAGCACGCGACTCACCCCCCTGAACGGAAGCGTCCGGCTGGGACTGGTGCCCCCGGATCAGGGGGGTTCGCAGACCTGCGGGGGCCGCCTACCCTGAGGGCTGCGGACTGCCCAGGCGGGTCGTCGGCACGGCCGCCCGTACCGGAAGGGGAATCGTGTCCTCCGTGCGACCGTGGGCTCCCCGACTTCTCATCGGCGGCCTCGCTGTCACACTCCTGGCCGGCCTTCTCGCAGCTGCCCCCGCGGTCGAAGCTGCTCCGGAGGACGCCGACGGCTCTGCGCGGACCGTCATCACGTTCGCCCGTGGGGCCGCGACCCTGGCGGACGGGGCGCGCACGGACCTCGCCGCCTTTATGCAGGAACTCCCCGACGAGGCCGAGGCCACCGTGCAGGTCTCCGCTGCGGTGCCCAGCGGCAGCACCACACCGCAGGAGAGCGCCCTGGCCCGTCGGCGGGCCGAGGCCACCGCGCGGGTCCTTCGCCGCATGCCCGATCAGGACGACCGCATCGGCCGAGTGCGGGTCGCGCCCGCGCGACCGGTCGCGCGCGCGGTCTGGGTCGATCGCGTGCGGGTCGTCGCCACGTGGACGGGGGGAACGGTTCGCCCCTCCGAGCCCACCGACGTCAGAGCTTCAGCAGCAATCCGCTCCATCGTCGTCTCATGGCAGGCGCCCGACAGACCCGGCACACGCCGCCCACTCACGTATCGCGCCTACGCGATCGCGGGGAGCGATCGACCCGCCGACTGGGCGCCGAACGCCAGCACTCCTTCGTGCACGGTGGTCGACGCACTCGGCTGCACGATCAGCGGGGTCACCGTCGGACGTCCCTACACCGTGGCCGTGTCGGCGGCGAACTCGGCGGGGGAGTCCAACCTGTCGCCGTGGCCCTATGGACCGATCGTTCCGCTCGACCGCACCGACACCGAGACTTCGGGCAGCTCCTCCACCGGCGGCGGCGCCCTGGCCTTTCCCGGTCCGCCCGGCCGACCCACGGGCACGGCCGCGGATCGAGAGGTCGAAGTGTCATGGACGGCACCCACCACGGGCGGCGGGTCGATCACCGGCTACCGCGTCACCGTGGCCACGAGCAGCTCCGGACCGTTCGCCGATGCGGCCGGCACGTGCGCGCCGGTGACCACCACAGCCAGCACCGCGCTGTCCTGCACGGCGAGTGAACTCACCAACGGGGTCGCGCACTACTTCCGGGTCGCCGCCGTGAACGCGGCCGGCACGGGCGAGGCGTCGGCCTCCTCAGCAGCCGTCACGCCCCGCGGTGTGCCCGGCCAGCCGGCCGCACCGAGTGCAACCGCCGGCGACACCGACTCCGTCCTCACCTGGACGGCTCCATCCGACGGCGGCACCGCGATCACCGGCTACGCCGTGCAGAGATCACTCTTCGGCGGCCCGTTCACCTCGCAGCCCGGATGCACCTCTTCCGCCACGAGCACTGCGGTCACCTGCACCGCCACCGGCCTGGTCAATGGCACATCGGTGCGCTTCCGCATCGCCGCGATCAACGCGGCAGGACAGGGCCCGTGGTCGAACGCGAGCGCAAGCATCACGCCCTACGGCGTGCCCGGCACCCCCGACCAGCCCGAGGCGATCGCGGGAGTCACCAGCGTGACGGTCACCTGGGGCCCCCCGTCGAGCAACGGGTCGGCCATCACGGGCTATACCGTCTCGCAGAAGGCGGGGTCGGGCGGCTCCTACGCCGACGTCACCGGCGCCTGCGGCGAGAGCGCCGACTACCCCGGCACGACCGCCTGCACGCTCACCGGCCTGACGGCCGGCACGGAGTACTTCTACAAGGTCAAGGCCACCAACGCCCGCGGCTCCGGCAGTGACTCCGCTGCATCGATCGGTGTCACGCCGACGTCAAACAGCAGCGCACCCGTCATCACGGTCGTGGAGGAGGGCAACACCCAGCTGACCGTTGAGTACACCGTCACCGCATCAGCGGGCGAGACCGTGTGGTCGCGCTACTCCAGTAACGATGGCGGCGCGTGGTCATCGTGGGCCAACTCCAGCAGCACGTCCGGTTCCGTGACCATCACCGGACTGACCAACGGCACCACATACGAAGTGCAGCTGGGCCTGGCAGTCTCGCCTGCCACGCCCACGACCCTGGTGAGCGGCACGGCGTCGGGACGCCCGCGCACGACGCCCGGCGCGCCGGCGAGCGTGACCGGCACGGTGAACGACGGCTACGTCGCCCTGTCGTGGACGGCACCCGCGAGCGACGGTGGCGCGCCGCTCCTGGGCTATCTCGTCGACATCGGCACCAGCGCCACCGGGCCGTGGACCGCAGCTAACGGCACCTGCGCGCCAAGCCGAACGTCCTCGACGACGAGCACGTCGTGCAACGCGACGGGGCTGACAAACGGCACCGAGTACTACTTCCGGGTGGCCGCCACCAACGACGCCGGCACGGGCAGCACCCTCGTCTCGTCGGGGGTGACCCCCGCCGGAGTCCCGGATACCCCCGCAGCGCCCACCGCCAACGGAGGTCTGAGCAGCATCGCCGTCACATGGACGGCGCCGGCGATCAACGGCTCCGCGATCACCGGCTACCGCGTCGAGCGGGCCACCAGCGACCTCGGCCCCTTCGCTGCGCCCGCGAGCGGCCCCTGCGCAGCGGCGACAGTGAACGGCAGCACGAGCACCACCTGCTCCGACAACGCCAGCCTGAGCGCCGGCGTCACCTACTACTACCGGGTCGCCGCCATCTCCGCGGCCGGCGACAGCCTCTACTCCGACCGTTCAGGCGGGGCGACGCTCATTCCGGATCCCACCGCGCCCGACATCACGTCGATCACACCGGGTGATCGGACACTCAGCATCGCGTTCACGAACTCGGGCTCGCCGACCAACGTGTCTTACTCCCTCGACGGCGGCACGACGTGGTCGGCTCGATCACCCGCATCGGTCACGAGCCCGCTCGTGCTCACCGGGCTCGCGAATGGAACCACCTACGCCGTGCGGATCCGCATGGTGCTCGCCAGTGGCTTCAGCAACGAGTCGGACGTAGTGCCCGGCACACCACGCACCACACCGTCAGCTCCCGCAGCGCCGACGGGCACGGCGGGCAACAGCTCGGTGTCGCTCGCATGGTCGGCCCCAGCCGACGACGGCGGTGCGTCGATCACCGGCTACACCGTGCAGAAGTCGACCGACGGCACCACCTACACCGACCAGGCCGGCTGCACGAGCCTCGGCATCGACTTCTCGTGCACCGCCACCGGTCTGACGTCAGGCACGGCCTACACCTTCAAGGTGGCCGCGATCAACGCCGCCGGCACCGGCACGTACTCCGCAGCCTCGTCGGCGATCACGCCGGTCGCCGCGACGTGCGCCGCAGGCGGCACCTGCAAGGTCGGCGACGTCGGTCCGGGCGGCGGCACGGTGTTCTACGTCGCGAGCACACCCCAATCGTGGGGGACGTACCTGGAGACGGCGCCCAGCAACTGGACCGGCGGCGCCGAACCGCGCCAGGCGTGGGCCAGTGCCCTTACGACGGCGGCGGCTTACACCGGCGGCGGCCTGACCGACTGGCGCCTCGGTACGAAGGACGAACTGGTGTCGCTGAGCAAGTCGGGGCAGGGCGGGCCGTTCCAGACCCCCGGCTACTGGAGTTCCATCCAGGCCTCCAGCAGCAATGCCATCGTCGTCTCGATGTCGAGCGGCGCCGCCACCCAGTGGGCGAAGTCGACGACCCGTTGGGTGCGCCCGATCCGGGCCTTCGGCCCCACCTCGTGAGCCCCTCCGCGTGTTCATGACTGGCCCCCGTTCAGGGGGGTAGGGCGAGCACCCTTACGGGGCCTAGTGTCAGGCACCGTGCCGATGAAGCGCTCTGCCGCCGGAAAGGCGGCAGCCGAGTCCGGCACCCGCGGGGGTCGACGCGGCAAGAAGGCCAAGGAGCGCAGAGAGGCGGAGGCATCCATGGCGACGGAGAGCGCACCGACGGACCCAGGGTGGCTGCCCGCCCTCGAGGTGCTCTACGCCCGGGCCCGGGCGTTCGCCGACGGGCGTGCCCATGAAGCCCCCCGACTCGAAATGGACTACGTGCCCGCCCCGGTGCGCGAGCTGCAGGAGGCACTGCCCGTCGACGAGGTCGACCTGTCGATCCTCATGATCGCCGCATGCCCCGCGCTCGATGTCGCATTCGAGGAGGTGTTCGCGGCCATCAACCGCGAACCCGACGCCGTCGGGCCCACCGTCGACACCGTCATGCAGCTGGCCGGCCTCGACCCCCTCGACGGCACCGACCGTTCGCGCTTCGCCGACACCTCGATCATGCGCATCCTCAACCTGATCGAGACCGGACCGACGAACCGCGGGCTGCTCCGCCAGGTGGTCAAGGTGCCCGAGCAGGTCATCCGCTACCTGCTCGACGACTGGCAGCCGGAGCCGACCACCGTCCGCGCCCTGCGCGTGCCCGACCGTGATCCCCTCTCCTGGGATCTGCTGCCCGACACGGACATCCCCGACGCACTCCCCGCCGTGCTGCGCGCTCGTGCGGGCACGGCAGTCCTCGACCACGTCCGCCTCATGACCTACGCCTCGCTCGACCGCGAGCCGATGGTCTTCGATGCATCGATACTCGATCTCAGCAAGGACGCGCACGAGACCACCCTGCGGGTCTGCGCACGGGACGCCTCGATGCTCGGCACCGTGCTCGTCTTCGACTACCGCACAGCCTCACCAGACGTGTCCGTCGTCGATGCCCTGTCCTTCTACACCCACATCGGCGCGCCGTTCATCGCGATCGTCGACACTCGCCGGCACCTCGGCCACTGGGAGAAGGCAGCCATCACCATTCCCCTGCCGACCCTTGCCCAGCGCGAGGGGTGGTGGCGGACCCTCGCCGCCGAGAGCGACCTCGAACTCGCCCGCACGGCGACACACCTCGAGCCGGAGGACATCCTGCAGGCTGGTGCCTCCCCCCAGCAGCGCGTGCTCGCCAAGGCCAGCGGCTCCGTGCGCCGCAGCCGAGTGCAGACCATCGCCCCCGAGGTCACCCTCGACGACGTCATCGTCGGCGATCGCATCCGAGAGCAGCTGGCGTCGCTCGCCGATCGCGTGCGCTACCGCACCGTCGTCATCGATGAATGGCGCATGCGTCCGGGCGGTGGCCGCGGCCGCGGCGTCACCGCACTCTTCGCCGGTGCGTCGGGAACCGGCAAGTCGATGTCGGCCGAAGCTCTCGCCGGCGCGCTCGGCGTGCCGCTGTTCAAGGTCGATCTCGCCAGCGTCGTCGACAAGTACATCGGAGAGACGGAGAAGAACCTGGAAGAGGTGTTCCGCTCCGTCGAGAACGACGACGGAGTTCTGCTGTTCGACGAAGCCGACGCCCTGTTCGGCAAGAGGTCCGACGTCTCCGACGCCCGCGATCGCTACGCCAACATCGAGGTGGCCTACCTACTGCAGCGCATCGAGCAGTTCGACGGTCTTGCCATCCTCACCACCAACCTGCGCGCCAACCTCGACGAGGCATTCCAGCGACGCCTTGATGCGATCGTGGACTTCGAGGAGCCGGATGCCGACGCACGGCTGACAATCTGGGCCAAGGCCCTCGGCCCCTTCGAGGGCACCGTGGAGGAGGCTGATCTCAAGGCACTCGCCGGCCTCGACATCACCGGCGGCTCGATCAGGTCGGCCGTGGTGTCGGCCGCGTACTACGCGGCGGCCGACCACGCATCCATGACCCGGGTGCACCTGCTTCGCGGACTGCAGGAGGAGTGGCGCAAGGCTGGACGCCTGAACTTCCCGATCGGAGACTTCGACGGCTGGAGGCCATCTTGAAGGTTGTAACGACCATCCTCTCCACGAGCGCGATCGTCCTCTCGCTTGCAGGTGCGTCCTCGGTTCCCGTCTTCGCAGATGAGTCCGCGCAATACCTTGCGGTGATCGATGCGGGCAGCAGCGGCACGCGCCTGACCCTCTACGGAGACGACCCCACGACTCTCGTGCCGCGCGAGGTGACGAAGGTGAAGACCAACACGAAGGGCCTGTCAACTTTCGCTACGGCTCCGGGCCAGGCGGGTGCCGGAGCCGTCACCCCGCTGCTTGAGCAGCTGGACGCCTACCTGTCGGCTCAGGGGATCGCCCGCGCTGATGTGCCCGTCGCGCTGCTCGCCACCGCCGGCATGCGCAACGTCCGACGTGACGACCGTGCAGCGGCCCAGGCGGTCTTCGACAGCACCGCCGCGGCGATCGCAGCCTCGGGACACCCGGTCGCCGACAACCGGATCCTCCCCGCCGTGCAGGAGGCCACGCTCGCCTGGCTTGACGCCAACGTCCTCGCCGGAACGCTCGACAAGAAGACCGGCAGCATCGGCATCGTCGAGGTGGGCGGAGCCTCCGCTCAGGTCGCCTTCCGCTCACCGGTCGACACGGGTCGGGCCGTTCGGCAGCTCCGCGTCGAAGGGCAGGCGATCCCCGTCGTCGCCGTCTCCTATCTTGGTCTTGGCGGCAACGACTCACGCGCCCTGATGCAGTCCGCGAACGACGCCGGGGCCTTCTGCTTCCCCAACAACGCCACCGGTGCCACTCCCGACACCTACGTCAGCAGTTCGGCGCGCCCGGTCGACGCGAGCACCGCCCAGTACTCCTGGACTCGGTGCGCGACGGCCTACGACGGCACGATCGCCACGGTGGGTGCGGAGCGCACGGCCGCCGCCACCGTTCCGCCGTCGCGACTGCGCGACCTCCCCGGCTTCGACGCGGCCGACTTCGTCGGGCTCGGCAGCCTGCCCTTCACCCTGGGCGAGCTCGGGGTCGCCGACGCCGCAAACGAGAAGACCGCCCTGCGCGGCGCCACCACCAGCACATGCACCGGCGACGATGCATGGTTGAAGGTACTCGCCCG
>JBIIJX010000106.1:0-8470 GCA_044233495.1 Candidatus Nanopelagicales bacterium
GGTATGCCGGGAAGTCCAGCACCTTCGCCGACACCCTGTGCTCCAACGGCACCTACGCGTACGAGCTGCTGTTCGGCACCACCGGGGTCGGCGTGAACCACCGCCGGTTCACTGTCGACGATGCCGCCTTCGCGCGGTCACCGGCGTGGACCTCCGGCTACGCCATCACCGTCCTCGACCCCTGACTTGGCGGTACGGGATCACGGGACGGGGTTGGAGGAACCTGTTCCCGCTGAAGCCTTCGCCTGCTGCTTGCGCCTGGCCTCGTCCTCCAGTTTCTGGAGCAGCTCGTCGATCGCGTCCTCGCGATCCTGACCAGCTCCCGAGCCAGCCTGCTTGTCGAGCTCCTGAAGTCGCTCCTTCTCCCTGTTCGCGGCAACCGCTTCGTCCTGTGACGGTGCCTTGGCGGCGACGTCCTTAAGCAGGCGCTCCCGGTCCCCGACGATGCGATTGCCCTGTGCGTCCTCCCGCTTGCCATCCGCGCCGATGCCGTACAGCCGCTTGTGCCGCTCGAGGCCCTTGGCGAGTTCATCGCGCTCGGTGGTCGACAGGGCATTGCGCTCCGAGAGGTACTTGGCGTCGGGGGCGTCGAGCATGCCGAGCTTGCCCCTGAAGGCCCCCTCGGCCGGCATCTCACCATCGGAGACGTCCTGGTACTGCCGCAGGAGCTCGAGGTCACGGCGGGCGGTGTCGCCGTCCCGCTCCCCGCGCATCTTGTTCCACAGCCAGCTCGCCCCCTGGCCCACCTTGCCGCCCGCCCACTTCGCGCCCTGGTACAGCCCCTTGCCCACACCCCACAGGGCACGTGCGCTGCCCGTGACTGCCTTGCCCGCAAGGCCGATCGTGTTGTCGAACACGGCACGCCCCCAGGTGCGCTTGCGTCGCCCGAGGACACTGGGATCGCGCTGCTCCTTGAAGTCCACCCCGTACACGGCCGCGCGCTCCGCTCGTGTCATCCCCTGGGCAGGGCCCGCGGCTGCAGCAGGCGCTGGAGCACCCGCCGCCTGCCCCCCTGCCGGCTGGGCGGCCTGCGGCGCGGGATCCTCGTAGCCGAGCCACTTGTTGCGGTGGTCCTTGAGGTCCTGCTCTTTGGCCAGGCCCTTGGAGTCGATCAGGCCCTCCAGGCCCTCGCCGGCGCTGCGCAGTCCCCGCCCGAGCTCCTTCTTCACGTGACCGACCGTCTCCTTGATGGCACCGGTGACCCCGAGGATCGGGGCTGCGATCGGCCCGGCCGCGGGCGCAACGGCGGAGATCGCGTCCGCCCCCGCCGTGGTTCCCACGTTGACGGCGAAGTCGGCGGCCTTGGCGGCGTAGGCCGCCCCGTAGCGACCGTCGTTCACCATGCGATCGGTGTCGAGGGTGTCGTCGAGCAGTTGCCCGGCCCCCTGGATGAAGCGCGCCGCCTTGACCTGGCCCTGCTTGGCACGCCCCTGCACCGTCTCCGGCCGGTAGCCCAGGCGCCGATCGTTGAAGACCCCCTCGTTCGCGCCCAGCCCGGGGCGGGTTCCGTAGTCCCCAGCAGTGAGGTTGGCCACTCGGTTCTCCTTGGCCTCCACGGCCGCGCGCTCGGGTGAGCCCTTCTTCCCTGCGGTGATGGCCTCGCCCTTCACCCGCGTCGGCATGCCTGTGGAGTCGAGGACGATGCGTCCGTCGGCGTCCGTCTCGAACATGCCCGTCTCGGGCTCCTTGGGGCCACCGAACTCCATGCCCACGGGAGCCCGCTTCTGGAACTTCTTGTCCTGGGTGTAGGCGCTCTGCTCCATGCTGGACTCGTTTTCCATGCGGTATCCCGCGCCCTTGGCAATGGCCTGCAGCCGCTTCTGCTCGATGACTCCCTTGCCCACGGCCTTCCAGCGACCCCGGTTGGCAGCTGACACCTGCGCCTCCGCCTCGTCCTTGACCTGCTGGTCGAGGCCGCGCCGCTCGGCCGCGGATTTCAAGGCGATGGCTGCCCGCTGCCGATCCTGGGCCCTCTCCCGAGCGCGGAGGTTGAACTTGGTGGCCTTGATGGCCTCGCGATCGTTGTCCTGGTCGATCTCCCGCGCGTTGGTGCTTCCCGCCAGGGTCTTGCCCTCGTTGCGCTGGAACCGGCGAATGTTGAGCAGTTCACCGGCGGTCTGGATGATGTTGTTCGTCTCGATCGGCACGGGGGACACGTCCTTGAGCGGGTTGATGTAGCCCCCGACCTGCTCGGCTACATTTCCGACCGACTCGCCGCCCGCGACGACACCCTCGCTCACATTGCCAATCAGGTTCGCTGTCTCGATCCCCGCGGTGGCTCCCGTGTTGACGAGTTCGGCGGCGTTCTCGACCGTCTCGAAGGCCTCACTGCCCACTCCCAAGGCGTCCACGAGGCCCCCGAGTTTGCCTCCCCCGGACCCCTTGCCGTCCGGGCGCCAGTTCTTGGTCGGCGCCAGGTTCTGCTTGGCCGGCGGGGCATTCACGACCGGCGCCTGCGAGCCGGCAGCCGAAACGATCGACTGCCGCGCTGACGCCGGCTGGGCAGGTGCCGGCTGGGCAGGTGCCGGCTGGGCAGGTGCCGGCTGGGCAGGCGCCGGCTGGGCAGGCGCCGGCTGGGCATTCACGACCGGCGCGGGAGCGGAGGGGGCCATCAGGCCCGACAGGGACCCTCGCGCCCCCAGCACGGGAGCCGACAGGCGCGCTGTCCTCGCGGGCGCGGGGGCAAGCTCCGGAGCAGCCACGTTCTCCGGAGCAGCGACGTTCTCCTCCTCCGGCTCCGGGAAGAGGTCGGCCAGTCCGCTCAGCCGTGCCGATGGACGCGTGAAGCCGTCGTCCGCACCGGCCGACTCTCCGGTCCTGGAGGCGTCGGATGCGCGAATGAATGCATCAGCCGGGTCCGACTCGACGTCATCGTTGAACATGGCCCGGAGGCCCAAGTCCTCCTCAGTCTCGAAGGCCGACGCGTTCACCCCCGTGCCCCCGAACGGCCCTAGAGGGATTCCCGCGTGCGGGTGCGGCCAGCCGGGGCATCGGCCCCCGCCCGATCGCGTCCGGCGCCGCTGATGGTCGAGGTCGCGCCAGACTGGGTGTCGCCGAACACGAACTTCGGCGGCTCGGTCTGCGGCGGACCGGCCGGAACAGGCAGACCGGCCGGCACCATGCTCGAGACCGTGATCGCGATGACCGGCCGGAACTCCCCGCCGATCGCCGTCCAGAGCTCGGTCACGAGGCGCTCGGAGTAGAGCACGCCGCCCACGCGGATCATGGCCGGACGCCCGAGCCGGGCGAGCTCGGCCAGGGTGCCCTCGCAGAGATCCTCCGGCAGGTACTCCCGACGCAGCAGGGCGCCGAGCGCCGCTCCGAGGAGGGCATGGTCGTCCTCCGGGCGCGAGGTCCAGGCTGACAGGGCGTAGGAGAAGAGGAAGGTGCGCTCCGCAGGGCGCCGGGCGACGACGATGCCCTTCTCGTCACGGATCTCGACGATGTCCGCCGAGCGCTTGTCGGTGTCCTCGCGGACGTCGTTCAGGAACAGGTTGAGGACCGGCCCGGTGCGCCGTGCCGCCCAGTCCTTGGTCGGGGGGTCGAGATCGACCCGGACCCGCTCCTCGGAGTAGGTCTGGGTGCTCAGGAGGGCGATGAGTGCCCGGTCGATCTCCGGGATCACCTAGCCCACCTTCACCGTCACGGCCGGTGACATGGCGGCCGTGATCTGCCCGCCCCAGGTGCACATGCACTTGGAGTCCTTCGTGAGGATCGGGGAGCCGGCCACCATCACCCGGGACGTGGAGATCCAGGGGGCCGGGGTCACGGGCACGCAAGGCATGGGGGTCAGGACTCCCAGAGCGGCGGCCGTGGCCGAGGCCACGGCGGGGTTCGCGACCGAGCGGCACATCCCGAAGGGCGAGATATTGACGATCGGCTTGTTGTCCATGATGTTGCCCGCCGGTGGACCCTGCGCCATGACTCGGTTCAGGGGCAGCACGTTCAGCGGGGCCGGGGTCAGCCCCATGCTGCACCGCAGCAGGCTTCCGCTGACCAAGGGATTGGACACGTCCGGACGCTACCCGGGGCACCGTCCCCCCCGCACCCCTCCGATCGGGGGGGTATGCAGGGGCTCCGCTCATCACTAGCGTCTCGCACACCCAGACCCAGAAGGGATACCTGCATGCCCAGCTACCTGTCACCCGGCGTCTACGTCGAAGAAGTGCCCGCGGCCACGCGGCCCATCGAGGGTGTGGGCACCGCGATCGCCGGCTTCGTCGGCTTTGCGGCGTCCGGCCCGTTCCACCAGCCCGTGCTCGTCACCAACTGGTCGCAGTACGTCGAGACCTTCGGCGACATGGTCGAGAACTACGCCCTCGGCAAGTCCGTCTACGGCTTCTTCAACAATGGGGGCGGTCGCGCCTATGTCGTGCGCATCCCCACCGACATGCGTCCCAGCGCGGCGCCCATGGCGGCCCTGCCCTCCAAGGCCGACGCCAGCGTCATGGCTGTCAACGTCATGGCCCTCTCGGACAAGGCCAAGAACGTCAGCGTCGACGTCTCGGAGAGCGGCGAGGTGGACGGCCAGGCCGAGTACACGATCGTCGTCACGGCCGACGGCTCTGCCGACGAGACCTACACCGGCACTCTCGGCGCAGGCCCGAACAATGTCGTGACCCAGGTGAACACCAAGTCCAAGATCGTGCGCATCTCGCCCGTCGCGGTCGACGAGGCGCTCGTCGCGTCCGGACTCAGCACCGGGAAGGTCGCGCTCTCGGCCGACGCAGGGGCTGCTCCCGCGAAGGTCGACTCCGCTGAGGTGATCGGCGACTCCTCGAAGCGATCGGGCTTCACCGCGTTCGAGACGCTCGAGGAGATCACCATGATCGCCGCGCCCGACGTCGTCGTCGCGCACCAGGCAGGTCTGATCGACGAGGCTGCCGTCAAGGCGATCCAGGCAGGGATGCTTGCTCACTGCGAGCTCATGGGCAATCGCATGGCGATCCTCGACACCCCGGCCAGCCTGAAGGCTCAGGACGCCAGCAACTGGCGGATGAACACCACGGGATTCGATTCGAAGTTCGGCGTCATGTACTGGCCGTGGATCCAGGTGTTCGACCCCACGGTCGGCAAGAACGTCTCCTTCCCGCCGTCGGGCCACCTGGCCGGCCTGTGGAGCCGCAACGACGACAGCCGCGGCGTGTTCAAGGCGCCGGCGAACGAGGTCATCCTCGGAGCGGTCGGAGTCGACTACCCCGCCACCCGCGGCGAGATGGACATGCTCAACCCGCAGGGCGTCAACTCGATCAAGTCGTTCCCGGGCCGCGGCATCCGCGTCTGGGGGGCTCGCACCCTGTCGAGCGACGCCGAGTGGCGCTATGTGAACGTGCGCCGCTACTTCAACTACCTGGAGGAGTCGATCCTGCAGGGAACGCAGTGGGCGGTGTTCGAGCCGAACGACGCCAACCTGTGGGGCCGTATCCGACGCACCATCTCCGCATTCCTCGTCAACGAGTGGCGGTCCGGCGCGCTGTTCGGATCGAGCCCGCAGGAGGCCTTCTTCGTCAAGTGCGATGGGGAGAACAACACGGCGGAGACGATCGACCTGGGCATGGTGATCGTCGAGATCGGCGTCGCGCCGGTCAAGCCCGCGGAGTTCGTCATCTTCCGCCTGTCGCAGTTCTCCGGCGGCACGTCCATCGCCGAGTAGACCCGTCAATCAACCGACATACCTAGAGAAGAGGAATCATGGCCCTTGTCGAGGGTGAAGCCCTAACCGCCTATTCGTTCGAGTTCTCGATTGACGGTCAGAACATCCCGAACGTGATCGAGGTCAACAACATCGCGCAGGAGACGGCGACCATCGAGCTCAAGTCGATGTCGCCCTCCGGCCAGTACGTCATCCAGCAGATGCTTGGCCCACGCCAGTCGGGGCAGCTTCAGGTCACTGTCCTCGCCACGGGCGACGACAGCGTCACCAAGTGGTTCCTCGACGGCCTCCGCGGTGACTTCAAGGGTGCGCGCAAGACCGGCAAGCTGGTCTACAAGGACACCTACGGCACCCCGGTGCGCACCATCGAGTTCACCGGCCTCATGGTGACGAACGTGTCGTACGGCGCCCTGAAGGCCGGCGAGGCCACGGGCATCAACATCACGATCAGCATGGGGTTCACGGAGATGACGACCGGCTGATCGGCTACTGAAGGGACCACCAGCACATGAGCGTGTCGGACGCAGGCTCGCTGCAGACGACGTTCGACTTCGTCCTGCCGCGCGGGTACGTGGACCCCGATGGGGTGACGCACCGCGAAGGCACGATGCGGCTCGCAACCGCGCGCGATGAGCTGATGCCCCTGCTCGACCCGAAGGTGCGGCAGCACGAGGCCTTCATGAGCCTCGTGCTGCTCGCCCGGGTGGTCACTCGCCTGGGTACCCTCCAGGTCATCGACGATCAGGTCATGGGCGGTCTCTGGGCCACCGACCTGTCGTTTCTGCAGGACCTCTACCGACGTATCAATACCGAGGGCACGACGGTGGCCGAGGTCTCCTGCACCAGCTGCGGGGAGATCATGCTGGTCGACGTCGGAGGTGGTGCGTCGGGGGAATAGCGACGGTCGGGACCGATCGCCTCTGGGAGGAGATCGGGTTCCTGGCCTACTACCTCCACTGGCCCATGGACGACCTCATGGACCTTCCACATGACGTGCGACGACGCATGACATCCATGGTTTCGAACTTCAATCGCATCGGATCGGAGGGCGCGCGATGACCGAGCCCGACTCCTCCGAGACCTCGACCTCCGTGCCCTACCGCGGCGACTTCATGCTTCTGCCGCCCCTGCAACCGACGTTCGGCACGTTGGCCATGATCCAGCAGTCTGCGCGCGACTACCTCGTGACCCGGCGCCCCACAGCACTTGCCGACACCGAACTCACGCACACGGTCGACATGCAGGTCGCCGGGCGGGTGAAGCGCCGGGCGCGTAGGAACCTGCGTGCGCCTGCTGCGCAGCTCGATCACCTGATCACCCCGGCCGACGACGACATCGACGATATGGACGCGCTGCAGTCACCCTCATCGATGCCGCCCACGCCCCGGCCGCGGCGAATCACCGCAAAGCCGAGGTCGAGCACGCGCCCTACTCCACCCGTGTCGAGCCTGCCCACACCCGATGCCGTCCGACGACGTGTCTCCAGCCCGGCATCCGTCGGCGCCCTGCGCCCACTCAGCGGCTCCCCCGAGCCCGCGCTGCCGGCCATCCCCGAGATGCCGCCGTCGTCCTTTCCCGGGGTCGACAGCACCACCGTCGTGCGCCGCCGTGGCGGCGGCCCTGGGGGCGTGCCGGGTCAGGCCCTGGCCCGATCCACCCCCGAAGGGTCAGCCGATGCTTCTGCGGACGCGCAGGCCGACGCACCATCCCCTGTCCCACCTCCGACGGCTGTTCCGCAGACTCCCCCGCCGCCGCCCCGCGCATCGTCAGTCCACGCGCTTCCTTCCTCTGCCGCAGAGCCGGACTCTGGTGCGCGGCCGGCAGCGGCCGCGGAGTACCCGGACCTCGTGCCCCTGCGACCGCCGTCCTCAGATGCGGCGCCTGCAGGGCCTCAGCCCTCGACCGCAGCGCCCATCGTGCGGCGTCGCTCTCGGGGCCATGTGTCGCTGCCACCGGAACTGGACGACGACCGCGCAGGGGAACCACTTGCGGCACCGATGGCCCCACCGTCGACAGGCAGGGAGTCGTCGGGGAGTACGCCCCCGTCGATGTCCGTGACTCCGCCGCCGGCAGCGCTCTCGGCACCCGAGCCGACACCCGGCACCCACCCCACTGCACCGTTGGCCGATCGTGCCACGCGTGTCACAGCAGAGGCGCCTGCTCAGTCCCTCATCGACCTGGTCCACTCGATCGACGAGGCGACGTCCTCGAGCACACCTTCCCCGTCGACACCGTCCTCGAGCGCACCGTCCTCGTCGACACCGTCTCCGTCGACACCTTCCCCGAGCGCGCCCTCATCGTCGACACCGTCCCCGAGCGCGCGCAACGCCATCGACGACACGACATCCACGCGACCGCTGGTGGGCGCCACGGCGTCCGACTCGCCCGCGTCCACCTCGGAGGGACCTCCGACTGCGGACGCGCTCCCGATCCCGCGTGCCGAGGTCGAGGCCCTGCTGCACCGCGAGGCGAGCAGCCGCCCCACACCATCACCCGTCGGTGGCGTGGGCACCCCTGCATCCTCGGCACCTCACATTGACTCTCCTCGAACGAGCGCTGCTGCTGCCGATCAGCCCGTGCTGGGCGCCCGCCCCGTGAATCCGCTGCCGCCCAGCGCGACACCGTCGGTCGTGCCGGCCAAGGATCTGCCGCCTCTGCTGCACGCACTCGCGGATGACGCACCGTCATCCGGTCCCGCACCGTCATCCGGTCCCACACCGTCATCCGGTCCCACACCGTCATCCGGTCCCACACCGTCATCCGGTCCCACACCGTCATCCGGTCCCACACCGTCATCCGGTCCCACACCGTCATCCG
>JBIIJX010000240.1:0-3538 GCA_044233495.1 Candidatus Nanopelagicales bacterium
TGGGCCGAACGTCCAGCCGACCGCGAACAGGGCCTCGTGCACGCCGTTCAGGGTCTCCAGCCGCATTCCGCTGGCCCGCGACGTGTCGACGATCAGGGACTTGCGCGCGGTGTAGCCGGCGGGATCGAGGGTGGCTCCGATGACGGCCAGCACGAGCACCCAGGCGAAGTCCAGCCCGATCAGCCAGCCGACGACCGGGAAGGCGATGACGGAGAGCGCCGAGGCGAGATCCGACAGCACGCTGATCGGCTTGCGGCCGAAGCGGTCGATGGCCGCGCCCACGACTGGGATGACGACGAGGGCCGGCAGGGTGGACAAGGCCGCGACGAGCCCCGCGGCGGCAGCCGATCCGGTGAGTTCGAGCACGAGCCACGGCACGACCACCATGACGACCCCGTTGCCGGTGCCCGAGGCGACGTTCGCGATCTCCAGCAGCACCACGGGGGTGCGAGATCGGCGCGAGGACACATCCGCCAACGTAGCCGGAGACCTCCGCCGATAACGTAACGGCCATGACTCGCTCCGACGGCCGCGCGGCCGACCAGCTCCGTCCCGTCACGTTCGAGCGAGGTTGGCTGGAGCAGGCGGAGGGGTCGACCCTCGTCTCCTTCGGTCGCACCCGCGTGCTGTGCACGGCGTCGTTCTCGCCGGAGGTGCCGCGTTGGCTGAAGGGCTCCGGCAAGGGGTGGGTCACCGCTGAGTACGCGATGCTGCCGCGTGCCACGAACACCCGCAACCAGCGCGAGTCGGTCAAGGGCAAGCTCGGCGGGCGAACGCAGGAGATCTCGCGCCTGATCGGCCGCAGCCTGCGCGCGGTCGTCGACATGGAAGCCCTCGGCGAGAACAGCATCCTCATCGACTGCGACGTCCTGCAGGCCGACGGCGGCACGCGCACAGCGGCCATCACCGGCGCCTACGTCGCGCTTGTGGACTCGCTCACCTGGGCCCGTGAGCAGGGCTATGTGCGGGCAGGAGTCGAGCCCCTGCGCGGCTCGGTTGCGGCCGTCAGCGTCGGCATCGTCAGTGGTGAGCCTCGCCTCGACCTGCACTACGACGACGATGTCGCGGCCGACACCGACATGAACGTCGTCATGACCGGTGACGGCCGCTTCGTCGAGGTGCAGGGCACCGCGGAGGGTGAGCCCTTCGACCGCGCGCTGCTCGATCGCCTGCTCGCCCTCGCCGGGCAGGGGTGCACCACCCTTGCGGACCTCCAGTCGCAGGCGCTGGCCGTGCCGCTCACGTCGCGCTCGTGACATGACGCACCGCATCGTCCTGGCGACCCGCAACCGCAAGAAGCTCGAGGAGCTGCAGCGCCTGCTCGACGCTGCGAGTCTCGACGTCGAGATCCTGAGCCTGGACGCGTTTCCGGATGCGCCCGAGGTGGCCGAGACGGAGTCGACCTTCGCGGGGAATGCGCTGCTCAAGGCTCGTGCCATCGCTCGGGCCACAGGGCTCCCGGCGGTGGCCGATGACTCGGGTCTGTGCGTGGATGCCCTGAACGGAATGCCCGGGGTGCTCAGCGCGCGCTGGGCTGGGGGTCACGGCGACGACGACGCGAATCTCGACCTCGTGCTGGGCCAGGTCAGCGATGTTCCCGAGCGGCGCCGCACCGCCTCCTTTGCCTGCGCGGCAGCCGTCGCCCTGCCGGACGGCACCGAGCGCGTGGTGGAGGGGAGCGTTGAGGGAGTGCTGCTGCGCGAGCGTCGGGGCGCGAACGGATTCGGCTACGACCCGATCTTCGTCCCGTTGGGCCACGACCGCACGACCGCCGAGATGAGTGCCGAGGAGAAGGACGCCATCAGTCACCGTGGACGGGCTATGCGCGCCCTCGTGCCGGTGCTGTCGGAGTTGCTCGACTCCTGAGTGCGGAAGGCGGGACTCGAACCCGCACGCCCGAAGACACTGGCTCCTAAGGCCAGCGTGTCTACCCATTCCACCACTTCCGCCTGGCTTTCAGTCTAGGCAGCGGTGCGTTCACGTACGCGTGCGGACGCCTTGCGGCAGTACGTGGACGTCTGTGAGTGGCAATTAGGGCAAAGGAAGCGAAGATTGACCGATCGGCAGTCAAGCGAATCGCCATTGATGTGGTCGATGTGCAAAGTGAGTGGCTTTCCGAGCCACATGTCCACGGTGGCGCACCGCGCGCAGACTGCTTCGACACCAAGATCTCTGAGAGCTCGGCTGAGTAGATGGGGTCGTTCTCTCGTACCAAGAGAATGACGCAGAACAAGGATCTCGTCTGGAGTGCGTCGGCGATCAGGTAGAGACTTACCTTTGCTGTGTCCCTGTCCGGTGAAGTGACTCGTGTCGAGACCGAGTTTTCGAATGCGTTTGCTCATGTGGAAGTGAGAACCTCCTGCCTGCTTGATGCCGAGGGCACGTAAGACACCCGCGATGGAGGTGGAGTTCTTCACGGCGTTGGCTATATCGGTCTCGGTGTAGCGGTATCGCGCCATGCTGGGACGTTAAGCGGCATCTCTGACAGTCTCACATGACCGCCACAGTGGTAGGAGCCCCTCCGGGTCCATCACCCGTCGAGGCCGAGGTCGCGCATCAGCTTGGCGACGTGGCCGGTGGCCTTCACGTTGTAGAAGGCGTGCTCGATGGTGCCCTTCGGTGAGATGACGAAGGTCGACCGGATCACCCCGGTGACCAGCTTGCCGTACAGCTTCTTCTCCCCGTAGGCCCCGTACTTCGTCAGCACCGCCTTGTCGGGGTCGCTTAGCAGGGGAAAGGTGAGGCTGTCGCGCTCGCGGAAGGTCGCCAGTTTCTCCGGCTTGTCCGGTGAGATGCCCAGCACGGCGTAGCCGGCCCCCGTCAGCCGCGACAGGCTGTCGCGGAAGTCGCAGGCCTGCGTGGTGCAGCCGGGGGTCAGAGCTGCGGGATACGCGTAGAGGATCACGGTGCTGCCCCGGTAGCCGGACAGCTTCACCGTGGCCCCGGAGTCGTCGGTCAGGGTGAAGGAGGGGGCCCTGTCGCCGGGGGAGAGCTGCATGCGCCGAGTGTGCCACGGGCCGTCGCGTAGGCTGAGGGCCCATGAGCGAGGCCACCCCTGCGGAGCACCCCGGGCATCACCGCGCGCCGTCCTTGGTCGATCTCCAGGCCGAGGTCGTCGCAGCGCGCGAGGAGTTCGTTGCATCCCTCGACGAGCTGCGCAGTCAGACCGAACCGAAGGCGATCCTGTCGCGCGGCGGACGCGCGGTGCTGGGGGTGTTCACCGACGAGTACGGCGGCATCCGCCCGGAGCGCGTGGCGATTGCGGCCGTCGTCACGATCGGTGTGCTGGCACTCGTGCTCCGGCGCCGGCGCTAGGCACGCCGTGGCCGATCCTCTGCCCGACACCTCACCGAGTGTCGACGGCTTCGTCCCGATCAAGCTGCTGCACGATCGCGTCCTCGTTCGCGAGGAGGACGATGCTCGCGAGCGGCGCAGTCTCGGCGGCATCGTCATCCCCGCGACCGCCCAGATGGGTCGGCGGCTCGTGTGGGCGAAGGTCGTCGCGATGGGGCCCAATGTGCGCAGTGTCGAGATCGGT
>JBIIJX010000082.1:0-9933 GCA_044233495.1 Candidatus Nanopelagicales bacterium
AGGGGATCAGCTACGTCCTGCTGCGCGAGCGCGACGTCCATGCCGTCGCGGCCACCCGCCACAGCAACGACGGCACCGGCCTGTATCTGTGATGGTGACGGTGCACAGGGGAGTCGTCGCGCTCCTGGTGTGCGCGGGCCTGGCCTTCAGCACCTCTGGTGCGTCCGCGGCAGCATCAGCCGCAGGGCGAGCAGACTCGTCGACCGTCGCAGCGCGACGGCTGGTGACGGCGGTCGAGGAACGACTGGCCCTCGCTGTTCCTGTGGCGGCGGCCAAGCGCTCCACGGGAGCCGCGGTAGACGATCCCGTGCGTGAGGCCCAGGCGGCTGATGCGTTCCTCTCGCTGGTGGCGTCCGCCGGCGTGCCCGAGGTCGAGGTGCGCTCATTCATCCAGGCCCAGTTCGAGGCGAGCAAGAGCGTGCAGCGGGCACTGCTCCAGCAGTGGGCCGCGCGCCCCGAGACCGTGCCTCCCGGGGAGCCGCCCAGTCTCGTCACGCAGATCAGGCCCGCCATCGATGCTTCGACGTCGCGACTGGCAGAGGCATACCTGCGTGCGAGGGCGGTTGCCGCTGCGGACCCGGATGCCTGGCGCTCGGCGATCGCGAGGGCGATGCGCTCGCCGAGGGGGGAGTGGCGCTGGCAGCGGGACTCGGTCCGGATGGCACTGCGTCCGGCTCTGGCTCTCGGCCCGGCCTGACCCGGGTTGCCGGGGGAGTCGGTCCCTGTGCTTTGATGGAGCGACAACTGAATACCTCATCCAGAGGGGCAGAGGGATACGGCCCGTAGAAGCCCCGGCAACCACCCGAGAGTTCTCGCTTGCGAGGCCGCCCGGAGCACGGTGCCAATTCCGACCTGAAGACAGGGCAGATGAGAAGAGAGGCCTCGTCATGACTGCTCCCGCAACGACCACCCCGTCCATCGGTGCTGCCTACGCACTGAAGTGCCGTGAGTGCGGCGCCGAGTACGACCTCGATGCCAGCTACGCATGCCTGGAGTGCTTCGGCCCCCTCGAGGTCGCCTACGAGCCGGCCATCGTCACGCGTGAGCAGATCGCGGCCGGTCCGCCCTCGATGTGGCGCTACGAGGCCCTGCTGCCGGTGACCCCTGGGGCTGGAGCGCGTCCCGGGCTCCAGCCCGGCTTCACGAAGCTGGTGCGCGCCGACAACCTCGCCGCTGCGCTGGGTGCCCGCGCGGTGTGGGTGAAGGACGACTCCGGCAATCCCACGCACTCGTTCAAGGACCGCGTCGTCGCCGTCGCCCTCGAGAACGCCCGGCGTCTGGGCTACGAGACCATCGCATGCGCGTCGACAGGCAACCTCGCCAATGCGGTCGCGGCGGCGGCAGCTCGCGCCGGCCTCGCGTCCGTCGTGTTCGTGCCCTCGAATCTCGAGGCGGGCAAGATCATCACCACGGCGGTGTACGGCGGAACGCTCGTCGCGATCGACGGCAACTATGACGACGTGAACAGGCTGTGCTCGGAGATCGCAGCCAATCGCAACTGGGGCTTCGTCAACGTCAACCTGCGCCCCTACTACGCAGAGGGCAGCAAGACGGTCGGCTTCGAGATCGCCGAGCAGCTCGGCTGGCGCCTGCCGGATGCCTACGTGTCTCCCGTCGCGTCGGGTTCCCTGCTCACCAAGGTCGACAAGGCCTTCCGTGAGTTCACGCGGCTGGGGCTGGTCGACGAGAAGCCCTACCAGGTCTTCGGTGCGCAGGCGACCGGCTGCTCGCCGGTGTCGACCGCCTTCCGTGACGGCCTCGACATCATCCGGCCTGTGAAGCCGGACACGATCGCGAAGTCACTGGCCATCGGCAATCCGGCTGACGGGCCGTACGCACTCGACGCGGTGCGTCGCACTGGCGGGGCGATCGCGGATGTGAGCGACGCCGAGGTCGTTGAAGGCATCGAGCTGCTCGCGCGCACCGAGGGGATCTTTGCCGAGACCGCTGGTGGCGTCGTGGTGGCGACGTACCGCAAGCTGCTGGCGGAGGGTCTCATCGACCCGAACGCCGAAGTCGTCCTGCTGAACACCGGCGACGGGCTCAAGACCCTCGATGCCGTGGCACAGACGTCCAAGCCCACCTTCACCATCAGCCCGTCCTACGACGACTTCGAATCGCATTACACAGGAGAAGACTCATGAGCATCGCCGTCAAGGTCCCGACCATCCTTCGCACGTACACCGGTGGCAGCGCCGAGGTGACGGTGTCCGGCGCCACCCTCGCGGAGGCGATCGCCGATCTCGATTCGCAGTACCCCGGTATCGGTGCTCGAGTGCTCGACGATGACGGCCGGCTGCGGCGCTTCGTCAACGTCTACGTCAACGACGATGACGTCAGGTTCCTCGAGGACCTCGCGACTCCGACGCCGGACGGCACGAACGTCTCGATCATCCCTGCCGTCGCCGGAGGCTGAGCCTCGGCGTCAGCCCAGATGCTTGCGCAGGAACGCGCCAACCTGGCGGATGGAGTCGTTCCACGGACCGTAGAAGTAGTGGTCGGCGCCCTTGTACTCCACCAGTCGCGCATCCACGCCGGCCTCCTCTAGGGCGCGCTGCGTCTCGCGGGCCCACTCGATGTCGCAGGTGCCGTCATTTGTGCCGTGGAAGGCAAGCACCGGCTCGGTGATGCGGTTGAAGTAGTTGCGCGAGGACATCTGTGCCCATAGCGCGGGGTTGCTCGTCGGCTCGCCGTACGCCTTCAGGATCGTGCGGCCGATCTCGTAGCGCTGCCGCTGCCAGCGGTTGAAGTTGTCGACGGGATCGGAACTGACGGAGGCGTACGTGATGGCAGCGTCGAAGACACCGGGAGCGATGGTCAGGGCCTGGTAGGCGACACCACCACCCATCGAACGGCCGAGTACGGCGACCCGGTCGGAATCCATGTAGGAGATGTTGGAGTTACGCACAGCGAGGCCAGCATTGATGACGTCCTCGGCATAGCCGATGCGCATGTTCAGGTCGGCGTCGGGATCATCGTCGGATCCGGCGTGGTTGCGGAAGTCGACGTGCAGCGCAATGTACCCATTGCGCGCGAGCCAGTCCTGCTCGCGGCGAAAGCCTTGACCGCTCCAGTACACGTCCGGATCGATGTACCCGTGGGCGAGCACCACCACGGGAAAGGGACCGTCGCCCTTCGGCCGGTTCATGATCCCGGTGATCGTGAGGCCGTTGCTGCGGTAGGTGATGCGATGGCGCGTGTAGTCAGCCGTGGACGAGATCGCCCTGCTTGCGCGCAGATCGCTCCCCGTCTGGGTGCGCGCGACGGCCCCGAGGATCGTCGGGTCCGGGTTCGCGACCGCCGCCGGTGCGAGCAGTGCTGAGCCGGCCAGCATGAGCACGGCGAGCGGGACGAGCGTGCGAGCCCGCACGTGGAGGGGAACAGACGGCGAGTCTCTGCGCATGCCACGAGGCTATGTCGCGGATGGTGTATCCGCACCTGCTCGGATGACATAGCCTGAGCGCCTCACTCGTCTACATCTTGGAGCCGTCATGCGGGCCAGCAGACTCTTGTCCTCGATGGTTGCTCTGGGACTGGTCCTGCTGGGAGCCCCTGGTGCTGCGGCGGCGCCGATCGCCGTCGCCGAGCCGGAGGTCACTGACACCATCACCGTCGGTTCGCAGCCGTTCCTCCCCGTGCTGAATGCCGACGAGAGCACCCTGTACGTGTCGAACGACCAGTCAGGGACCGTGTCCGTCATCGACACTGGGACCAATACGGTCACTGCGACGATCCCGGTGGGCCAGAACCCGATTCCGCCCGTGCTCAACCCCGCCGGCACGCGGCTCTACGTGAGCAACCTCGGATCGAACTCGGTGTCGGTGATCGACACCGCGAGCAATCAGGTCGTGGCGACCATCCCGGTCGGCTCGATGCCCTATGCGCCGTCCGTGAGTCCATCCGGGGCGCGCATGTACGTGGCCAACAACGGGTCCAACACCGTCTCCGTGATCGACACTGGTCTCAACAGCGTGATCGGCACGATCGCCGTCGGGGCTGGGCCGAACACCATGGCCATGGACGTCTCCGGTGCGCGGCTGTATGTCCCCAACTACACGGACGGGACGATCTCTGTCATCGACACCGCTGCCGGGGCCGTGGTGGCCACGATCGGCGTCGGGGCGAATCCCTACCGTCCGAAGGTGAACCTCACCGGGACACGCGTCTACAGCGCCAACAATGGGTCGAACAACGTCTCGGTGATCGATACCGCGACGAACTCCGTGATTGCGACCATCCCGGTCGGGGAGGATCCCTGGGACGCGACTCTGAACACGCAGGGCACCAGGCTCTATGTGACCAACTCGAACTCCTCCAGCGTGTCCGTGATCGACACCGCCTCGAACACGGTGGTCGCCACCATCGGCGTCGGAGACAACCCGTACCCGGCGCAGGTCAACCTGCGGGGTACCCGCGCCTATGTCGCCAACCAGAACGACGTCGGGACGGTGTCCGTCATCGACACGGCGACGAACACGGTCATCTCCACGGTGACCGTCGGCAGCCAGCCCAAGTCCGGTGCATTGAACCGGTCAGGCAGCACCTACTACGTGCCCAACTTCGGCAGCGGCACCATCTCCGTCATCTCCCTGCCGAGCGTTCCTGGCAAGCCTGCTCGGGTGAAGGCGGCCGCGGGCGTCAACTCGGCCACAGTGAGCTGGAAGGCGCCGGCCTTCCCCGGCGGCGAGCCGATCAGTGGCTATCGGGTCACGGCATTCCCCGGCAAGAAGACGTGCACGACGACGAAGACGTCCTGCCAGTTCACCGGCCTGAAGCCCGGCGTGACCTACACCTTCGGCGTCGTGGCCCGAAATGCAATCGGGTTCAGTCGGCCAGCGATCACCAGTCGGGTGACGATCCTCAGCCCGGACAAGTAGTTCGTCACTGGACGATGGCTATAGGCACGAGCTGGTGCGGAGTCGAAGGACGCAAGGCCCGGTGGCAGCAGCGTCGCCGTCTGCGACTCAGATGTCGCCGTCTGCGAGGAAAATGTTGCGAGGGTTTCGGGATTTCGGCTCCGGCGGAACGCCACCTGGACGGAGTACGCCGCGTAGGACTTGAACCTACAACCCGCTGATTAAGAGTCAGCTGCTCTGCCAATTGAGCTAGCGGCGCGCGGTGAGAACAGTATCACCGTGTCGCGATGGCCTGGCTCATGGCCCGGGCGATCGCACGGCCCATGGCGACCTGCCCGGCCGGGTTCGGGTGGAAGGACGCGCTGCCGAACCCGGCGAGCAAGGTGACTCCGAACACCCAGGCCTGCTCGCCCGCGCAGACGCCGTGACCCTCGGCGGTGTCGCCAGAGGCCGCCCACGTCCCGGCCACCGGCTGCCAGCCAGGCAGGGTGAATGTCGAGGCGATGACCTGGTTGAGGGATCCGGCATCCATGGGCAGGGGCACCGTCCGGCCACCCGTCGTGACGTAGGGGTAGGGACGGGGAGGCTCCGGCAGCAGGATGGTCGATCGCGCCCACGAGAAGTCGGACGGGGTGAGGGTCAGGTACTCGCACGGCTCCCCGTCCTGCGCGCGCGTGATGTCCGGGTACATCGTCGGCAGCACCGTGGCGTCAGGCGCCAGTGGAAGGTCCTGCACGACGCGACCGTCCTTCAGTGTGCAGGTGTCGGAGCCCAGGCAGGATGCGATCCGTGCGTAGTCGGCAGGAAGCTGGCCGGTGCGGGCCTGCACGCCGGTCTGGACCGTCGGGTACTGCTGGAGCACGCCGGAGGGCGGCTTGGTCAGCGGGCAGTTGCCGGACAGGGCGCAGGCCTGCAGCACTGACGTGAACCCGACGTCGTTCCCGCCAACGGACAGCAGAACGACATCGGCTTCCTCGCCCTGGATGATCGCTGCCGCCTGCTCGATCTGGGTGGCGGTCTGTGCGGCGGCGGTCTGTACCCCGAGAATCCCTCGGGCAACTGTCGCTCCGGAGCACGTGACATTCACCAGGGTCACCGACGTTCGGGGCGATGACTGCTCGAGGGCCAGCGCAGCCAGGGAGGGTGCACCCAGCACGCTGCGATTGCACGCATCGTCGTCCCAGTAGGGGGAGAAGGGCGGCCCGTCCCGCAGCCATGCCTCGACGTTGCGGGGGTTGCCTTCACCCGACGCGTAGGAGTCACCCATCGCGACGACGAGGATGTTGCGCACGTCGGCCTTCATCTGCATGCGCGCGATCCTGCCCGCGGAGCGCACCTCCAGAGACAGTCGGTACCGACCCTCGGGCAGGGTCAGATCCTGCGAGCACGTGCGGCGGGACAGCGGCCGCCATTTCGTCGTGCGGGTGTCCTGATCGCCCGAGATGCGCCAGCGGAATTCGGCGCCCGTGGAGTCGCAGGCGTCGAGTTCGACGGGGAACCCTCGGGGCGACAGGTACCACGACAGCGAGCCGCCGATGAGGCGCTCGTGCGGCTGGGCAATGCGATTGCCCGCTCCCTTGAACCGTGCCGCCGGCTGTGTGCTGAGTGCCCCCGAGACGGGCACGCCGCCGTCGCCGTCGATCTGCCCGTCGGCATCCGCATCCTTCGTCTGCGGCACCATCGACCACTCGCCCCTGGCAGTGGGGCCGGGCGCGGCCCAGCCCTCGCCCGTGACGAGGAGTAGGCACGCGGAGGCGAGCGGGATCGCGAGCAGCGCGCGCACGGATGGGCCCTTCATGGCAGCAGGCGCACAGGTGTCTCGTCGAGTTCGATGACTCCATCGATGGTCGTGCACTCGTTGTCCGTGCGGCAGACCTCGGTGAATCCCGCGGGAGGAGGCAATGCTCCCGGTCCGTCGAGTGACCACGCGATCATCGCGGGCACTCCGTTCTTCGTCACCGCACAGGTTGCGATGCCACCGGTCTGCGTGCAGGGACCGAGTTCCCCGCCGACGAGCCACTGCTCGACGACGCGCAGGCCTGTCACGGCTCCTGAGGAGTCCGTCAGCTGCATGCCCAGCAGGTCGTATGGCTCGGGCGTCCAGATGTACCAATAGGTGCGCGAAATGCCCAGCGCGAGGGAGTCCATGGTGGTCTCGACGACCCAGTCCCGGGCACGTGACCCGACAATGGCCTGGCGCGGGTTCTCCGATCCCGGGCCGGCGAGGCCGTAGTTCAGTTCGGTGTCCCACACCGGAAGGTCCGGAGCGCCGACTGCTGCGAGCGCGTCGGTGACCTGTGCGATGAACGTCGCACGCTCGTCGGTGGTGGCCCTGCTGGCCGGGTACAGGTGGGCGGAGAAGGCGTCGACGGGCCAGTCGAGGTCACGGAGGGCCTCGAGGTAGCGCACGAAGAAGCGGTCGAAGGCGCCCTCGAGTCGCACAGTGGTGCTCGCCGCGACGACGGTCGCGCCAGGGTCCACGTCCTTGATGATGCGGTAGGCGCGATCCGTCAACTCGGCCATCTGCCTCGGCGTCCCGTCCCAGAACATCGACAGGCTCGCCTCATTCCAGATCTGGTACGAGGAGATGCGTCCGCGGTAGCGGTCGACGACGGCAGCGACGTACTCGTCCCAGGCATCGAGGTCCTTCGGGGCGGATGCCGCCCCCGGGGCCGGGTAGTCACCGGTGTCGATCCGCTTGGCATTCCAGGCCGGAGTCGTGCCGAGTACGAGCAGGATGTCGGTCACCCCGTGCTCCTCGGCGTTGGCGACGGCCTCGTCGAGCTGGGCCCAGGAGTAGCGGCCCGGGGACGTCTCGATCTGCCCCCACCCGGTGCCGGAGTCCCACAGTCGCAGCGATCCGATGGGCACGTTCGGGTCGGGCCACGCGCCGTCCTGCACACCGGCGACGTGCAGGCCGATGATCGAGGCGGGGATGGGTGAGGGCGGGCGGGCCGGGGTCGCGCTGGCGCTCGCCGACGAGGAGGGGGACTGGCTCGGTCTCGCCGTCGGGGAGTCCGCGGACGCGCTCGCGGTTGCGGCGGGGGACGCGGGCGACGCTGTCTCCTCCCCGGAGCTGCAGGCTCCGAGAGTGAGCGCGCCGATGACTCCGGCGGCCATGAGGATGCGGCGCATGCGCTGCACCCTACGTCGTGGCGTCACGCGGCGGGGATCATGCGGAGTCGGTCGAGGTCCACGTCTCGGCCAGGGCCTGGATGCGCCGTGCAGCCTCGGACGGTTCGACCCCTGCAGCGGCAGCGACCCCGAGCAGGAAGGTGGTGACCGGCGCTGCGGGCCGTGCGACCCCGTGGGCGGCGACGCGGGCGACATCGAGGATGGACGTCACGTCGACGTCGGCGTCGATGCCGAGTTCCGTGCGTACGGCATCGATCCAGTCATCCATGGGTGAGGGCTGTGTCATGTGTCGCTCCTGGTGAGTGCACGCTCGAGATCCTCGGGTGTGTCGATGTCGTCGAGCTGATTGTCCGCCTCGGCGGTGAACTCACCGACGACGGCGCGCGAGAGGAGATCGCGCACGGAAGAGCCGTGGGGCTCGGCAGGTAGGCACGCGCGCAGCCGATCGGTGCGCCAGGCGCAGCACAACGGCTGCCGACGACCTTCCGGATCGATAGGGATCATGACGTCGACATCCGGTGCACCCCTCAGCCGGTCGATCGCCGCAAGCAGGACGGGGACCGACCACGGCATGTCGACGGCGAGTACTCCAACGAGCGGAGCCTGCACGTCTGTGAGGGCAGCGACGATCCCGGCTACAGGACCACCACCCGACGGCACCTCCTGCCGGAAGGCGACCTCGCGCAGGAGCGGAAGGGAAGGACCGGAGACGACGATGTCGACGTCGAGCGGTAGGGCCTCGATGATCATCCCGATCGGAGTGGACCCGTGCAGCGCCAGCATCGCCTTGTCCGCTCCGCCGAGACGCGCGCCCGTGCCCCCGGTCAGGATGATGACGGCGGCATCGGTGGACATCCGACCAGTATGAAGGCCGAGTCGTCACGAGGTCGTGATGCGCCAGCCCTTGGGTGAGGTGGCGACCTCGCAGGGTCCACCGCCGTCGACGCACCGGACGAAGGAGTCCCAGGAGGAGGGTTCCAGCGGCGGAGCCGGGTTCGCGATCATCGTGCTGGTGACCAGTGCGAAGCCGCTGGCCGCGAGGCCGATGACCCCGAGGGCCCGCACCCATGGCCGTCGTGCGGTGATGCCGAGCACGAGGATCAGGATCGCGAAACCGAGAGCGGGGACGAAGTAGCGGCCTCCGCCCGGCATCGTCAGCAGGGCGAGCGGCTCGGCCGCACCCCACAGCCCGATCGCGACCGACACCGCGGCGCTGATGGCGAGGGCCAGCGCCGGCCAGCGGCGGCCGAGGAGGGCGACGAGCGCCACCGCGATCAGGTACGCCGCGCCGAGGGCCAGGACGAGGACGCTGGTCGAGGGTCGCGCGGTGTCGGACAGCCAGTCCTCGCCCAGCACGGCGACGGCGCCTGCCCGCAGCGCGATGATCCGTGCCATGTCGATCAGTCCGGCACTCTCGCTGGGCTCGCGCGCGGATGACAGCAGCACCACGAACTGCACGACCGCTGTCGCGATCACGACGAGGCAGCGCACGACCGCGGCTCCGTCGCGCCGGACGACGACGGCCCCGACGGCGATCGGCAGAACGATCCAGGAGACGAGTCCGGAGAGCCCGAGGACGACCAGCCAGCCGAGTTCCAGCACGGTGCCGGTGCGTGATCGCGCGGCGGGGGCCATGAGCAGCGCTGCTGCGCTGAACACCAGCCACCAGTGCAGCGACAGAATCGTCCCGAGCGACTCCCACGCGCCAGGCAGCAGTAGGAGCAGCCAGAAGGCGAGCACCTGGTAGCCCATACCGCCGAACAACTGCTGCAGCCGTGCCTGCAGCAGCACGCTGAGTCCGAGCAGCGTCACCACCAGGCTCGACACGAGCAGCACGAACGGAAGCGTCGACAGGCCGAGCACGTCGCCGAAGACGACGAGCGCGCGCTGGAGGACCCAGAGCTGGCCGTTGTACGGCGCGAACAGATCGTTGCCGGGGGCG
>JBIIJX010000045.1:0-13416 GCA_044233495.1 Candidatus Nanopelagicales bacterium
CGGCCCAGAGGAAGGGCTGCTGCACGGCCTCCCATCGGCGAAGCAGCAGGATCGCCGCGCCGACGAGCACCACACCGGCGACGAGCCATCGACGGCCCGTGAGCGAACGGGGGGAGGAGCGCTCGTAGGCCACGGGCGCACTGTAGTGGTGGGGCAGGCGGCATCTGGCTCGCTCGATAGCCCCTCATGGTTCGCCGGAAGCGGCACGAACGGCGACTCATAGGATGTCCATGCATCCTCGAGAGAAGGAACCGCGTGACCGACTCCCTGATCCTGGCCGGCAGCTTCCCGGCGCCCACGCGCGAGCAGTGGCTCGCCGAGGTGGGCCGCGTGCTGCTGAAGGGTTCGCCCGATGCCTCGGACGAGGACGTTCGACGCGCCATCGACCGGAAGCTTGTCTCGCGCACCGACGACGGCATCGCGATCCAGCCTCTCTACACCGCCGCGGATGCGCCAGGAGCAGCCCCGGCACCCGGCCAGGCCCCCTTCGTCCGCTCGACCCACGCAGCGCCGGTGCCGTGGGAGGTCCGGCAGCGCGTCTGGCCGGACGTTGCGGACTCGTCGAGCGTCATGGAGCTGGAGTCGGGTGCCACGGGCCTGCTCGTCACCGTTGACGATGACGACGTCGCCGGCGCCCTCGATCGTGCGCTGGCGGGCGTGCTGCTCGACCTTGCTCCCGTGAGCCTCGACCTGCGTGATGCAGGCGCGCAGGTCACGGCGGCGCGTGCGCTGATGGCGCGCTGGAGCAGCGCAGGCACGGGTGCACTCGAGCGTCGTGGCTGCCTGGGTGTCGACCCTCTTGCCGCGTGGGCTCGCTCCGGCGGCGGGTTCGACCTCGACGGCCTGCTCGACGATGTCGCCGCCCTCACGCTCGACGTTCATGCCCATGCGCCCCACGCCCGGGCGCTGCTGGTCGATGCAACGGTGTGGCACGAGGCGGGGGCGACAGAGGGGCAGGAGCTCGGCTGGGCCCTCGCCTCGGGTGTCTGGATCGTCCGCAGTCTCGTCGAGCGTGGCGTGCCGATCGACGTCGTCGCCGGCTCGATCGAGTTCCGGTTCGCGGCGACGGATGACCAGTTCCTGACCATCGCGAAGATGCGTGCGGCGCGACGCCTCTGGGCTCGCGTGCTCGAGCTCGCCGGCCTGGCTGAGCAGCAGCGCACCATGACGGTGCATGCCGAGGTCTCACGCGCGATGCTCACCCGCTACGACACTTGGGTCAACACGCTCCGCTCGACGGTGGCCTGCTTCGCCGCTGGTGTCGGTGGGGCCGACGCGGTGACCGTGCTGCCGCACGACCTGTTCATCACGCACGGCGGCAGTGCATTGGGCCGCCGCGTGGCGCGCAACACTCAGACCATCCTGCAGATGGAGTCGCACCTGTCCCGGGTCGTCGACATGGCCGGTGGTTCGTGGTTCGTCGAGAGCCTGAGCGAGGAGCTCGCCCAGCGCGCCTGGACGGTGCTGCAGGAGGTCGACGCCGCCGGTGGCATCGTCGATGCGCTCCGATCGGGGCTGATCGGCGCAGCGGTCGAGGGGTCACGAGCGGCACGCCAGGAGCAGGTTGCCACCCGGCAACGTCCCCTCACCGGCCTCAGCGAGTTCCCGGACATCGGCGAGCGGCCGCCGGCTCCGATGGACTCACCTGCCGTGCCGGCTGCTGCTCGCTTCACGCCGTTCACACTGCACCGGTGGTCCGACGAGTTCGAGGTGCAGCGGGCCCGTGCCGATGCGGCAGCGCGAACCGCGGAACGGCCAGTCGTGTTCCTGGCGACCCTCGGCACACTCGCGCAGTCGACGGCACGCGCCACCTTCGCGAAGAACCTGTTCGAGGCAGCGGGGATCCGCACGGTCTCCGGACCCGTCGAGGAGTTCGGCGCGGCGGGGACGCAGGTGGCCTGCCTGTGCTCGTCCGATGCGGTGTACGCGGAGTCCGGGGCGGAGGCTGCCCGCAGCCTCCGCGACTCGGGTGCGACCCGGATCTACCTGGCCGGTCGCGGAGCCGATGTGGCCGGCGTCGACGAGGAGGTGGGCCTCGGGTCCGACGTGCTCGACGTCCTGACGCGTGCTCTCGATGCCCTGGGGGTGGCGAGATGACCACGCATCCGTCGATCCCGGACCTGTCGTCCGTCGATCTGGGCAGCCTGCCGGCACCGGTGGGCCGGTCGTCGTGGGAGGCCGCGGTGCAGGCGGAGACCGGCCACGCGCCGCACGAACTCGCATGGACGACTCCCGAGGGTATCGACGTGCCGATCGCACTCGACGGCAGCGACGTCGCCGACCTCGACTTCCTGAACACGTACCCGGGAATCGCGCCGTTCCTGCGGGGCCCTTACTCGACGATGTACGTCAATCAGCCGTGGACGATCCGCCAGTACGCCGGATTCTCGACCGCCGAGGAGTCGAATGCCTTCTACCGGCGCAACCTCGCAGCCGGGCAGAAGGGACTCTCGGTCGCCTTCGACCTCGCGACACATCGCGGCTACGACTCCGATCATCCGCGCGTCACCGGCGACGTCGGCATGGCCGGCGTGGCCATCGACTCCATCCTCGACATGCGGCAGCTGTTCGAGGGGATCCCGCTCGACCGCATGAGCGTGTCGATGACGATGAACGGGGCGGTGCTCCCTGTTCTCGCGCTCTTCATCGTGGCGGGGGAGGAGCAGGGTGTCGCACATGATCAGCTGACCGGGACCATCCAGAACGACATCCTCAAGGAGTTCATGGTCCGCAACACCTACATCTACCCTCCGGCGCCGAGCATGCGGATCATCTCCGACATCTTCGCGTACACCTCCGTGGAGATGCCGAAGTTCAACTCCATCTCGATCTCCGGCTACCACATGCAGGAGGCGGGTGCCACGGCCGATCTCGAGCTGGCATACACCCTTGCTGACGGAGTCGAGTACATCCGTGCGGGGCAGGAGGCGGGCCTTGACGTCGATGCCTTCGCGCCCCGGCTGTCCTTCTTCTGGGCCATCGGGATGAACTTCGCGATGGAGGTCGCGAAGATGCGGGCCGCTCGGCTCCTGTGGGCGAAGCTCGTGCAGGAGTTCGGCCCCACCAACCCCAAGTCGCTGTCGCTGCGCACGCACTGCCAGACATCCGGGTGGTCGTTGACAGCCCAGGACGTCTACAACAACGTCGTGCGCACGTGCGTCGAGGCGATGGCCGCGACGCAGGGCCACACCCAGTCCCTGCACACGAACGCCCTCGACGAGGCGCTCGCCCTGCCGACGGACTTCAGCGCCCGCATCGCACGCAACACCCAGCTGCTCCTGCAGCAGGAGTCCGGCACCACCCGGGTCATCGACCCCTGGGGTGGCTCGTACTACATCGAGCGACTCACGGCCGACCTCGCGGCGCGCGCGTGGGCGCACATCCGGGAGGTCGAGGAGGCCGGCGGCATGACGGCCGCGATCGAGGCCGGCATCCCGAAGATGCGCATCGAGGAGGCGGCGGCCCGCACGCAGGCGTGGATCGACACCGGCCGCCAGCCCGTCATCGGCGTCAACCTGTTCCGGCCCGACGAGCAGGAGCAGATCGACGTGCTCAAGGTCGACAACTCGGCCGTCCGTGCCGAGCAGCTGGCCAAGCTCGAGCGCCTGCGCGCGGAGCGCGACGGGGTCGCGTGCGCTGCGGCTCTGGCTGCGCTCACCGAGGCGGCACGTGCCTCCGTCGACGGCTCACGCGCTCCCGGGCTCGAGCAGAACCTCCTCAAGCTCGCCGTCGACGCAGCGCGCGCGGGTGCCACCGTGGGGGAGATGAGCGACGCGCTGGAGGCCGTGTTCGGGCGGCACGTGGCCACGATCCGTACCATCCATGGGGTGTACCGGAGTGAGGCGGGTGACTCGCCGAACGTCGAGCGGGTGCGCGAGCGCGCCGCCGACTTCGAGTCGAGGCACGGTCGTCGCCCGCGCATCATGGTCGCGAAGATGGGGCAGGACGGTCACGATCGGGGCCAGAAGGTCATCGCCACGGCCTTCGCCGACCTCGGCTTCGACGTCGATGTCGGCCCTTTGTTCCAGACCCCGCGCGAGGTTGCACTCCAGGCCGTCGAGGCGGATGTCCACATCGTCGGTGCGTCATCGCTGGCGGCCGGTCATCTCACGCTGGTGCCGGCGCTGCGCGACGAGTTGGCGGCCCTCGGGCGCGACGACATCATGATCGTCGTCGGCGGGGTGATCCCTCCCCAGGACTTCGACGAGCTGCGCGCTGCCGGGGCGTCGGCGATCTTCCCGCCGGGCACCGTCGTCGCCGACGCAGCGATCGACCTCATCGATCAGCTCGACGCGCGACTGGCCTGACCTGATGCCGGCCCCCATCGATCTCGATGCCTACGAGCGAGGGGTGCTCGCCGGCGATCGCACTGCCCTTGGTCGCGCCATCACGCTGGTGGAGTCGCGCCTCCCCGAGCACCAGGAGCTCGCGCAGGAGCTGCTGAACCGCCTGCTGCCACGAGCGGGACGCAGTATCCGTGTCGGGATCACCGGGGTTCCGGGAGTCGGAAAGTCCACCTTCATCGATGCCCTCGGCACGCACCTGACGCGTTCGGGTCGTCGCGTCGCAGTGCTCGCGGTCGATCCGTCATCCACGCGCACGGGTGGCAGCATCCTGGGCGACAAGACCCGGATGTCACGGCTGTCCGTCGACGAGCATGCCTTCATCAGGCCGTCACCCACGTCGGGCACGCTCGGCGGCGTGGCTGCGGCAACGCGCGAGGCGATGGTCGTCGTGGAGGCGGCCGGCTACGACGTCGTGCTGGTGGAGACCGTCGGGGTGGGCCAGTCCGAGACCACGGTCGCGAACATGACGGACTGCTTCCTGGTGCTGATGCTCGCTCGCACGGGAGATGCGCTGCAGGGCATCAAGAAGGGCGTGCTGGAACTGGCCGACGTGCTCACCGTCAACAAGGCGGATGGCGCGCATGAGATCGAGGCCAAGGGAGCGGCCCGCGAGTTGGCCAAGGCCCTCGCCCTCCTGCGTCCTGCGGGCGCGCTGTGGGTGCCCCCGGTACTCACCTGCAGTGCCATCAACGACATCGGGATCGACGACGTGTGGTCGCAGGTGGAGCAGCACCAGGCCGTGCTCGAGCGCAACGGGCTGCTGGTCGAGCGACGTGCGCGCCAGCAGGTCGACTGGATGTGGGCGACGGTTGAGGAGCGCCTCGTCGACGAGTTCCGCGCCCAGGCCGACGTGCGGGCTGCTGCGCAGCATCTCGAGAAGCTGCTCCGCAGCGGGGAGATCACCGCGACCGCGGCCGCCCGTCGCCTGCTTGACCTCCGCGAAACCTGATGACGACGCGGTGAGCCGCGTCGTCTACGTCGAGGCCACGGCCAGTTCGTCGAGCAGGCTGCGTACCCGCCCCCGGATTTCCTCGCGGATGGGCCGCACATCGTCGACGGTCAGGCCCGCCGGATCCTCGAGCACCCAGTCGACGTAGCGCTTCCCGGGGAACACCGGGCAGGCATCCCCGCAGCCCATCGTGACGACGACATCGGCCGCGCGGACGATCTCGTCCGTCCACGGCTTCGGGAACTCGCCCGAGATGTCGATGCCGACCTCGGCCATGGCTGCGATCGCGGCCGGGTTGACCTCGCTGCCCGGTTCCGAGCCGCCTGACCAGGCGATAGCGGCATCACCAGCCATGTCACGAAAGAAGCCGAGGGCCATCTGGGAGCGGCCGGCGTTGTGCGTGCACAGGAACAGGACCACCGGGCGGTCGTCGTCAGTGCGTCCCTCGACCCGCGCCAGGGCGCGCAGCCGCTCGCGGGCGAAGCGCTCTGCGAATAGAGCAAGGTAGGTCTGGTTCGTCAATCGTGGTGCGAACTCCTCGTAGGACGTCAGCAGAAACCGCTCGATGGTCTCGGCGCCGAATACTCCGGCAAAGTCCTTCTGGAGGAGCATCGCCGACGACCGCAGGGTCATCTGGTCGAGGTCGGGGATGTCATCGCGGTGGAAGGTACTGATCATGGTCGACTCCTCACGAGTGACAGGCGATTGAATCAATAGTTGTTGAGTCAATCGCGCGAAACAACCTTGAGCCGGCAATGTTCACCGAGTGGTCATCTGGGCGTCGGACCGCCCGGGCGCACGTCGCCCGCTAGCCGACGACGAGCGTCTGCAGGCTGTCGACGACGAGTCTGCCGTCCGCGGACCACAGCCGGCGCTGCTCGCTGGCGAATCCCTCATGCGCGGCGCTGATCAGTCCGTGATGGAGCAGGGGCACGTCCGGTGTGAGGCTCGCCGGATCGACCAGCAGCGAGGCCGTGAAGCTCACCGTGGAGATGGGCAGCAGCTCCGTCATGGCCACGATGGTGACGGTGTACCAGGCATCGGAGATCGCGACGACGGAAGCGTCGGTCCACGGTGTCGGTGTGCGGAAGGAGATCCAGCCGGTGGTCTCGGGCGTGCCGCCCTGGAGGGGAATCCCCGACGCCACGCGGAAGTCCATGTGCTGCGTGAAGCGCGGGAAGGGTGGGGGAGTCTCGACCACGGGCACGGTCGACCAGTCAGGTGCACCGGGTGACGTGATTGCGCTCCAGGACGACTCATCGCGGTCCCCGGCGCCGGCCCGTGGAACTCCCGTGACGAAGGACCCTCCGCCGACGAAGTTGCCCCCGACATCGCTGATGCGCGCGGACCACGTCGAGACTCCGGAGCCGATGCGCACGGGCTCGACCGTGATCGTGTGCGGCCCGGGGAGCGCTGGAGCGGACAGCGTGACGCTGACGGTGCGCAGCGTCCGGGAGGCGTCCTGCTCCGTCAGCATCACGGCCTTGATCATGGCGCCGATGGGCAGGCCACCCCAGGCCCCCCGACCCTGCTGCCATCCGTCCGGCACCGTCCACAGCGAGGTGGAGGAATCGGAACCGCGGACGACGGTCGTGGCGTCCTCGAAGGATCCCGCGGAGAAGGTCATGGGAGGGAGCCGCTCGCGCGGCATCTGGTCAGGAGGTGGCCCATCGACCGGCAAGGACCTCCGCAAGATCGGCGAGGTCGCTCTGCTGGGTGGCGTTCAGGGCACCTCGGCCATTGATGTACGCGACCGTCTCGACGATCGCGTCGCCGGCCTGCACGTACATGGCGCGGACGATGTCCCGGCTGGGCCGCTTCAGGCCGCCGCCGGTCCACGTGGCCGAGACGTTCACCCAGAAGTCCTGGTACTGGCCTCCCGGGTAGGAGCCGGTTGTCACGGTCTGCTTGAGGTTCGGGCCGCCCTGCTTCATCGTCGTGGTGCCCTCGCAGTTGCTCGTCTGCGCCGAGAGCTTGGCGAAGGCGTCCTGTGCCTTCTGCTCGGAGTCGAACTCGTAGACGCGCTCCATCACCTCGGTGTAGGTGCGCTTGTAGGTGGTCTCGATGTCGACGAGGTACTGCTTGGGCGGCGCCGGCACGCTGGCGAGAGTCGAGCCGGAGGCGTTGTCGCAGATGCCGATCCTCTTGTCGAGCGCCTTGGCGTCGAAGTCGCGACTCGTCGGGGTCCCGAACGAAGCAGGAACGTCCTGCTCGGTCATCATCCGCTGATCCGCAGACTCGGCCGCGAGGGCGGGGGTGGCGGTTGCGGCCATGAGGCCGGCGGTGGCAAGGGCTACGACGAGGGCGCGGGTTCTCATGGGTCTGAGCCTACGCCGCGGGGCTACCCACGTCGTCTGCCACCGTGGCGTGGACCGGTTCACGGGCGCTCCCGGTGTGCTGCCGTCGCGGCCATGGAGCCTCCCCCCGCATGCCGCTGCGGGCATCCGGCACTTGACCCCGCGAGGATCATTCCGATCAGGAGCCGAGGACGGGAGCGGGTGTGGGCGACGTCGAACTGACTCATGCCCAGCAGCCTGATGTCGGCAGCAGGCCGCTGTGGCCGATGCTCGTGGTCTTCCTCGTAATCGTGGCGGGTATCGGGGCAGCCTTCGTCCTCGCCTCCCGCACCCCGACGGCGGTCACCGAGGTGCAGCAGCTGGTGGTGACGTCCGATGCCCCCGTCACCTTCGTCACCGACCCGGCCTCCTCGGCTCAGCCGCCCTTCACGAACGCGACGGTCGCCGGACCGGCGGCCTCCCTGGCCCTGTCGCTGCCTGGCAGCGTCGCGAGCGCCAGGATCTTCGACGCCATCGCGGCGTTGGGGTTGGATGCCGCGGAGACGCAAGCGGTCAGAAGCACCGTCACCGCAGTCACCAGCGAGGGAGTGCTGAGCCCCTACATCACGGTGGGCATCATCACCGAGGGGGGCTACTACGACATCGTCGGAACATCCGTGGACGGCAGCACCTTGTGGTACTCCCCGCCCCTGCTCCAGGTGCCGGCGGACCTGACGGCCGGCAGCACATGGACGAGCGAGGGCCTGACCCTGGACGTCGCCCCCTTCACCTCCACCGGCACGGTGGACGGTCCTGCGGAGGTGCCGGACGAGGTTGCGGGCTACGGCGGTCGCGACGACTGCCTGACTCTGAGCACGGTCCTGGACCAGCAGATCCCGGACGGTGAGGGGTATACCGCGGCCCGCCGCACCGTCTGGTGCCCCGGACTCGGCGCCGTCCACTCCGAGGACCTCGCTGACGGCGTCGTCACCCGGCTGGCCCAGCCGGGCGATGTTCCATGGCCTCCTGTCGCTGAACCACGTGCACCCGGCACGCGTGACGTGGGCACGAGCCTGCCCTTCCCCGTCCCCGTCACGGTGATCAGTCGACCGCCCGTGTCGATGCCCGGAGGCATGCTGATGGTGAACGACGCGGCGCAGGATCTCGCCAGCGTCACCGTGGGTGCGGTTCGGGACGGCGTCACGGGCGACAGCAGCACGCTGGCGTGGCTGCAGCATCCGGGCGGCACCGTCCTCGGTGCCTCGATCGACACCGATCGGATCCGGGTCACGACATCCCAGCGGGCCCTGCAGTCCTTCGACTTCGCGGGACGCATGCGATGGACGGCGAGCCTGCCGGACATCGCGGCCGGTGCACCCGCCGCCGTGGGGGCGGTCATCACTGTCGCGCTCGTCGATGGCACCCTCCGAGGGTTCGATGCCGCAACCGGTGAGCCCCTCTGGTCCGTGCGCCTGTCCGACGTGATCACCGTGAGCCCGGTCCGGGTGGGCGACCTGGTCGTCGCAGCCGACACGTCGGGCTACGTCGTCGCGGTCGAGGACACCGGTGCCCTGCGGTGGGCCCGCTCGGTGGATTCGGTGGAGTCCCTGTCTGCGCTGTCGGACGGCACCCTGCTGATCGGCCAGTCGTCGGGCCTGCTCACCCTTCTCGGGGCGGATGGTGACGAACGCTGGACGGTGTCCGTGCCGGACGCCCGCGTCGTGGATCCCGGGGTGCTGTGGGGTGACGTGATCGCGCTCCCTACCGACGGTGGCCTACGAGGCCTGTCCGTCGACGACGGATCGGTGCTGTGGACTCTCGAAGACCTCCGGGATGCCAGGGTCACCGAGGTCGGCCTGGTCGTCGACGGCGATCACGTTCGTCGCGTCGACTCCGCAGGTCGGTCCACGTTGGTGACGACGCTCGTCGAGCCGGATGGATCGGGACCGACCGAGGCCTTCCTCGTCCGCCTGGGCACGGAGTGGGTGGCGGTCAGTCGATTGGGAACGATCACCTTCCTCGGGGTCACCGATGCCTGAGGCGATCAGGGGAATCTCCGGCATGCGCGGCTTCGCGGCCGACCTGTGGCGCATGGTCTTCGTCAGGCCCGTCCGGTACGGCACGCTCGACCTGTCGACCCATTCGCGCGGCGTCGCCGGAATCGCGGTCGGTGTCGCAGCCCTCTACGCCCTGACGGTGGCCTCGATCCTGCTCGCCAATCCGCTGAGGTCGGTGTCCTCCCTGAAGGTCTCGTTGAGCAGCGACGGCCTCGTCGCAGTTCCCGGTCTGCTCGTCCCCGCTGTGCTGTGTCTGCTCGGTGTGGCCTTCGGCCTCCTCCTGGCCGGCTCGCAGAGGTCCCCATGGTGGCGACGCGTCCTCTACCTGATCGTCGTCTGGGGCGCCCTCGTTTCCGTCGCCGGCTTCGCGGTCGCCCTCGGCTCCAGTCGACCTCTCGGCATCGCCAGCAGCGCGCTCACTGTCGTGGTCCTGCTGTACTGCCTCGCCATGTGGACCGGTCGCACGGTCCCCGAATGGGACACCGCGGTCCTCGTGGTCCTTGCGTCCGGCATCCTGCTGGCCGGCTACCGCTCGGTCATCCTGCAGACCCTCATCGGCACGGAGTCCGGCGAGCTCATCACCGTCTCCTTCATCCTCACGCAGGTCGCCTCGCTGGCCCTGCCGATCGCCTTCCTGTCCGGTGTCAACGCCGCTGAGTTCGGGGTCTCGCTTGTCGCGTGGGGCGGCGCCGACATCGGTCGTCGCGCGGTGGGCCGCCTCGTCGGCCCCCTCGTCGTCATCGTCGTGCTCGGCTGGCAGTGGCAGGCCCTGGTGCGCGAGGCCATCGACGACTTCGGTTCCGTGAGCGAGCTCGTCAAGCAGGGGCTCGGCGCCGTCATCCTCCTGATCCTCTGCCTTGCGGTGTGGCGGTTCACCCACCGCGGTGCAGGGGAGCGTGTGTCGTCGCCAGTGGACGTGGGTGCCGGGAGCGTCACGGTCGCGCTGCCGGTGGCCTACGCCATCACCGCTCCCGCCTTCATCGCCGCGCTCCTCGGGGCCCTGGTCGCCTCGGTGGGAACGCTGGTGTCGCGTCAGATCGTCGACCCGCTGACGACCCTGCTCGACATCGTGGGCTCGGACGCCTTCATGACGGCCACGCGCGTCCTCGTCATCGCTGGCCTGGCCGTAGGCGCTGCGCTGCTGGTGCGGCGGGGGTCGGTGCTCCTCGGAGCCATCGCGGGTGTCGATGCGGTCGTGCTCGCCACGTACTTCTGGGTGCCGTCCGCGATCTCGGACTGGATGTGGACGCCGCCCTCGATCGGGAATGTCGGCCTCGTCGTCGCGACCGTCCTCGCAGTCGCCTGGACGATCAGGAGGACATGGGATGGGGCCCGGATGTCGTTCCTGCTCGTGCTCGCCCTGCTGTCCGCCCTGGTGCGGCAGGCGGACTTCTTCGCGCTACCCGTCGGCTTCCTCATCGGTGCTTCCGCTGTCGCCGTGCTCGTCATCGGTCTCGTCTGGGGCTTCCTGACTGACGGAGGCGGGGCGCACCAGGACACCCCGGGATTCCCGCGGGACCGCAGGCTGCTCACCGTGCTCGGGGAGTTCCTGTTCGCCACGACCGTGGTCGCCTGGGCCGTGATCGGCAAGGACGTCGGCATGGCCGCCACCTTGTCGAGTGCCAGTGCCCAGGCAGTGCTCACCCTCGGTAGCGCACTGATCATCAGCGTGCTCTTGGCATCGGCTTCCCCCTGGATGCGCGTCCGCAGACCGGAAGGCGCGCGGGGGGACGCCGTCGACTCACATGGTGGTCAGGGCTGACACCGTGATGTCCGACAGCTCGTCGGTGATATCGACTCCGGGAGCCCAGTAGCCGTCGATCACTAGCGCCGTCCCGTCGGCCCGGATGAACGCCCAGACGAGGCCCTCCAGCGGGAAGGACCCCTGCTGGCTGACGTAGGTGCCCTGGTAGACGTTCGTGGCCGCCGAGGTCACCGACGGCACGTCGAGGGCGAGCGGCTCCGGCTGAGTAACCTCCAGGTCGGTCATCGACTCGGACAGGCTCTCCTGCACGTAGAAGGAGATGAGCTCGGCGCCGGTCGCCCCGGGCGGGGCCGTGTAGATCCCGAGGATGGCACCGCCTCCGTCGGTGCCGATGGCGACCGTGGTCTCGTCCAGAGTCTCGGCCTGCCAGCCGGCCGGCACGATCGCGGTGATCCCCAGTCCGACCGGCACGGTGGGTGCATCGCCGTTCTGATCCTCGAGGATCGTCTCCTCAAGTGCCGTCTCCTCCGGTGCCGTCTCCTCCGGGATCGCCTCCTCCACCGGCACATCCGGGATCGGCTCGAGCGAGGGCACGTCGGGGATCGGCTCCTCGACCGGTTCCGCTGCGTCCGGGATCGGGGTGACGACCTCCGCCGTGTCCGCGGCCGCCTGCTGCTCGGTGAGCGGGACATCCGCGTTGACTCCCCCGACCACGAGGCCGATGACGAACATGACGCCGCCGAGCACGAGGACGGCCACCGCCACGATCGCGATGAGGAGGGGCGGAGACATCCGACCGTCGGACGCGGGAGGCGAAGTCGCGCCCGGCGTCGTCGCAGGAGGCGCGGGGGGCGCAGGGGGTGCAGGGGGTGCAGGAGGCGCGGGGGGCGCAGGAGTAGCTGCGCCGTCGTCCGACGTGCTCATGCCGAACCTCCGTCCGTTGTGCCGGGTCCGGCCGGGACGGCGTCGGTGCGGCGAAGGTCCTTGGAGCGGGCGCGAACCGAGGCGCCGCAGGAGACGCAGAACAGCGCGTCCACGGGCAGCGGCATCTCGCATTCAGCGCAGAAGTCGTCCTCTCCCGAACTCCACTTCGACGAGCCCTCGCGTGCGGCCGCTTCGAGGGCACCCTCGAGAAGCGCCCGTTGGAGCACCGTGCGCAGGCGCAGGATCGCTGCTCCCGCGAGGATCAGCGCCCATGCCATGCCGAGGACGAGACCGGTGCTGCCGCCCAACAGGCCGGTGAAGTACAGGCCGCCCTGGAAGAGCACCAGCAGGGCCATCGCCTCCACGACCCGACCGACGAAACGACCGGTGAAGCCGTCGTAGCCCTCACCGAGACCGGAGAACTCCGCTGCCGCGATCCCGATCGCGCAGCCGAAGACGATCGGCTTGAGGAAGGCGGCGTTGATGATGACGGGAAGCCAGGTGCTTAGGGCGTCTGCGCCGTTGACCGGGCTGCTGATGACGTTCCAGTTCGTGATCAGCGTCTCCGCAGCTGCGTAGGTCACGCCTGCCACGACACCGAAGGTCAGGCCATCCATCAGGTCGTCGAACCTCGGTCGCGAGGCGAGGACCGTCGGCCCGATGAGCATGAGGACCACGCCGATGACGGGTCCGATGACGCATGGGATCAGGATGGCCCAGAGGTTGAACGCCCCCGATGTCGTCTGGACGAGGCTGCCGGGCTGGGCCTCGAGCCAGGCCCTCAGCAGCAGGGTCGACGCGATTGCGAGGATGGCACTCAGGACGACCGTCCCGAGCACGACGGGCACCGGCTGGTCCTCCCAGAGGTTGACGTCGTAGAGGTAGACGATGAAGACCACGGGCACGACGAAGGCGGCCGTGACCAGCGCGAAGGACGGCTGGCCGAAGAGCACCGACAGGACGGGGATAGCCACCCCGATGAGGAAGGCGAGCTTGTAGGTGCGGGCGCTCCTGGCGGAGGTGTAGGGCATCACCGTCGAGACGAGGGCGAAGGACGCCACCGACTCATTCGGCGCCACGGCGAAGCCGCGGCCCCCGGAGCGTTCCTTGAGCGAGTCACCGCAGGTGAAGCAGAATCGAGCGGCCAGGGGGTTCTCGG
>JBIIJX010000114.1:0-8056 GCA_044233495.1 Candidatus Nanopelagicales bacterium
GAGGCCGCTGGCTATCCGGTGGCCATCAAAGCCGCGGCGGGGGGAGGCGGCCGGGGCATCAGAATCGCCGAGAACGAGGCCGACCTGCGCGACCAGTTGCCGATTGCCAAGGCGGAGGCGCTCTCGGCCTTCGGCAGCGATGCGGTCTACATCGAGCGCATGGTGCGCGACGCCAAGCACATCGAGGTCCAGGTGTTCGGAGACGGCACCTCCTTCGTGCACCTAGGTGAGCGTGAGTGCTCCGTCCAGAGGCGTCGGCAGAAGCTCATCGAGGAGACACCAGCACCCACCCTTCCCGACGACGTCCGCCAGGAGATGTGCCGCGCAGCCGTGGCGTTGACTGCTGCGGTCGGGTACTCGGGTGCCGGCACGGTGGAGTTTCTGTACGAGCCGGCCAGCAACCGCTTCTTCTTCATCGAGATGAACACGCGCATCCAGGTCGAGCACCCCATCACGGAGATGGTCACCGGCGTCGATCTCGTCGGCGAGCAGCTGTCGGTGGCCGCCGGCAATCCCCTGTCGTGGACTCAGGACGACATCGGCCACCGCGGCCACTCCATCGAGATCCGGCTGAATGCCGAGGATCCCGACATGCAGTTCTTCCCGTCACCCGGCACGCTGGCCCACTTCGACCTGCCCGCCGGCCCGTTCGTCCGCTGCGACAGTGGCTTCGTGGCGGGCGACACCGTCAGCCCCTACTACGACTCCATGCTCGGCAAGATCATCGTCTGGGGTCGCGATCGCGACGAGGCGATCGCCCGCATGGGCAGGGCCCTGGGCGAGGTCCATGTCGAGGGCGTCCGGACGACGAAGGACTTCGTCGCGCGGGTGCTGCAGACTCCTGAGTTCCAGAACGGCACGTACGACACGCTCTTCCTCGAGAGGAGCGTCCTGTGACGAGGGTCCATGACCTTCCTCGAGAGAAGCGTCCTGTGACGAGGGTCCACAACCAGCGAGAGGGTAGGTGAGGGCAGGTATGGCCAGTCGCTATTCATGGGGTGCCGACGAGCACCTCGTGGTCCAGATCTCCGAGGACATGAGCCTGGAGTCGAACTTCAAGGCCATGGCCATGGCCAGTGACCTCGAGGCGCAGCACATCGCGGGAATCACCGACATCTGCCCGGCGAATGCCTCGCTGCTGGTGCGATTCGACCCGGATCAGGTTCCGCCCACCGAGGTCGAGCGCCTCGTTCGCGATGCCGAGGCCCGGCTCGAAGGCGGGACCCAGCAGTCGCTGAGCACGCGCATCTTCGAATTGCCGGTCTGGTACAACGATCCCTACACGAACGAGACAGGGGCGCGGTTCCGTGATCGGCACCAGACCCCTGAAGGCACCGATCTGGAGTTCGCCGCAGCGGAGAACAACCTGCCGAGTGTCGAGGCGTTCATCGAGGCTCACGCCGGCTCGCCCTGGATTGCCTCCATGGTCGGCTTTGTCGCCGGCCTGCCCTTCCTCTTCCAGATGGTGCCCCAGGAGCGGCAGTTGGAGGTGCCCAAGTACCTGCGTCCGCGCACCGACACGCCCAAGCTCACCATCGGCCACGGTGGATGCTTCACGGCCATCTACAGCGTGCGAGGAGCGGGTGGCTACCAGATGTTCGGTATCACGCCCGTCCCCATCTTCGAGCCCAATCAGGAGCACGCCGACTTCGCGGACTCCATGTTCTTCTTCCGCCCCGGTGACATCGTCAAGTTCCGGGCGATCGACGGTGATGAGTACGAGCGCATCCTCGCCGAGGTCGATGCAGGCACGTACCGGGTGCGGCAGGCGCCCGTCACCTTCGATCTCAGCGAGTACGAGAAAGACCCCGACGCGTACAACGCCCGTCTGCTGGAGGTGCTCTATGGCAATTGAGGTGCTGGAACCCGGCCTTGCGACCTCTGTGCAGGACCGCGGCCGCCCCGGGTACTACAACGTCGGTGTCCCTCCGTCAGGAGCACTCGACCTCTACGCCGCTGCTGCTGCCAATGCTCTCCTCGGCAACGACTCCTCCGCAGCCGTTCTGGAGTCCGCCTACATGGGTCCGAAGCTGAGGTTCCGGGACCCTGCGGTGGTGGCGGTGACGGGGGCCCAGGTTCCCGTGCTGCTGAACGGGCAGGAGGCACCACGCTGGGAGTCCTTCGAGGTCAAGGCGGGCGACGAGCTGTCGTTCGGCATCCTGCAGGCGGGAGCCCGCATCTACATCGGGGTCTCGGGAGGCATCGACGTGCCCCTCGTGCTCGGCAGTCGTTCGCTGTACGCGCTCGGCGCCTTCGGTGGATTCGGGGGCAGGCCGCTCCAGGCCGGTGATGTCCTGCCGGTCGGCTCCGGACACGGTCGACCCGGGGTGCGGATGCCGGCAGACCTGGTGCCCGACTATCCGAAGGAGCTGTCCGTCCGGGTGGTTCTCGGTCTCTACGACTACCGGCTCACGGATGAGGGCATGAGCTCGCTGATCGACCGGCCCTGGAAGCTCAGTCCGGTGGCCGATCGCATCGGCTTCCGCTACTCGGGCAACACGCTGCAGTGGCGGGAGCGCAAGCAGCCCTTCGGCGCTGGCTCCGATCCCTCGAACATCACCGACGCGGGATACCCGGTTGGGTCGATCCAGGTGCCTGGCGGGGTGGAGCCCATCATCCTTCACCGTGATGCGGTTTCCGGTGGGGGCTACGCGATGGTCGGGACAGTCATCAGCGCGGACATGGACATCGTGGGGCAGAGTGCACCCGGCACCATGACCCGTTTCACGCCGGTGACCTTGGACCAGGCTCTCGAGGCACGTGCGGCGTATCGCGCCCGCGAAAGGGAGATGCTTGCTGCCACGTCGTGATTCGCACGGCCGCAACTGGGAAGTCCCAGGGCGGAACCACCGACGATCGCACAGGGCGACGTCCAGACCTGAGGGGGCGATGTGGGCAACACGGGCGTGGGGATATCTGCGGCTGTGCCGACAGTCGAGATTGACGATGGGCGCGTACGCGTGACCAAGTGGCACTTCGAACCGGGTGCGTCGACAGGCATGCACACGCACGAGTTCGACTACCTCGTCGTGCCCGTTACGGGCGGTGACTTCTCGGTGGTGCAGCCCGATGGCACCGTCACGCCCATGGCGCAGAGTCCCGGTGCGGCCTACGCAAGGAATGCCGGCGTCACACATGACGTCGTCAACGCGGGTGCGAAGGCGGCCTCCTTCGTGGAGATCGAATTCCTCACTGCTGGTGCCTGACATGGATGGTCCCCGCGCGATCACTCGACGGAAGTAGCTGCTCATGCCAACCTGAATCATTCACGTCGTGGGAAACCTCGGTGTCCTGCTCATTCTGGGCGCTTACCTGCTTGTTTCCAGCCAGAGACTGAAGCCGTCTGCACCGCTGTACCAAATCCTCAATCTGGTGGGCGCGGTGATCGTAGTGGCCTACTCCATCTCCTTCGCGGCGTGGGCCTCGGTAGTGCTGAACGGCGTGTGGACCCTCATTGCGGTCTGGGCTTTGGTGCGTATCCGACTGGGAAAGGCGGATACGGCCGCGGCAACTGAATCCTGAGTCGTCACCGTCGACGCTATGACTCAGGCGCGCTGTGAGGCGATCACGAAGACCGCGGCCGCCAGAGCCACCAGAAGGATGAGCCAACGGAACAGCGCGGGGGACAGGCGCTGGGCAATGCGCCCACCGATCAAGCCGCCCAGCGCGGCGCCGATCGCCACGGAGATCGCGAGGGATACGTCCACGGGGGCGACGAGAAGGTAGATCAGTGCTGCCAGGAGATTGGCGATTCCGCCGGCGAAGTTCTTGATCGCGTTCGCGTCCTGAAGGTCCGACACTCCCGCGTAGAGCATCACGCTCAGGGTGATCACTCCCGTCGCCGCGCCGAAGTAGGAGAGGTAGATGCCGGCGAGCATGACGCCGACGAACAGGATGCCCGACCGCAGATGAAGCGGCTCGCCTCGTCGTGAGATGCGCCGGGTGATCCATGGCTGGGCGAGTGTGAGGAGTCCCGCGGCGATGATGAGCCAGGGAATGACAGAGGTGAAGGCCTCCGGTGGCAGGACGAGAAGCAGCGGTACCCCGAGCAGGGCGCCAATGATCATGGCCACGGTCGCGGTCACGATGGGCTTGCGCATGTGAGGCTGCCGCAGAGCCGACCTGTAGGTCCATGCGCCCGTCATGTTGGCCGGCGATACCCCCACTGCGCTCGTGACATTCGCGGCCAGGGGAGGCAGGCCGAGGGCCATGAGAGCCGGGAAGGTGATCAACGTCCCAGCCCCCACCGCGGCGTTCATGATGCCGGCACCAACGCCGGCCAGCAGTGCAAGAAGAAGGTCACCCATCCCGACGACCCGTGGGAAGTGGGGCTGCCGTGGGCATGCTGGATTGTGTCATGCGGTGTTCTCGCGTCGGACGGATAGCGACGCGACGCTCCGTGCCGGATGCCCTCCACCGGGCCGATCGACCGGCTAGCGTTGTCCGGACGCGGCAGGAGGAACCATGGCTCAGAAGTCCCCACCCGAGGACGAGGTCCTGGCTCCACTGCTGGCGGAGGCAGGCGCGCACGAGACTCCGCGCCAGCGTCTCACCGAGTTGTCTCACCACGACGCTCCCGAGGTGCGTGCCGCTGCGGCGGCGAATCCACGACTGTTGACCAACGTGCTGACCCGCCTGTCGAAGGACGAGGACAAGCGAGTGCGTGCCGCGGTGGCCATGAACTCCGTGACTCGTGCCGAGGTGATCGAGGAGCTCTCCTTCGACGAGGACTGGACCGTTCGTGCGGCGACCGCTCGCAATCCCTCGACTGCCGACTACAGCCTGGGCGAACTGATCCGCGATGACGACGTCCGGGTCAGGATCGATGCCGCGGCCAGCCGTGGGCTCTCCCGCAAGGACCTCGAGCGGGTGTCGAAGGATGACGACGCCCGCGTGCGGGCCGCGGCCGCGGCGAATCCTGGCGCATCGGAGGATGCACTCTCGCGCCTGTCCGAGGACTCGGAGTGGCAGATCCGCGCTGGGGTGGCCGGGAACCCGGCGGCGGCGATGGTCCTGCTGCGCACCCTGGCGACGGACGAGGACTGGCGGGTCCGGCAGGCGGTGGCTGGCAACGTGTCGACCCCGAGTGAGGTGCTCGCCGCGCTTGCCCTCGACGGGGACGAGGGCGTGCGCACTGCCGCCCGCAGGGATGCTGCTGCTCCATAGCACCGTGTCGTCAGAACGAGCTGCCGCCGCCACCTCCTCCGCCCCCTCCCGATCCGCCCCCACCGCTGAAGCCCGATCCGCTCGAGCCTGTGGTGGAGCCCGATGACACCGAAGACGTCATGGTCGAGGTGAGGGAGCTGAACGCCAGCCACGTCGTCACCCGGATGCCGTATCCGCTGAGCTGGGCTGGATCGACGTCGGGGAAGTTCCGGATCCACGTGTCCTCGAGTCCGAGGGCGATGGCATATGGCAGGAACGTCGCGAAGACCGCGTAGTCGGGCATGCCGGAGCGCTCGGCGAAGTCGCGCCGAGCGGCGGCGGAGTCGGAGTCCAGAAAGCGTCGGAAGCCGTCAGCCTGCGACAGGAATGTCGCGGAGGTCCGCGTCTGGCGCCGCGGAGTGATCAGGGCGCCGGCGACGCCGCCGATGATGAGGCCGATGCTGATCGGCACCACCACGGACAGCAGGCCGAGCGGAAGCACGCCGGCACTGGCGATGATGGCGACGATGGAAGCCACCAGGCCGAAGGCGCCGGCGAACGCCGTGATGCGGTAGGGGAGGTCGGGCCGGAAGCCGTCGGGGTTGTAGGCGCCTGAGGCTCGGGCACCGGATCCGAGTCGGCTCGAGAGCGTCTTGATGGCCGCGGCGAGCACGGGGTCGTACTCCCCGATCATCGCCGTGGGCTGGCCCTTGAAGACGGCCTCGAGGAGGTCCTCCTCCCAGTCCAGGAGCGTGTCGCGGCCCGTGCCCGTCCACGTGAGGATGAGGCGCTCCTTGCGGAACAGTCGCTCGTCCTCCTCCTCGATCGTGAGATGCCCGCGTGCGGCGAGGTCGGTGAGGGTCGCAGCGATGCCGCTGACCTCGACCTCACCCGTGATGCCAGCCTGGAGCATCGCCGGCCGCATGCCCTCGGGCGGCTCGTACCGCACGGGTGCGGCGCCCAGCACGACGCCTTTGCTGCGCCGGCGCAGCAGCAGGGCGATGATCATCGGAGCGATCAGTGCCGCCAGGCCGAGCGGCAGGCCGATCCGGGTGTTGCGGGAGCCGGCGCTCATCTCGGCTGTCAGGGGATCCTCGGTGATGACCGGTCCTGGGGTCGCGGTGAAGGCGTCCGGCTGCCAGGCCACGGCACCGGACAGCGAGCCCTCACCGCGCCATCCGGTCGCCCGGGCGGTCATCGTGGTGGCCCCGTCCGGGCCGCTGTTGAGGCCGACTTCGCAGCCGAGGGCGTAGGAGGTGGCTGGGAAGCACAGGGCCGCGACTGCCGGGCTCGGGCCGCGGATGCTCACATCGGCGCTGTAGACGGGGAAGGTCCACTGGTCGCCGACGAAGTCCCAGTAGAGCTCGATGTCACCGGGCTCGATCTCCGGAGGTGTCTGGTCGGTGATGTCGCTCGCGTCGATCACGTCGAGGGCGTTGGCAACCCGGTACGTGATCTCGAACTCGTAGAGGCCGAGGATCGGCACGTCCTCGTCGCCGATCCGAAGCGACAGGAGGTCGTCGGTGTCGTCGACGGTGTACGTCACGTCCTGTCCGTCGCGTGTGACGTCCACGAGGCTGACCTCGTACAGGCGCTGGAGCCCACCGGGCAGGAGGTCCGCGGTGGGGATGTCGCGGATGATCCCGCGGCGCACCTCCTGAGTGCCGGTGTTGTAGGTGATGCGTTCTGACACGATCATGTCCGTGTCGGGAAGCACCTCCACGTCGACGACGTAGTTGACGATGGCCTCGGTCTCCGGCGGATAGTCGGTGAGGGGATTGCCGTAGACCTGTTCGAGGACGTCTGACACGAGGTCGTCGACGTCTGACGTCGTGCCGTCCTCCGCATGGGCCGTGCCGAGGAGTCCTCCCGGCACGATGAACGTCAGGCTTAGTGCGGACACGGCCAGCCCGCGGATCAGACGGCGCATGTCCGCGCTACTCGCTGAAGTCCACCCGAGGTGCTGCCCGCCGGGTGGCGTCGGCCTCCTCGTAGACCGGGCGAATGCTCACTCCGGCCAGCCCGGCGAACCACATCGACGGGATCGTGCGCAGCGCCGTGTTGAGGGTGATGACGGTGTCGTTGTAGAACTGGCGGGCGAACTGCAGCTGCGACTCCACCTCGGCGAGCTGCGACTGCAGGTCGCGGAAGTTGGCGGTAGCGGTCAACTGGGGGTAGGCCTCGGCTACCGCGAACAGGCGGCCGAGGGCGGCGGTCAGGCCGCCGTCGGCCATCGCCTTGTCCTCGAGTCCCTTGGCCTCCAGTGAGGCCGTGCGGGCCGCAGTCACGGCCTCCAGCGTTGATGACTCGAAGTCCTGGGCGCCGCGGACTGTCTCGACCAGATTGGGGATCAGGTCGGCCCGCTTGGTGAGCAGGGTGTCGATGTCGGCGAAGGACCCGATGCAGAGCTGGTCCAGGCGCCGCAGCTTGTTGAACTGCGTGATGGTGAAGGCGGCCAGCACGATCAGCACGACGATGATGACCAGGACGATCCAGATCACGGACGACCTCCCTCACTAGCCCCGCAGGCGAACGCTAACAGGCATCGCGGGAGTGAGGGCACTCCTTGCTCACGTTGGCCACCTGGGACCCGAACGGCCGGAGGGGGATTCAGACGGTGACTGACGGATCGACGAGATTCTGAGCCCGGCGCACCGACTGCTCGGAGTCGGCCTCCTCGAACAGCCGGACGGAATCTCGCACGCCGATCGCCCGCAGGTGGGACTCCACCGCCGTGAACACGAGATTCCCCTCCTCGGCCAGGGCCTCGCGCGCCTCGGTCATCTCCTCGCCGGACAGACCGCTCGGGTGCACGCCGAACACGAGCGTCACCGGTCGTGTGGCAGTGACCAGCCCCTCGCTCTCGCCGATGCGTCTGATCACCTCATGAGGCATGGCATTGCAGTCGATG
>JBIIJX010000115.1:0-8040 GCA_044233495.1 Candidatus Nanopelagicales bacterium
TGACGAAACACCGTTCTCAGATGCTGTAGGCAAGGGCAACCCAGCCTGGGGTGCCGAAAAGTTGCTGCCGCTGGAAGATCCATTCGAGTTCCACGTGCTTTTCCCCAACATGGTCATGTCCTTCTTTGGAAACATGATGTTTACCTACAACTTCTGGCCCGTTGACGTTAACCATGTCGTGTGGGAAATCCGACTCCACTTTCCGGCGGCCAAGACTCTCGCGGATCTTGTGTCGCGTGAATTCTCCACTAAGCGGTTCCGCGATCTGCTGTGCGAGGACAAGACCGGTCATGAGTCGATTCACCGCGGATGCGAGTCGTTGGCGCGCCCCGTGATCTTCCTGGGTGACCAAGAAGTTCAGATTCGAGCGTTCCACCGCAGCGTCGACGATTACGTGAAGGGAAACGCCAATGACTAGTGGGAGTGTCCCGTTGCCGAGGGGGTTTGAGCACCTGTCAAGTGTCTCCGGGTGGTGCATCAGCTCTGATGCCGATCGCATTTCAAAGCGTCTAGACACCCCCTTTCCGGAGGTGATTAGTTTCTACGACTCAGTCTTGCCATCCGTTCCTGACGCAATGGCGTATCTGGCAACTCGCCCAGTTGAGAATCCTTCACTGGAGGACATCAATCTGGTGAACCTGCTCAAGACACTCGCTGAAGTGGCGAATGCAGTTGAGATCTACCACCAAGGAGCCATTCCAGACGCTGGGGACCTTCGGCTGTATGTCAGCAGGATTGACCGTGATCTAGTGGGAAGCGACCTTCATGAGTGATACCGGCTTTGCCTACGTCACTGGCGCTGGATCCGGCATTGGCCGAGCCTGTGCTCTGGCGCTCGCCCAGCGGGGCCTGGCCGTCGCCGCGGTGGATGTCACGGAATCCTCGGCTCAGGAGACGGCCGAACTCGTGATGGCGCTGGGGGTCGACGCGTGCGCTCATCGCGTTGACGTCACTGACGCCCAAAGCCTTGAACAGAGTATCGCTTCAGCATCCAAGGAGTTTGGGCCGTTGGTCGCCGCCGTCAATAGCGCGGGTCTCCAAGGCGAACTGGCGGCCGCGGGTGATTGCAGTGAGGCCAACTGGCTGAAGATCATCTCAGTAAACTTGACCGGAACATTTCTCAGCATGCGCGCGCAAATCAACGCCATGCTCAGTGGTCGTGGTGGCTCTATCGTCAACATCGCATCGAACTTCGGCCTGGTGGGCCAGCGCGGCATGCCTGCCTATTGTGCGAGTAAGCACGGTGTCATTGGACTGTCGAAGTCGGCCGTGCTCGACTATGCGGATCGGGGTGTGCGCGTGAATGTGGTGTGTCCGGGGCCGATCGGCACGCCACTTCTCGACAGTTTCCTGTCCAACGGCGGGACTGAGATTCTGGACAGCATCAAGCTCTCCGTTCCCATGAAGAGGATCGGTACTTCGGAGGAAGTTGCAGAAGCGGTGGCTTGGCTGGGTAGCCCTGAGACCTCATACGTCACTGGGGCGATTCTTTCGGTTGATGGCGGCTATGTCGTGCCATGACCAATGCCGTGGTGAGCGAGTCCCGTGATTGGTCCGGTACGGCAGCGGATTGACGTTCGTGTTGCGACGAGACAGGTCGTGGCAAGTCAGGTCACGTTGTTGGAGCTTGTTCCGAAAGAGGAGTCCCCGCTACCGAAGTGGGCACCGGGCGCCCACATTGATCTGTATCTGCCAGGCATGGTTCGCCAGTACTCCCTGTGCGGAGACCCGCTCAACCTCAATGGGTACCAGATTGCCGTACTGCGGCAGCCAGATGGCCGCGGGGGATCCGCGTTCGTGCATGACCAGTTGCAAGAGGGTGTCTCACTATCGATTGGCAAGCCTCGAAATCATTTCCCCCTGGTGAAAGCCGACGAGTACATCTTCGTCGCAGGTGGCATTGGAATCACTCCGTTGAGGACGATGATCATGGCCTGCGAGAGGGACGGGCGGCCTTGGGTGCTCCACTACGGTGGCAGAAGCAGATCCTCATTGGCGTTTCTCGACGAACTTGAGTCATTTGGCGATCGAGTACGCGTCCTTCCAGAGGATGAAGTTGGACTTATGCCTGTGTCTCGAATCGTGGCTCAGAGTAGGCCGGAGACGGTGATCTACTGCTGTGGTCCGGAACCCCTCCTGAGTGCGATGGAGGGCGTGGTGGCGGCTCATGGGAGCGGCCAACTGCACCTGGAGCGATTTACCACGCCGGTCCCGAAGCACCTGCCTGACGATGTGCCGCTCAGGGTTGTCTGTGCGGAGTCAGACGTCGTTGTGGAAGTGGGTGCAGGTGAAACGGTCCTAGATGCGCTCATTGCCGCAGGGGTCGATGTCAATTACGACTGCTGCGAGGGGACCTGCGGAACGTGCGAATTGGAGCTCCTCGATGGTCAAGCCGACCACCGCGATGCCATTCTCTCCACTCGGCAGCGAAGAGAATCTGAAGTCTTCTATCCCTGTGTGTCACGGGCCAAGTCGACCAGTCTCGTGCTTGACGTCTAGCGGGCCCGCACCTGTAGCGGACTGCGTAGCCCGCAGATCGCCCACCTTGCTTTACCAAATCGTGACGCGAGTTGATTGACAAATGTGTATGCACTTTAAATGATGCACCCGGTGGGCACAGTCACTCAATCCTGAACGCTGAGCCCTCCGAGAATGAAGCTATGAGGATTGCTGTCGGTGAACTGACACCTTCGATTGCGGCACGTGGTTTTGCCGTAGGTGGGCATCAAGCCGAGGAGTCCCTCACTGAAGTTCTTGAGGAATGCGGTCACGGTTGCCCGTTGCGTTGATCTGAGCGTGGCGGATCTTGCGGTACACACACAAAGGAGAGGTGCATGAAGATCAGCAAGCGCTGGATCGGGGTCACGGCAGTCGCCGGGCTCCTGTTGGCCGGTTGCAGTTCGGGCAGCAGTGATACGGCAGCTGAGGCTCCTGCTGAGGAGGCTCCCGCTGCCGAGGCTCCTGCCGAGGAGGCTCCTGCGGAGGAGGCTCCTGCGGAGGAGGCTCCCGCAGAGGGCGGCACCATCGATCCGCTGAACATCCACATCGTGGCTGCCAAGACGGGCATCATCTCGCCGTTCGACATCCAGCCGGGTGAGGCGTTCATGATGGCGATCGACGAGCTGAATGCGGCTGGAGGCATCGGCGGCCAGCAGGCCACCGTGACCTGGACGGACACCAAGTCCGACCCGGCACTCACCACGCAGATCGCCCAGGAGGCCGTCGACGCAGGCGCGAACATCATCGTGACGACCTGCGACTTCGACTTCGCTGCTCCGGCTGCCACGGTGGCCCAGGCGAACAACATCCCGGCGCTCTCGCTGTGCCTGGGTGACCGCAAGGGCACAGACCTCGTCACCATTGGCCCCATGTCGCTGAGCCCCTCGCCGGGCAACGCGTTCAAGGGCTCGGCTGCTGCTGAGTTCGCCTACAACGACAAGGGCTGGACGAAGGCGTATGTCCTGCAGGACGACCTGCTGGAGTACACCAAGTCCCTCGGCGCCTACTTCAAGGGCCGCTTCACCGAGCTCGGTGGCGAGATCATCGGTGAGGACGTCTTCACGGGCAACGAGCAGCTGGATCCTGCTGCGAATGTGACCCGGGCTCGCGATGCGGCCAAGGATGCGGACGTCATCATCATCCCGTCGGTGGTTCCAGCCGCTACGACGATGATCAAGGCGATCCGTGATGCGGGCATCAACACCCCGATCATGATGCCGGGTGGGGCTGTGGATGGAACGCTCGTGACGGGTGCTATCCCGAACATCAGCGAGTTCTACTCGCTGCCGTTCGCGTGCATGCCGGCGTACTGCGAGGGTGATCCTGATCCTGATGTCAAGGTCTTCGCGGACGCCTTCGTGGCCAAGACGGGTATTGATCCGTACCTGTCGTACGCGGTGCTGTCCTACGAGCTCGGCAAGGCGCTTGGCGCCGCTGTCGAGGCCGCCGGCAGCACCGATGGCCCGGCCATCATCAAGGCCTTCGAGACCATGCCTCCGACCGACTACCTGACCGGTCCGATCGCCTGGTCCGAGACCTGCCACCACACGACCGGGCGCCAGCAGCGCGTGGTCGAGTACCAGGATGGCAAGGGCAAGTTCGTCACCCTCATCACGCCGGAGAAGATCGGAGCGGTCGACCCGGGCAACCCGTGTGAGGCTGCTCAGTCGACGGCCAGCTGACGAGCGAGAGGAACAGCATCGTGATGGACCGATCAAGCCGTGCCGAGACGCTGACGACTGATGGGGTGTGTGTGTACTTCGAGGGCGTGAAGGCCGTCGATGACATCACCTTGTCCGTTCAGCGGAACCGGATCCACGGCTTGATCGGTCCAAACGGTGCCGGCAAGTCGACTCTGTTCAACGCGGTGAGCGGCTTCGTGCCGCTCACCGCGGGCAGGGTTGCCCTGGGCGACACCGACATTTCGGGATGGTCGCCGACCCGCATCTCCCAGCACGGAGTCGTCCGGACGTTCCAGGACACCCGTATCTTCAAGGCCCTCACGGTCTTGGAGAACGTCGAGCTGGGGGCGATGGATGCGGGGCTGCACGGCAACACAGGGCGTGTCGCGTCGATGGAGGTCCTCGAGCTCCTGCGTATCAGTCATCTGGCGGGTGAGATCGCCGGCAACGTCGCCCTCGGCGATGGTCGCCGGGTCGGTATCGCGCGAGCGGTCGCGACCCAGCCCGACTTTCTGATGATGGACGAGCCGGCAGCGGGGCTCGACGAGAAGGAGACCTCCGAGCTCGCCTATTCCATCAAGGAGATCCGCGACGAGAGGCAGTGCGGCGTCCTGCTCGTCGAGCACGACATGTCCGTCATCTTCAAGATCTGCGAGGAGATCCACGTGATGGACTCCGGTCGCACGATCGCCGTCGGCACGCCCGACGAGATCCGGAACAACGCAGCAGTCATCGAGGCCTACTTCGGGAGCGGACACTCATGAGCCTTCTAGAACTGCGCGGCCTTCGGATCGCGTACGGCGAGGCCGTCGCCGTCCAGGGACTCGACCTCCACCTCGACGAGGGCGAGTTCGTCTCCCTCATCGGACACAACGGCGTCGGCAAGAGCTCGACGGTCAAGGCCATCGCAGGCCTGGTCAAGCCGGTCGCCGGAACGATCTCCTTCGCCGGGGAGGAGATCCAGGGCAAGGATCCCGGGGTGATCCTGCGCAAGGGCATCGCGGTCGTGCCCGAGGGGCGCCGCATCTTCACGCGACTGACCGTCAAGGAGAACCTCACGGTCGGCGCCACGGTGCGCAAGGACCGCTCAGCGATCGAGGCCTCCTACCGCAGCATGATCGAGCGGTTCCCCGTCCTCGGTAAGTACGCCGGCCGGATGGCGGGCCTGCTGTCCGGCGGTGAGCAGCAGCAACTGGCGATCGCTCGCGCGCTCATGAGCGAACCCCAACTCCTCCTCCTCGACGAGCCGAGCCTGGGCCTCGCCCCTCAGATCGTCGACCAGGTCTTCGACCTCCTCGGTGAGCTTCGCGCTCAGGGCACCACGATCTTCCTCGTCGAGCAGAATGCGGCCCAGGCCATCCGGGCCTCGGACCGCTACTACGTCATGCGCACCGGGGGAGTGATCCAGGTCGAGGCCAAGGGCGGCGACAGTGCCGACGTCTCCGCGATCGAGGCCGACTACCTCCACTTCGGGAAGGTCTGAGATGTATCTGCAGTACATCATCGACTCGATCGGCACCGGCTCCCTCTACGCCCTCATGACCCTCGGTCTCGCACTCGTGTTCAGCGTCATGGGCCTGATGAACTTCGCCTACGGCCAGCTGGTCATGATCGGCGGCTTCGCGATGATCCTGCTGAGGTCGCAGCCGTGGTGGGTCCTCATTCTGGGCACGGTCGTCGCTGTCGTCATCGTCTCGCTGCTCATGGAGCGCCTGGCCTTCCGGCCCGTACGCACGGCGACAGCCATGACGATGCTCATCACGTCCTTCGCCCTCGCCCAGTTCCTGCAGCAGGCAGCGCGAGTCGCTTTCGGCGCCAACCCGCGACCACTCGAGCAGTTCTCCGAACTGTCGGTGCAGTACACCGTCGGCGATCTCTACATCTCGCGCATGACCCTCATCACCGTCACCACGACGCTCGTGTCCGTCGTGGTTCTCGCGCTTCTGCTCAAGCGCACCAACATCGGTGTCCAGCTGCGTGCCTCGACCGAGGACGTAGAGATGTCCAAGCTCGTCGGCATCCGGTCGAACCGGGTCATCGCATCCGCGTTCGTGATCTCCGGCGTTCTGGCGGCGGTCGTGGCGATGCTGTTCTTCTCGACCCGCACCAACGTGTCGTGGTCCTCCGGTGAGTCCATCGTCCTGATCGCCTTCGTCGGGGCCGTGATCGGCGGACTCGGCAGCATGGTCGGCGCTGCCCTCGGCGGCTTCCTCATGGGCTTCACCTACACGATGCTCAACGCCCTGCTGCCCATCGAACTGCGGGTCTTCGCCGACGCCATCCTCTACATCCTGGTGATCGTGGTGCTGCTCATCCGACCTGCCGGCATCATCGCCGCGAAGGGGGTGCGAGTCTGATGGGCCAGTCAGTCGCCACCTGGCGCCGTTGGGCCCAGCTCACCGGCCTCCTCGTCGTCCCGCTCGTCATCCTTGCGGTGCTCGTCAATCTCACCGGCGACATCTCGTGGATCCAACGCGCCTCCTCCGCGCTGATCCTGATGATCATCGTCGTCGGACTGCACACCTTCTCCGGCAACTCAGGCGTCATCTCGTTCGCCTCCGTGGCCTTCGCGATGATCGCTGCCTATACCTCAGCCCTGCTCACCATTCCGGTCGAGCAGAAGCCGAGTCTCTTCCCGGACCTGCCGTTCTTCCTCGACTGGCTCTCGACGTTCTCGGTGCCCGTGCCACTGGGCATCCTGATGGCCGTGGCCTTCACCGGCCTCATCGCCCTCATCGTCGGAATACCGCTCGTGCGCCTGTCGGGCCTGGCGGCCGGTATCGGCACCCTCGCCTTCCTCGTCGTGGTCACCGTGATCGTCACCAAGTGGAAGGCCGTGACCCGCGGCGAGAGCACGATGGTCGGCGTGCCCAAGGAGACCACCCTCTGGTGGGCCGTCGCCGGCATCGCCATCGCCATCGCCATCGCGGCCCTCTACCAGATGACCAGGCGAGGCCGACGCCTGATCGCCTCACGCGAGGACGACAAGGCCGCCATGTCGATCGGCATCTCGATCCCGATCGAGCGCCTGTGGGGCTGGACCCTCGGCTGCGCCATCGCCGGCCTGGGCGGCGCCCTGTATGGGCACTACATCTCCACCTTCTCCGCCACCACCTTCGGCTTCGCCCTCACGTTCTTCACCGTTGCGATGCTCGTCATCGGTGGTCTCGGCAGCCTCACCGGTGCCGTGGTCGGTGTCCTTGCCGTGCAGATCCTCGCCGAGTTCCTGCGCACCATCGAGACCCAGGGCCTGGGCCCCATACCGACCCTGGAGTTCCCCGGGCTCACGGAGATGGTCCTGGCACTGATCATGCTGCTGGTCCTGATTCTGCGGCCCGCGGGCATCACCGGGGGCCGGGAGATCACCACCTGGTTCCGCCGCCGCAAGAACACACCCACAGACCAAGGCATCAGCGCATGACCACCATCCGCACTCAGCAGGCAGCGCGCTTGTCGGCTGTCAAGCCGGATAGCACGGAGCCACGGCGGTGTGCGACCTCAGGTGTTCTTGCCGCAGCGGGGACCGCACTTCTCGAGCGAACCTTGTGAGCGGGGGGAGGCTGGTAGAGAAACCGACTCGCTTCCACAGGCCATTGCAGGCGCCGTCATCGGTGCTGGAAGGGTCCGGCGTGGTTCGAGTCATCTTCTGAGTGCTGATTTGGGGGGAGTGCTCCCCGGGAACGTGGTCAAGGGGATGAACGTCGCCCGAGGCTAGTCCAACTGTGAAATGATCAGGAGGCTCCGTGGGATTGTCGTAGTCGCACATCGGCTCCGTGTTCGGGTGGTTGCCGCAGATTCCTCCGGTTCTTCCGGCAGAATCTGAACGTCAGGGCATTGGGTGACGTGCGCCTTTCTTGAG
>JBIIJX010000132.1:0-6868 GCA_044233495.1 Candidatus Nanopelagicales bacterium
AGCTCCGGGGAACAGCGAGATCTCGTTGGGCACGACCGAGAGCCAGGACCCCTCGGGTCCGACTACGGCCAGGGTGTAGGTCTCCACCACCGGGCCCACGTTGCGCACCGTCACCTTGAGGCGCACGGGCTGCCCGGGGGCAGCCTCGACCTGGGACTGGCTGACGGTGACGATCGGCCGCGGCAGGACAGACTTCTCAACCGGCGTGCTGTCGTCAACGAACCAGGAGTCCATCACCAGCGTGGCATCACCGGATCCGGCCTTCGCGCCGGCCGCATCGGCCCCTGCGGCCGCTGCTGCACCCGAAGCGGCGGAACCGGGGGTGGTCCCGCCCGCAGCGGTGGTGCCCGCGCCCTTTGCGCGGACATTCGACTTCAGGTGCTCGACCCAGCGGCGGTACTGCTGCTCACCGGATTCGGGGGTGGGTGGCGAGGGGAAGTTGTCAGCCACGGACGCTATCCCCCTTCCAGCGAGGGGGAGGCGCTCTGGTCGATGACCGACTGAAGGGGGAATGCGAGCAGGCCAAGCTTGGCCCACTCCCGCTTGGCTCCGCGCACTGCATGCACGAAGGAGACGGGTTCACCGGTGCCGGCAGCCATGAACGCGGCGGATACCGACGAAGAGCGAATCGCACCGCCGGCCATCTCCAGGGTTGCTAGCCGGCGATACTCGTCGTCGGTGAGCTCGGCACCGGCCTCCCTGAGGCACGCACGCCAGATCGCGGCGCGCAGCTCGGCATCGGGTGCGGGGAAGTCGAGGATGCAGTCCAGGCGACGAGCGAAGGCCGGATCGAGGTTGGAACGCAGGTTCGTCGTGAGGATGGCCAGGCCATCAAATGCCTCGATGCGCTGCAGCAGATAGGCAACCTCGAGGTTGGCGTAGCGGTCACGGGCATCGGACACATCTGACCGCTTGCCGAAGATCGCGTCCGCCTCGTCGAACAGCAGCACTCCGTCGAGGTTCTCTGCCTCGGAGAACACGCGCTCGAGGTTCTTCTCGGTCTCGCCGATGTACTTGTCGACGACGCTTGCGAGGTTGACGTGGAACATGGGCGTGCCCAGCTCGCCGGCGAGCGCTTCAGCCGCCATGGTCTTGCCGGTGCCCGACTCCCCGGCGAACAGTGCGGTGATCCCCCTGCCGCGCAGCCCGCCGGGGCGCATGCCCCACTCGTCGATGACGGTGGGGCGCAGCCGCACGCGATCAAGCAGGTGCTCGAGCTCTGCGCGCACGTTCGGAGGAACGATGACGTCGTCGAGCAGGAAGACCGGCTGCGTCTGCCGGGCATACCCGGTGGTGAAGCGGCCAGGCCGGTGTGCTGCCCCGTGCTCGAGTCGGTCGCGGATCTCCTCGGGGTCCAGGCGCTGCAGTAGGTTCTTGAGTCCGGGCGAGTCGTCGGCTCCGAGCGCGGGCCACCACTGGGATCTGAGGCGCTCCGGGGCAGGCAGCAGTTCGACCTCCTCGCATCGGGGATCAGTGAGGGAGACCTTCCCCGGCGCGAGAAGCATGATCGGCACCCGCATTCCGTGACACATCGCCGCATCGCCCTTGACCAGGTCCGCGGGGACCTTGCGGTCGTCGATGACGAGAGGCAGGGCTGCGAGGGTGGCCTCGGTGAGTGCAGCGCGGACCATGGCCCGGCGCTCGCTGTCGTCCGACGGAAGCAGCACTCCGTCCAGAACGAGAACGGCCTCACCGCCTGCGGCGAGGTGTGCGATGGCACGACTCAGCGCGCCCGATCCCGGATGTGCCTTGATGACGGGTACGAGCCCGGACGGCTCGCCGAAGGGCGTCGGGTCCGGCAGCGGCGGGTCGTCAGGCAGCAGGGCGAGGCTCACGGCCGGGGATGTCTCGTGGCGCAGATGCGCACTGATCTCGACGGCGAAGTGGTCGTCGCCGAGCAGGTGCCGCACCACGCGCTCGGAGACATGGAGGGTCCGCGCGGGGAACGGGTGGGACTCACGCCTTACCTCGATCAGGCCGAGCGAGCACAACCGGGAGTCGGCATCGAACATCGCGCGGTACGTGGGGTTGGAGGGATCCAGCCCCAGCAGGCGGAGCGCCGTGGTGATCGACGGCCCAGACGTTCCGCTCTCGTTGTTGAGCACGATGAAGAAGTGCTCGAAGCGCGGGTCGAGTGCTGGAGCGGCGGCCAGAAGGATGGCCCCGAGCTCGCGGTCGGAGAGCCCGACACGATCAGCCCACGTGACGATGTGGTGAGGCAGGTCGGACGCGGACAGCGTGACGATCTGGAGATCCGGAGGCGACAGCCTTGCATCGCGGATGATCAGATCGTGCGGAAAGAACGAACCTCGATGCTCGTCAGGAACGTCGCCCTCCAGCCGCGACTCCTCGACCGTCCGGGCCACGCGCTCACCAAGGACGGCCAGTGTGACGACGATCGAGTCATACGACTCGATCTCCCTGCGCGCGAAGATGTTCTTCATGGCTTCTTCGGCCTCGACCTCGTGCGCAGACCGGCATCCGGATCCTTCGGATCGCGGCCACGGAACTCCTCCGAAGCGCCATTCGCGGTGTCGGACAGTGCGATCTTCGGCGGCTGCGTCTGCGGCGGGCCGGCCGGCTCGCGCACGCCGGATGCCACCGGCAGGGTGACGACGATCGACAGGATCGCGTGGTAGTCGGTGCCCATGGCCGAGAACAGCTCCGTCGCGAAGCGGTCGGAGAAGATCTTGCCGCCCACGCGCATGGCCAGCACATGTCCGTTGTTGAGGAAGGCGGCGAGCTCGTCGGGGCAGTACTGCTGCGGGATGTAGTCGGTGCGGTTCAGCGTCGACAGAGCCAGTCCGAGCAGCGCGTAGTCGTCCTCGGGGCGATTGGTCCATGCCGTGAGGGTGAAGGTGAGGTCGTAGAACCGGAACGGCTGGTGGTAGTACTCGACGACGCCGTCGGGGTTGCGCTCTTCGAGCAGGGTGACGGTGCGTCGGGTGAGGTCCTCGCGTATGTCGGCCAGGAAGAGGTTGAGCGTGGGAGCGGTGCGGGCCGCCGCCCAATCCTTCTTGGGGGCGTCCGTGGCCACGACGGGAGTCACGCCGGCGATCTGCTCCGACGAGAGCATCGCGGAAAGCGCCCGAACGACGTCGGCGATCAACATTCCTCCTGAGGGGGCAGGATGACTGAGTCTTTCAGTCACCGGCTGGATGTCTCTCGTGACACGCCACACGAGTCACGGGAGTTATCACGAGTCACACACCTCCTTCAGATGACCTCCATAAATGTATAAAACGGGCATATAGGGTCTGGTGCGCGGTGGCGGGTCAGACCGTTCCACGTGGCTCCCGATGGCGGCCTTCGAGCCGGGCTACTCTGCACCCGACCCCCGGAGCCCGATCGCGGCGACCCGGCAGCCACCCACTCGGCAGGAAGCCCCATGACCGACATCACCCCCCGGATGAACCGGCTCTTCAACCCCGTCTCAGGGCGCTGCCTCGACGTCGCCGTCGACCACGGATTCTTCGGCGAGCATGCCTTCCTGGGCGGGATCGAGAACCTCCGCGCCACCGTCGCGACCCTCGTCGACGCCAACCCGGACGCCATCCAGCTGACCCAGGGGCAGGCCAGCCTCCTCCAGCACGAGCACGGAGGGCGTGGCCGCCCGGCCCTGGTGATGCGGACCGACGTCGCCAACGTGTACGGCAAGGAGCTGCCCGACCGCCTGTTCAGCCTCATGGTGCCGGAGCCGGCCCTGCGCGGTGTCCAGATGGACGCCGTCTGCGTCGTGGTGAACCTGTTCGACCTCCCGGGACGCCCCGACGTGCGCGAGGCCTGCATCCAGAACATCCTGCTCGCCCGCCAGGACTGCGACCGCTACGGCATGCCGCTCATGGTCGAGCCCCTGGTGATGAAGGACGCCGAGGCCGGCGGCTACACCGTCAACGGCGATCTGGAGTCCGTCGTGGCAGTAGTGCGCCAGGCGGTCGAGCTGGGAGCCGACATCATCAAGGCAGATCCCACCGACGACCCCAGCGATTACCACCACGTGATCCGCACTGCGACAGGCATCCCCGTGCTAGTACGCGGAGGCGGCCGGGTGAGCGACCGCGAGTTGCTCGAGCGCACGAAGGCCGTTCTGGATCAGGGGGCCGCCGGCGTGGTGTACGGGCGCAATATCGTCCAGCATCCGAACCCCGCAGGCATGACGCGGGCGCTCATGGCGATGCTTCACCAGAACGCCACTGTGGAGCAGGCGGAGCAGGTCCTCGTCGCCGCCACACCGGGGGCCTGACACTCAGCGCTTGACGTAGCCGACGATCTCGACGGTCGCCTTCACCGGCACCGACGACACCAGCGCCACGCGACCCTTGCGGCCGATGTCGGCCACCACCACACTGGTCCGCCTGCCGGTGGCGGGCACTCCGGCCGAAGTCGTGCCGAGATCTGATCCCCGAGCCGGGTAGGCGGCGAAGCGCCCAGCCCGGCCGCGACCCTCCGCGGTGACCCGCAGGATGACGGCCGTGACCCGGCCCTTCTGGCGCGGGATGGGCCCGACCCCGCGGACCTTCACGGTCTGGACCCGACCCGCAGTGAAGCGGCCCTCGCGCAAGGTCCGTGCAACGGTGCCCACCGCCGGATACACCCCACCGTCGACGGCGTAGCCCAGGACGTCGATTCGCACATCCACGGGGGCAAATGCGGAGCGCAATTGCACGGCTCCATCCTTGATGGGGATCGACACCACAGACGTGCTCCTGTGGGCCTTCGGCACGCGTAGCGCAACCGCGTTTCCACCCTTGCCGACCTGGCCGACTCGCACATTCGTAGCCGAGCGGGCCCGCCGGGTCGTGACGGTGACGAGAGCAGAGGTCGCGTTGTCCGGCACCGGACCGAGAGTCACCGTGCGCAGGCGGCCAGGCCTGAGCGGCCCCTGTGCCGCGGACGAGTACCCCAGTTCTGAGCCGATCGCCATGAACAGGTCGTCGTCGGGACCGGGTTGGGCGGGGGCGAGCGGCTGGTCGACGAGTTCTGGCTCCACCAGCGGAGCCTCCGGCGGTGGCGGAGCCGACGGATCGATCGGGATCGGCGCGCCCGTCGGATCGGCACCCGAGGCGCCCAGACGAGTGAGCGAGATGTGGATGTGGTTCCGATGGCAGTAGTTGTCGTACTTGGGCTCGGTCTTGCTGAAGCAGCCCTTGAGCTCCTGCCACCCGCGGTTCAGGTCGTACGCGCGCCAGATCCGGTCGTGCCACCCGACATACATCACGCCGAGCTGGAGGGCGTGACCATAAGGACGACCCGCCTGGTCGGAGCCGAGCAGCCAGTTGAGGAAGGCCTCGGCGTTCGCGCGATCCTGGGGGTTGCGGATGCTGACCATCCAGTCGACGGCCCGCCCCTCCTTGTGCTCGCTGATGGGACCGACGTCGCAGCCGCGGGGGATCCAGACGGTCTGGGCTGCTCCGTACGTCGTCGTGATGATGTCCAGCAATCGCAGGGCGCCCGGCTTGGGTCCGGGATCGCAGGTGGTCTGCGGCTCGTACCCGATGACGGGGTTCACGTCCGGAGTCATCGGGGTGAGCGGAGCCGGCACGGGGGCCGACGGCAGGCCTGACCCGGGAACCGGGGCCCCGGGAGCGATGCCCGTCCAGCTGCTCGGCTGCCAGGCCTCGTCTCCTGCCTGGGCGGAGGTGGGCACCGACGCCACCAGGCTCAGTGCAACTGCCAGGCCAAGGGCAGGCGTGCGCAAGCCGCGGGGAAGCACAACGCCATCGTGGCACGGGAGTGACCAGAGTGACGGGAGCGGCACACCGGGACCCCAGTGGGCTGCATCACCGTGCGGGATGTGCCAGACACATCGCCCCGGCTACCGCGTATGGAGCGCCGCCGCCTCCGGGTCCGCTGACTCAGTGCGTCCCCGCCGGCCCGCCCAGCTGGAGTAGCCGATCGCAAGGGCCGTCGCCACCAGGACCAGGGCTCCACCGACGACGTTGTCGACGATCCGCTGCTTGCCCAGCTGTCCGACCTGCATCAGCGTCGTGGCGTTCAGGCAGGCGGTGGCCGGCACCATGAACACGTAGTAGAGCCAGCCCCGAGGGCCCATCCGCGCGATCAGCGCGATCACAATGAACACCAGGCCGATCAGGTAGATCAGCACCAGAGAGTCCACGCGCGCGACCACCAGCACGAGGAACACCGATCCCAGGAGCGTCCCGGCGACACGCAGCACCGTAGGCCGAAGTGTGTGCGCCTGACCGATGGGCGCCAGCACGAGGATCGCCGCGATGAGGAAGGCGCCTCCGTAGAAGGTCGTGGAGTTCAGGACGACGAACGTCGACACGGTGACGAGCACCGTGATCATCACGGTGTAGACGACCGCCTCGCCCTGCGGGTGCTCCGTCAGGGTCGGCGCCTTCCGCTTGCGCATGAGCAGCGGCACCACCAGGGCCGGGATGAGCGCACCGACGAAGAAGATGACCGCCATCCACAGCAGGTACGCCGTCTCGGTCCGATCGACTGTCGTTGCACCCGCCCACGTCGGCGGATCGATCAGCGGCCACGCGACCATCACCGGCACGAGCAGTGCCGAGCGATGTAGGCCGAAGCGCGCCATGCGCCCGACCACCATGCACAGCAGCGCCATCAGCGCCGCCCCCGACACCGGGGACGAGCCGGCGACGATCGACAGCGGGCCGAGGAACCCCATCACGATCGCGGTGATCACGGCGAAGCGGCGTCCACCCGACAGCACCGCGCTGATCCCGACGATCGCCGGGATCGACGCCCATGTCGCGGCCGCCTGCACCTCCCCCGTGCCCACGTAGGTGACGACCAGCATGACGACCGAGGGCGCCAGGGTCATGACGACGATGAGTGCGGTCAGCACCAGGCGCCGCTTCATGGGCATGACGGAGGGTTT
>JBIIJX010000142.1:0-6621 GCA_044233495.1 Candidatus Nanopelagicales bacterium
CCCGCCGGTCGCGATCTTGGCACCGACGCCGACCACCTTGGCCGCAGTGGTGTCGGTGGCGTCCAGCACTGTCTGGGCACCGGATCTCGTGGCCTGCCCCGCCTTGGCCAGGTCGCCGGCCTTGGCAAGGGCCCTGGCCTTGAACAGGGAGCCGGCCGGGGCCTCCGGGGCCGGCGCAGCACCGCTGGCCCGGTCCGCAGCCGCCTTGGCCTCACGTGCCTTCGCCGCCTCGGCTGTTCGCCTGGCCTTGGCCTCCAGGGCTCGTCGGGTGAAGTCGGCCACCTGCTCGTCGTGGCTCATGGTCGTGGCCGGGCGGCTCTTGTTGTCGGCGACGTAGGCGTCCATGATCGCCTGCTGCTCGGGCGTCCTCTTCGCCGCCGCCTTGCGGCGCCCCTCGGCGATCTCGTCGGGAGTCAGGTCAGGCCCCGGCATCACGGCCTCCGGGGTCTGCGGGGGTCGGGTGACGGAGCGTCGCGCGCACAAGCCCGTCGCAAGCGGCTAGGAGAACCACGATCGAATCCTCCTGCCCGCCGACGAGATTCCGCGCCGGACCGCTCGCGCCCCGCGCTTGACGCTGTTCCACATCCGCTTCCACCACGGGAGCTTCGCCGGCATGCCGGCTGCGTGACGAACGTCGTAAGGAAGGTGGGCAGGACGGTCCGCATCTAGATCCTGCACGATCGCGGGAGAGGGGCCGGGGGTCGGGCCGGGCGTCGGCTCCGGGCTCGGAGCCGGCACATCGGGCTCGGGCGTCGGCTCCGGGGTGGCCTTCGGACCAAGGGAATTGCCGATGACCTCCGGTTCCTCCGGATGGTCCCTCAGGGCCTCGTCGGCCTTGTCGAATCCGCCCTCGACGAGGTCCTCCGTCGTCGACGCGGCCTGTCCGGTGATGGCATCGTGGGCCCCGTCCGATAACCCCTCGAGGTTGTCACTGATGGCCTCCCGGGCAGAGTCGCTGGTCTCGTCGACGTGGGCGGCGAGCGCGTCGTGGCCGCCCTGGACGAGGTTCCCGACGGCAGCACCAACGCCCAGCTCCGCACCGATGCCGGACTCCGGGAGGTGCTCAGCGGCATCACTGATGGTCTTGTGCACCTTGCCCAGGACCTCATGGGCGCCGTCCTGCGTCTGGTCGACCACGGTGCCGGCGGTCTGGGCGACAGTGTCGGCAACGGGCTGAGCGTGCGAGGCCAGCGAGGCTCCGGCATCAGCGATCGCATTCACCGCGCCCGAGTTGCTCACCGCATCGGACAGGCCTGACGAGATGTCCCCGCCGAATGCCTCCCGCCCCATGCCGAGGAGCTGGCGTGCGCCCTTCTTGACACCACCCTCGAAGGCCCCGTCGTCGTCCCCATGGAAGTCGAGAACGGAGTTCTGGACCGTGTGGTAGCGGTCGGTCTTGCCGTCCGGTCCCACGGTCATGGCGCGTGCGTGCCGGGCGAACTTGGCGTTGTCGGCACCCTCGTGGGTGAGGCCGCCGACGATGTCTGCGCCGGCCCGGACGACCTTGCCGGTGGTCTGGACCGTCATCCCTATGGCAGGTCCGCCTGCGGCACTGGAGGCGGCATCGGCGATGTTCTGGACTGCGCGTGAGGCGGCGATGTTTCGGGCATGCTTCAGATCCCCTGACTCCATGGCCGCGCGGCTGTCGTCGAGGTCGGCATTCATGACGGTGCCCACCCTGTGGGTCGTTCTGGCGCCAGCGTTGATCTTCTCCGCGCGCGCATCGGCGTCGCTCGTCTCGGCCCGATCCTCGCGATACGAGGCCCCGACTCCACCGGCCCTGCCCTGCCAGACCGTCTCCCCCTCATGCTTCTTGGCGAAGGCACGGCTGCGCTTGACCAGACCCTTGTTCACCTGGCGCTGATGGGAGATGTCGTCCAGCCGCGCGGACTCATCGGTGCTGAGGCCCGTCTTCTCCTCCTTCTTGATCTCGAGGATCCGCTGCTCGTTCTCCAGATGCTCGTCGTGCTCGTCTGGCGTCATGCCATGCGTCTTGATGAACCGGTAATGGTCGACAGTGTCCTGATGCTCGTCCCTGGTCTCGATGTCCTTGGTGTCAGCACCGGCCTCAGGATTGGCCTTGGCCGCGTCGAGTCGAGCACGGAGGCCGGCATGCGCTTTCTGCTGATCGGCCGTGAGACCGGTCGTCTTCTCCATGCGCAGCCGCTGCGCTCTGCTCATCGCGCTGTGCAGTGCGCCAGTGTCGACTCCCGGGATGCCCTCTGCGACGAATGAGCTGCCCTTCTTCCGCGACTGGGCGGCCATGCGTTCGTGCTTGGCGATCTGATCGGCCAGGCGCTGCTGCTCCACCTTGCTGCCGCTCTTCAGCGCATCCTTGTGCTGGCCCTTCAGTATCGCTACCTGTTGGTTGATGCTGTTCGTCTGCTTGGTGCGAAGCTCCGTGAGATCCCGCTCGGCAACGATGAGGTGGTTCTTCTTCGAGAACGCTTCCTTCGCAGGTCGGCCGAAGACATCCTTCTTGCCGCTCCGGTGACGGTCGGCGTCCTTCTGCGCCAGTCCCTTCTGAGTGAGCTCGTCCAGCTGCGACTGAATGCCCGCCACGTGCGCCTTGTGCTTCTCCTCGATGCTGTCGTTCGCAGCCACGTACGCATCCCGGGCCGGGTGGTAGGCGTCCGCCTCGTCCTTGGTCAGGCCGTACTTGTAGCCCTTCGTGTTGACGTTCAGGTACTCCCGGCGCTTCCCTGCAGAGGCATCGACCTCCTTGTTCGCTGCCGTGAGGGACTTCCGCTCCTCAGCGTTGGCCGCCATGCGGTCTTCCCATTCGGGCTCAGGGTCAGCCTTCGTGAACCATCCGCCCTTGCGCTTCTTTGCCGCGTCCTGGAGCTCGCTCTCCTCGGTGCTCCACTTCTCCTTGAGTGCGTCCTTGTGGGCTCTGGCCTGGTCGCCGAGGCTGGCGTCGATGACCGTGCCGTCCTCGACGGGGATGGGCACGGCCTCGCCCACGCTGTGGTCCACGCTCATCGGCTTGAGCATGTCCTGACCGGCGGCCAGAGCGTCTCGACGGGCCCTGTTGTGCGCCATCACGGTTCGGCCCGCAGCCGCATTGGCGGCCAGTGCCGTCCCCTCGGCGTACTCGCCGGGGCCTGTCCTGCTCGCTCGCATTGCCTCCAGCGCATCGTGCCCCTCGGCGTGCGCTGTGGCTGCCTCCTTCTTGGTCCTCCTGGCCGCCTCCTGGCGCGCGCCGTCCCGCTGGGCCGAGAGCGCACCCTGGGCATCCATGGCCAGACCGATCGCCTCGCCCGTCTCCAGGACAGGACCGCCCAGGAACTTGTCAACGGCCTTCGCGGTGCCACCGTTCTCGCCGATCGTCGTGTGGACGGCCTCGCCCACACGACTGACGGTCTGGGCGTTCCGATCGGCACTCGTCGAGCCCGTCTGGCGCAGGGCCTGCCGGTCCTTGCGGCGGATCATCTCCTGAGTGTCGGCGCCGTACTCCGCGATGCCCCTCGCGACGTCGGAGTCGGGGTCGCGATCGGGGTCGAAGGTGGCCTGTGTCCACGCGCCGCGTGCCACGGCCAGATCGGTGATGCGCTTGGCGCGGGAGGCCTTGGCGCGACGAGACAAGTCCGCGACCTGCTCGTCGTGGCTCATGGTCGTAGCCGGGCGGCTCTTGTGGTCAGCGACGTAGGCGTCCATGACCGCCTGCTGCTCGGGAGTCCGCTTTGCCGCCCTCAGACGACGGGCCTCTGTGCCGTCGTCGGACGTGAGCGCGGGCCCCGGCATGACCGCAGCGTAGGCGACGAACCACTGGCGAAGGAGGCGATGCCGGCAACTGTCGGGCAAGGCGACTCGAGCCTCACGGCGCTAGGCCAGCGTGCCGTCCTTCTGCGAGATCATCCTGTGGTTCATGACCGATCCGGCGATGAGCGAGAGCATGCCGATGCCGAGCATGATGGCCACGAACGCTGAGATCGAGATCGTTGCATCCGTACCTGAGGTGTTGGTGATTGCGAAGGTGAACTGCCAGCCGTTGCCTCCGCTGCTCGTGGGATCGGCGGGACACCAAAGTCCGCACTGCACGGGCACCTGGACGAGCGTGAAGAGGATGTAGCAGCCAAGCCAGATCATGGAGGCGAATGCCCACGTACGGGAGGGGCCGTAGTGGTGGACGAGGCCGTAGTCCAGGGCCAGCCACGACTTCGTCCAGATCAGCATGATGCCCACACCGAGGATGACCAGGATGAAGGTGGCGAAGGCCCACTCGAACATCGGTCGGCCGAGAACGACCTCGTTGGGATCGACGGTCAGCTGGCCAGTCGCATGCTCGATGACCTCCTTGCCACTGAAGAACAACCCCGCGAGGGCGACGATCAGTGCGATCCCGTAGTGCTGGGGGCGCATTCCCTTCAACAGGTTCAGAATCGGCGCCGCGCAGACTCCGAAGAGGGCCAGGCGCTGGAACACGCCGAGCTCGCTCGGGGGCATCCCGTAGCCGACCTCCTGGGACACGGCGATAGTGACGGTGAAGATCACCAGCAGGATCGAACCGATGTTGATCCAGCGGGCGACGCCGACGGCTCCGGACGGCTCGAGGGATGAGTCGGGCGCTGGTGCAGCCGAGGTCCCGCCCCCCGGCATCCCCGGCACCTGGGGCGCCTTGGGCATCTTCGGGGCCTGAGGTGGCTTCGGCATCTTCGGCAGCTGCAACTGGCTCGTCGCGCCCATCTCGCTGCCGACGCTTCCTAGGAGGCCCATGGACGGTCCTCCTCCTGATCGCTGACTCCGGCCACGCTCACGCCTAGATGGCTTCGACGTTCAGGGCGGGCGAAGGACCCGTCAGGACGATCGTGCCGGCCCAGAGGCACTCGCAGACGCTCCCCTCGGTGAGCACGGGCAGGCCGTCGATCACCACATTGCTGGGCGAGATCCACGGGTCGATCACGAGGGGGATGCACGGCGCCGGGGTTGGAACGCCCAAAGCTGCGATCGTCAGGGCGATCACCTCGGGATTCAGGGGCGAGTGGCAGAGCCCGAACGAGGGGATGTTCACCTCGGGGATGATGTCGATGATCGTGCCGACGGGAAGATCGTTCGCGAAGACGCCCAGGGGCTCGACAATGAGAACGGAGGGGAAGAAGCCCATGTCGCAGAACATGGGCGTGCCCAAGACTGCGACCGGACCCGGCATAGCGGCGATGATAGGGACTGGGGGATCGCCTGTCAGGCGGTCACCCCGGTCACTCGCATCGTCGACACCTGTCTCATCTGTCACTTTCATCAACCACATCGCCGGTTCTCCGACACTGGACGAAGGTCACATCCCTCCCACGTGACGATTTCGTGAATCGGGAAACACGCGCCTCACTTTCCCCTATCGTCGCCCCCGATGGGCCGCACGAAGCGCGCCTGACCCTCGAGGAGCAACCACCATGCCTACGTACCTGTCACCTGGCGTCTACATCGAAGAGGTCCCCGCAGGCACCCGCCCCATCGAGGGTGTGGGCACCGCGATCGCGGGATTCGTCGGCTTCGCGCCCACCGGCCCGGTGAACGAGCCGACCCTCGTCACCAACTGGATCCAGTACGCCGCCACCTTTGGCGACATGGTCGAGGAATTCGCCCTGGGCAAGGCTGTGTACGGGTTCTTCAACAACGGCGGCGGCCGCGCCTACATCGTGCGCCTGCCGCTCCCGGGTGACGGCACGGCCGCTTCGCCCGGCCTTCCCGTGGGCCAGCTCTCCCTCGCCGGCGACGGCAAGGGCGGGACCCCGGCCTTCACGGTGCGCGCCCTCGACGCCAACTCCGGCACCATCTCGGTCGACGTCGAGAACGCTGCCGGCGCCGCCCCCGGGTCCGGCAGCTACGACGTCACCGTCTCCAGCGACTCCGGCGCCTCCGAGCTCTTCACCGGCGTGACTGCGGGCCCGGGCGCCAAGAACATCATCACCGTGGTCAACTCCGGCTCGCGCTTGGTGACCATCGAGGAGCTCGACGTTGCCGCCGCCGATCTCGCTCAGGGCCTGAGCACCGGCACCGTCGCCCTGAGCATCCCGTCGGGCGTGGTGGTGCCGACGGTGGCCACCGCCGATGTCGTCGGTGACGCTGCCAAGCGCACCGGATTCGCGGCATTCGAGGCACTGGAGGAGATCACCATGATCGCCGCCCCGGACCTCGTGATGGCGCATCGCCAGGGCCTGATCGACACCGAGGGCGTCGTCGCCGTGCAGAACGCGATGGTGTCCCACTGCGAGCTCATGGGCAATCGCATGGCGATCCTCGACACCCCGGCCGGGCTCAACGCGCAGCAGGCATCGACCTGGCGCATGGACACCACCAACTTCGACTCGAAGTTCGCCGTCCTCTACTGGCCCTGGATCGAGATCTTCGACCCCTCCGTCGGTCACGACACCCTCTTCCCGCCGTCCGGTCACATCGCCGGTCTGTGGAGCCGCAACGACAGCACCCGCGGCGTGTTCAAGGCACCGGCGAACGATGTCCTCCAGGGTGCGGTCGGCCTCGAGCTCGGCGTCACCCGAGGCGAGATGGACATGCTCAACCCGCAGGGCGTCAACTCGATCAAGTCGTTCCCGGGCCGCGGCATCCGCGTCTGGGGCGCTCGCACCCTGTCGAGCGACGCCGAGTGGCGCTACGTGAACGTGC
>JBIIJX010000010.1:0-27813 GCA_044233495.1 Candidatus Nanopelagicales bacterium
GCGGGTCCGTGGATGGAGTGGTCATCGCCTCGGGCATCGTCGCCTTCGGCACCATCGCCCAGACCCCTGCGCACGTGGCCGATCAGCTCATGCAGGTCAACCATCTGGGCCCTGCCGCAGTCATCGCGGGCCTCCTGCCCGCGCTCACCGCCTCGGCGGGCGAGGGACGCGGGCCATTCGTCGCATCCATCAGCGGCGTCGTCGCCGAGCGGGCCTTCCCGGGCATGGCCGCGTACGTCGCGAGCAAGACGGCCCACTCTGCCTGGCTGCGGGCCCTGCGCACCGAGACACGTCGCCCGCTCATCCGCGTGATCGATGCGCGTCCCGGCCACACCGAGACCGGACTGGCCGGACGTGCAGTGTTCGGGACTGCCCCTGCGTTCCCCACCGGCATGACGGCCGACCACGTGTGCGACGTCATCGTCGCTGGGATCCAGGGCGACGGCACCGATCTGGCCAGCACCGACTTCGGCGGCTGACGGGCCAGCCGCGAGAGGTCAGTCGACCATTGGTGCCGTGCTGGCGAGGAAGTCCTCGAGGGAGTCGAAGTAGCTCTCCATGCCCGCCTGGGCCTGGACAGCCTGCTCGGCGGGGAGCTCGCCGTACTGGCTGAACTTCACCCAGCTGCGCATGCCGCGGCTGTCGAAGTCGATGACGATGCGGTGGTGGGGTGCCTCCGGGTCACGCAGCGCGAACTCCTCGACCGACTGCGAGTAGCTGAGGGTGTGCTCGAGCAGCCGCTGGTCGGCGACCTGGGTGTAGCGGCCCCAGAAGTAGGCCACGAATCCCTCCGAGGGCACATCCACGGCCACCGACCATGCGCCACCCGCGACGGCGTCGGAGGTCACCGTTCCCGGCACGACCGAGAGGTCGGTCGGGTGGTACCACGCCTCGAGGGCGGCGGCGTCGGTCCAGGCATCCCACAGGATCTCGACGGGAAGGTCGAACTCGCGCTCGACGGAGTACAGGAAGTCGCTCATGGGGCAACTGTAGGAGCCTGAGGGCTGCGCGACCGCCGAGCCCTGCAGGTGGCGTCACACCGCGCGCCAGGTGCGACGGCACCTGCAGGTCTCGGTGGGTCAGAGGCCATGCTCGGCGCGATAGACGGCCACCACGGCATTGGCATGGCCGTGTCCCATGCCCTGCTCCTTGAGGTAGGTCACCTGCTCCATGTGCTTGGCGTCGTGCACGTCGTCGAGCTGCTGCATCCAGTACGAGATGGGCTGGCCGTACTTCTTCTCGATGGACGGGAAGTACGACCTCGGCCCCGTCACCTTCTCAGACATTGAACCGGAACTCGACGACGTCACCGTCATGCATCACGTAGTCCTTGCCCTCGATGCGCACCCGGCCGCGGGACTTCGCCTCGGCCATGGAGCCCGCATCGACGAGATCGTCGAACGAGACGACCTCCGCCTTGATGAAGCCCTTCTGGAAGTCGGTGTGGATCACGCCCGCGGCCTCGGGAGCCGTAGCGCCCTTGCGGATCTCCCAGGCACGTGACTCCTTGGGCCCGGCGGTGAGGTAGGTCTGCAGGCCGAGGGTCGCGAAGCCGACGCGGGCGAGGGCGTGCAGGCCCGGCTCGTCCTGGCCGACCGACTGGAGCAGCTCGAGGGCCTCGTCGTCCGGCAGCTCGACCAGCTCGGCCTCGAGCTTGGCGTCGAGGAAGACGGCCTCGGCCGGCGCGACGAGATCGCGCATCCGCTGCTTGAACGCCTCGTCCACGAGCTCGGCCTCGTCGACGTTGATGACGTAGATGAAGGGCTTGGCCGTCAGCAGGAACAGCTCCTTCAGGGGCACCATGTCCATGCCCGAGGCGAAGATCGTCGTGCCCGCGTTCAAGTGCTCCTGCGCAGCCAGTGCGGCATCGAGCTGAGGCTGCTTCGACTTGTCGTTGCGCGCCTCCTTCTGCAGCCTCGGGATGGCCTTCTCGAGGGTCTGCATGTCCGCGAGGATCAACTCAGTGTTGATGGTCTCCATGTCCTCCTCGGGGGACACCCGACCCTCGACGTGCACGACGTCGTCGTCGTGGAAGGCGCGCAGCACCTGGCAGATCGCATCGGACTCGCGGATGTTGGCGAGGAACTTGTTCCCCAGGCCCGCGCCCTCGCTCGCGCCCTTGACGATGCCGGCGATGTCGACGAACGTGACGGACGCCGGGAGGATGCGCTCGGAGTTGAAGATGCCGGCCAGGGCCGCCAGCCGCGGATCGGGGACACCCACGACACCCGTGTTCGGCTCGATCGTGGCGAAGGGGTAGTTCGCCGCCAGCACGTCGTTCTTCGTCAGGGCGTTGAACAGGGTCGACTTGCCGACATTGGGCAGGCCGACGATTCCGATGGTGAGAGCCACGACACTCATTTCTCGCACGGGAAGCCGCCCACGATCGCGGGCCTTGAGTACGGTACTCAAGTGACTTCGGCGGGCGACTCCCCCGGGCCGGATCAGCTCGATCCGGCCTACGACGGCCTGTTCCGTCCGGAGGACCTCATCGGGACGCCGGCCGGGCAGGAGGCACCCGCCGCGTCCCCCCAGCCTCCCGCGCCAGAACCTCCTGCGCCAGAACCTCCTGCGCCAGAACCTCCCGCGCCGGGGCCCGCCGAGGCGGGGAACGCCGAGCCGGCACCAGCACCAGTGGCCACGCCGGCCGTCGCCGCACGGCAGCCGCAGGCCGACACCGGGCGCCTGTTCCGCAGCCAGGGAGTGGCCGATCGCCCCGACACCGTGCTTGCACTCGATGCCGGGCGCTTCAGCCGGCTGCGTACCCTCGAGCGCACAGACACCAGCACCCCACCGGACCCGAGCGACACCGCGGTCGCCGCGCTGCTCCTTGACTCCGCAGTCGACGCGAGCATCGGAGAGCCCATGCCATCAGCGGAGTTCCCAGCGGCGCCCGGACGCAGACTCGGTCGCAGGGAGAAAGGCCCGCGTGCGCCACGCGCTGGGTCACCCGCGCCCTCGGGCCGTGGTGCGAGCGGACTGGTGATCTCCCTCCTCGTGATCCTGGTGACGGTCGCCGTCGGCTTCGCCGATGCGATCCTCAGCGACGGTGACCTCGGCTGGCCCACGGGTGCGGCACTGCTGCTCACGTCCGTCTTCGGAGCCTTCGCCGTGCGCCGCGACGCCGACTCCATCGCCTTCCTGATCCCCCCGGTCGCCTTCCTCATCGCGACACTCACCGCAGGGCAGCTGTTCCTCGACTCAGGGGAGGGATCGCTCGTCAACCGCGCGGTCATCGTGTTCTTCACGCTCGCCGCCAACTGGATCTGGATCCTGGGAAGCACTCTGGCGGCGCTGATCATCGTGCTCGTTCGCCGCCGGCGCTCCTAGCGACAACACCCGTCCGGGCTACTTGCTGCCAGCAGCCTTGAGGTCGCGGCGAAGCTCCGGCGGAAGCGCGAAGATGAGTGTCTCCTCAGCGGTGAAGACCTCCTCGACAGTGCCGTAGCCGCGCTCACGCAGCCAGGCGAGAACATCGTCGACGAGGATCTCCGGCACAGAGGCGCCGCTGGACACTCCGACCACCCCGGCTCCGTCGAACCAGGCGTCGTCGAGTTCATCGGCGTAGTCGACCCGATGCGCCGCGCTGGCCCCCGCCTCCAGAGCGACCTCGACCAGGCGCACGGAGTTGGACGAGTTGCCTGAGCCCACCACGACGAAGACGTCGCACTGCGGGGCGATGGCCTTCACAGCGGCCTGACGGTTCTGGGTTGCGTAGCAGATGTCGTCGCTCGGCGGGCTGACGAGATTCGGGAAGCGCTCCTGGAGGACGTCGACGGTGGCGAGCGTCTCGTCGACGGACAGCGTGGTCTGCGACAGCCAGACGAGCCGGTCGGTGTCAGGCACGGCGACATGCGCCGCGTCGGCCGGGTTCTCGACGAGGGTCATGACGCCGGGGGCCTCGCCCATGGTGCCGACGACCTCCTCATGGCCTTCGTGGCCGACGAGGATGATCTGGTAGCCCTCTGCCGCGAATCGCTTGGCCTCCGAATGCACCTTTGTCACGAGCGGACACGTGGCATCGATCGTGCGGAGGTCTCGCTGCTGGGCCTCCTCGTGGACCGAGGGGGCGACGCCGTGCGCCGAGAAGACCACGATCGAGCCCTCGGGAACCTCCTCGAGCTCGTCGACGAAGACCGCACCACGGGCCTCAAGAGCCTGCACCACGTACTTGTTGTGGACGATCTGCTTGCGCACGTAGACGGGTGCCCCGTAGTGCTCGAGGGACTTCTCGACCGTGACGACCGCTCGATCGACCCCGGCGCAGTAGCCGCGCGGCGCAGCGAGGAGCACCTTCTTCCCGGACGTCATGACCACATGCTAGGCGGTGAAGGTGAAAGCGGCAGGGGCGCAGGTCCGGACTTGGTTGGATGGGGCCGTGACCGCACTCATGCTCGGCACGGCCCAGTGGGGCCACGGATACGGTGTCACCAACACGGTCGGCCGGCTCAGTGACGCAGCCATTGCCGACATCGTCGCCGTCGCCCGGGAGTGGGGCATCGACTCGGTGGACACGGCACTGGGGTACGGCGACGCGCAGGCAAGGCTGGGCCCGTTCGCCCACGAGTTCGCCGTGACGACCAAGGTTGCCGCCGGTGAGGACGTGGCCGAGCAGGCCCGCGAGGCACTGCAGGATCTCGGCCTGAATCAGGTGCACGCAGTCCTCGCCCATGACTGGGATGCGCTCGACCGGGCAGAGCAGCGCCGTGGTGCCCTGGCACTGGTGCAACTCGCTGAGCGCGGAGATGCACGGTTGGTGGGTGCCTCGGTCTACGACTCTCCGGGAGTGGCTTCGGCTGCAGAGGCGTTCGCGTCGGCTGCGGTACCCCTCGGGATGCTGCAGGTGCCGGCCAGTGTGCTCGACCGGAGACTCGACGCGGACCCTGCGCTCGCGGAACTGGCCAATGGCGGGACGCAGATCGTCGTTCGCAGTGCATTCCTGCAGGGTGTGCTGCTTGACTCGCGCGCCTCACGCGCTGCCCATCCGGACGTCACCCGTCTGCACCGCGAAGCCGCCGAGGCCGGCGTGAGCCCGCTCGCCCTGTGCCTGTCCCACGTCAAGGCACTGCCGTGGGCGAGCCACGTTGTGGTCGGTGTCACCTCGCCCGAGGAACTGAACGACATCGCGGCGACCTGGGCCTCCGTGGACCCACACCTGGCAGACCCATCACTGGCTTCGGCGGACCTCGACCTCATCGACCCGCGGCGCTGGTAACGGGCACGTAGGCTGCATCGACTGGCACCGCCGCTGCAGCACCACACGGGAGACACGCATGGCGCTCGAGACGACCCCCGAGTCGCCTGCACCCGTGCGCACGATCGCGCGCTCCCTCGACGAGTGGATCAGCCGGCTCGGTGCCGTGTGGATCGACGGGCAGGTGGCGGAGTACCGACCGCGCCCCGGAGCCCGGTTCCACTACTTCGTCCTTCGTGACACCGACGTCGACATGTCGCTGACGGTTAAGGCCGACTCCTCCGTGATCGGCCGCATCGATCCACCTCTGCAGGAGGGGCAGCGCCTCCTGGTGCACGCGAAGCCCGACTTCTACGCCGCCCGCGGATCCCTGTCGATGCTGGCTCGGGAGATTCGCGCCGTCGGCCTCGGTGCCCTGCTCGAGGAACTGGCGAGGCTGCGCGACCTGCTCGCGGCCGAGGGCCTGTTCGCACCTGAGCGCAAGAAGCCACTGCCCTTCCTCCCTCGACGCATCGGGCTGATCTGCGGGCGCAACAGCGCGGCGATGCAGGACGTCCTGGTCAACGCCCGTGAGCGCTGGCCGGCGATCGGGTTCGAGATCCGCGAGGTGCCCGTTCAGGGAGCGCAGGCAGTCTCCGCTGTGACCACCGCCGTTCGCGAGCTCGATGACGCGGAGGATGTCGACGTCATCGTCATCACCCGGGGGGGTGGCAGCGTCGAGGACCTGCTGCCGTTCAGCAACGAGGCTCTGGTGCGTGCCGTCGCCGCGTGCCGCACTCCTGTCGTCAGCGCAATCGGACACGAGCAGGACGCACCGCTCCTCGACTTTGTCGCGGATCTGCGCGCCTCGACGCCCACGGATGCCGCGAAGCGCATCGTGCCCTCACTCGCGGAGCAGCAGGCCCTCATCAGCGCCCTGCAGACGCGGACCGGAGTAGTCCTGCGGCACCTGCTCGAGGGCGAGCAGCAGAGGCTCGACCACCGTCGCACGCGGGCGACGACCCTCATTCGGTCACGACTGGAGTCCGCAGCGCAGGACGTCGCGCACCTGAGGGCACGCGTACGCGCACTGTCCCCGGCCGCGACACTCGACCGCGGATACGCGATCGTCCTTCTCGACGACGGCTCGATCGTCAGGGAAGCCGCGGCCGTGCACGTAGGCGCCCGGATCGACGTACGACTCGCGCAGGGCCGACTGACCGCTCGAAGGGAGCCGGACGATGACTGAGGATGCACGCGCCGTGGAAGCGCTGACCTACGAGCAGGCGCGAGACGAGCTCGCTGCCGTGGTGGCGGGCCTCGAGGCCGGCGGCCTCACCCTCGAGGAATCCCTCGCGCTGTGGGAGCGAGGCGAGACCCTTGCGACGCACTGCCAGGCCTGGCTCGACGCCGCGCGCGTACGTGTTGAAGCGCCCGAGTCTGACGACGCCTAGGGCGTCGGGACAAGACTCCCGGCGAGCGACTCGATCTCGGTCCAGTCTCCGGTGCCCGACACGATCGTCGTGACTCCCGAGTCGATGAGCACCAGGCTGCGGCGATCGTCGGCCTGCCACTCCTGCCATACCGACCCGGCGACCTCACGGGTGCCGGTGGGCACCCCGCCAGAGGTCTGCTCGATGAGGTAGCGCTCCGTCGCAGCCCGCGTCTGACTCACCTGTCCGTACTGATCGGTGGGGGTGACGTAACCGATGTGCAGCACCGGGAGATCGCCGGACTCCGGACTCGGCTCCCAGCGAGCACTTGTCGGCCGCCAGTCGGCCGGCAGACCGGACGGAACCGCGACCGTGAAGTCGGCCTGCTGCTGCGCACTCGCGAGCGCCGGACCCGGATCGATGACTGTGACGGCATCGGGCGTGGGCCGCCAGGCCAGCAGGACGATCACGAAGACGAGCGCGAGGACCACCGCCATCGATCGCACCATGTCCCAGACGGTCTTCCGCAGATGCGCAGTCCTGCGTCCCGTCGGCTGCGGAAGGGCGGCGTCGTTCGGCGTGGCCATGCCTTCATCTTCCAGCAGAGTCTGGCCGTCCACGAATCGGGACATGTCCGGGCGGGGGCTGGGCGACCCCGAATCGCAGGGCAGACGGGCGCTGCTGGACGACTACGCTGACACCATGCCGCCCGCCACGAGTGCGCCCGAGGTCCCCGACCGCAACCTGGCCCTGGAGCTGGTGCGCGTGACCGAGGCCGCCGCCATGGCGGCCGCCCGGTGGGTGGGTCGTGGAGACAAGAACGGTGCCGACGGTGCCGCGGTCAACGCCATGCGCCGACTGATCGGCAGCGTCTCCATGAACGGCACCGTCGTGATCGGTGAGGGCGAGAAGGACGACGCACCCATGCTGTTCAACGGTGAGCGCGTGGGCGACGGCACCGGTCCGGAGGTCGACGTGGCCGTGGACCCGATTGACGGCACGACCCTGGCGGCCAAGGGAATGCCAAATGCGATCGCCGTCCTCGCCGTCACCGAGCGCGGAGCGATGTACGACCCCAGCGCGGTCTTCTACATGGAGAAGCTCGTTGTGGGACCCGAGGGCGCCGACGTCATCGACATCACCGCCCCGATCGCCGTCAACCTCGCCCACCTCGCCAAGGCCAAGGGCGAGAACATCGCCGACCTCACGGTGTGCATCCTCGATCGGCCGCGCCACGACCAGTTGGCCAACGAGGTGCGGGCAGCGGGCGCCCGGATCAAGTTCATCACCGACGGCGACGTCGCCGGAGCGATCATGGCGGCACGGGCCGGCACGGGAGTCGACCTCCTCGCCGGTGTGGGTGGAACGCCCGAGGGGATCATCGCCGCGTGCGCGATGACCTGCCTCGGCGGCATGATCCAGGGTCGGCTCAAGCCGCGCGACGAGGCTGAGCGCCGCAGGGCCCTCGATGCCGGCCATGACCTCGACCGAGTGCTGACCACCTCGGATCTCGTCACGGGTGACAACGTGTTCTTCTGCGCCACGGGCATCACCGACGGCGAGCTGATGGAGGGCGTGCGCTACACGCCCGCGGGCCCCACGACACACTCCATCGTGATGCGGAGCAAGAGCGGCACCATCCGCGAGGTGCGCAGCGAGCATCGTCTGGCGAAGCTCTCGACGTACAGCAGCGTCGACTTCAGCAGCGCGGGCGGATCCGGCGACTGAGGCGACTCCCCTACGCTGAACCCGTGACGGACTTCCTGTATACCGAGATGCTCCCCCTGGGGCCGGACGAGACTCCCTACCGGCTCCTGACGACCGACGGCGTCTCGGAGGCCGTGCTGGGTGACCGCACCTTCCTGACCGTCGAGCCCGAGGCCCTGCGACTTCTCGCCTACGAGGCCATCCGCGACATCCAGCACCTCCTGCGCCCCGGGCACCTCGCGCAGCTGCGCAGCATCCTGGACGATCCCGAGGCAAGCCCCAACGACCGCTTCGTCGCGCTGGACCTGCTCAAGAACGCCAATGTCGCCGCCGGCGGAGTGCTGCCCATGTGCCAGGACACCGGCACCGCCATCGTCATGGGCAAGCGCGGCCAGCAGGTGCTGACCCGGGGGGAGGACGAGCGCGAGCTCTCCAGGGGCATCTACGACGCGTACCAGAAGCTGAACCTGCGCTACTCCCAGATGTCGCCGCTGAGCATGTGGCAGGAGCGCAACACCGGCTCGAACCTCCCGGCTCAGATCGAGCTGTACGCCGACACGCATGCCGGCCACGAGCTGCAGTACGACTTCCTGTTCATGGCCAAGGGCGGCGGCAGCGCCAACAAGAGCTACCTGTTCCAGGAGACTGCCGCACTCCTCAATCCCCAGGCGTTCGAGCGGTTCCTAGACGAGAAGCTGCGTGCCATCGGCACGGCCGCGTGCCCTCCCTACCACCTGGCCATCGTCGTGGGCGGCACGAGCGCCGAGTACGCGCTGAAGGTCGCCAAGTACGCCAGCGCGCGCTACTACGACTCCGTCCCGGTGCACGGCTCCGACGAGGGTCGCGGCTACCGCGATCTGGAGATGGAGCAGCAGGTGCTTCGCATGACCCAGGGCTTCGGCATCGGCGCGCAGTTCGGCGGCAAGTACTTCTGCCATGACGTACGCGTGATCCGCCTGCCGAGACACGGGGCCTCGTGCCCTGTGGCAGTCGCGGTCTCGTGCTCCGCCGACCGCCAGGCCAAGGCCAGGATCACGCGCGAGGGAGTGTTCCTCGAGCAGCTCGAGACCGAGCCCGCGCACTACCTGCCCGAGGTGTCCGATGAGCACCTCGACGACGACGTCGTCCACATCGACCTCAACCGGCCGATGGCCGAGATCCGCGACCAGTTGGCGCAATTGCCCATTCGCACACGAGTCTCGCTCACCGGGCCGCTCGTCGTGGCCCGCGATCTCGCCCATGCGCGCATCCGCGAGATGCTCGACCGCGGAGAGCCGATGCCGCAGTACCTGCGCGACCACGCGGTCTACTACGCCGGACCGGCCAAGACCCCCGAGGGGTACGCGTCAGGATCGTTCGGCCCCACGACGGCTGGCCGTATGGACTCCTACGTCGACCTGTTCCAGAAGGCCGGCGGGTCGTTCGTCATGCTCGCCAAGGGAAACCGCAGCGCAGCCGTCACCAAGGCATGCCAGGAGAACGGCGGCTTCTACCTCGGTTCGATCGGCGGGCCTGCCGCGCGCCTTGCGCAGGACAACATCCGCAAGGTCGAGGTGCTCGACTTCCCCGAGCTCGGCATGGAGGCGGTCTGGCGCATCGAGGTCGAGGATTTCCCGGCATTCGTCGTGGTCGACGACAAGGGCAACGACTTCTTCGCCGAGACCCTGCGGCCGATCACGCAGATACCCGTGGGCCCTCCGCGCTGACACGTTCCCGTTCAGCGGGACGAGGTCGGACGCAGGCTCAGCAGTGGTCGCCGCGCCAGTGACTGGCGCCCTCACCGTGACGCCAGACGGTCCAGAATGCGCGGTCCTGCCAGTAGCGGTTCCACCGATTCGGCGTGAGCTTGCGCAGGGCCTCGACGATGGCGACACCCTCCTCGCCCATCTCGCGCCGGACCTCGGGCTGCATCATCCAGGTCGCGCCGCGCGCCAGGGCCTCACTCATCTGGTAAGCGCCGTGATACACACCGCTGGTGGCGCGGTAGTTGAAGTTGCTCTCGCGGTCGAGGATGCAGCGTCGCTTGTCCTCCTTGCGCGGCACGAACCACTTGCCCTGATAGAGGCTCTCCCGCCAGCCCACCAGGTCGTTCGCCGCGCGACTGCCGCGAGCATGGGCGGCCTCCCGCTCACGCTGGCCGAGCCCGGAGAGGTCCTCGGGAGCCTGCCCGGCAGTCGCTGGATCGGCCACGGCGGGATCAGTCGACGGTTCGGCGGATGTCTCGGCGGGCTTGGGCGGCGGCTCCTGCCCCTCGGGGTAGAAGATCACGTCGGCGGGCAGCACAGCCGGGGTCGCGACAGGTTCCGTCGCATGCGCGGCACCGGGTGCCAGGACCGCGAGGAGGGCGACGACTCCTACAGCCGCGACACCCGTGCGCGCTCGCATGCCGATCTCCCGACGTCTTCGACCCGATGGACCATGCCTACCGTGCCGAAAGTCGCTCCCGTTGTCACGTGGATCCCCAGTGGTCCACCTCCCAGATGATGTCGGATATTCCGGACACCTGCCCCGTGGACCCCTGGCCCGGGCCGGGGAGGCCGGGTCGCCCTGTGATGACCATCACATCGCCATCCACAGGAGGGATCAGACCTGGATGTCCTCCAGCATCTCCGTCACGAGCGCAGCGATCGGGGACCGCTCGGAGCGGGTCAGCGTCACATGTGCGAAGAGCGGATGGCCCTTGAGCTTCTCCACCACCGCGACGACGCCGTCGTGACGACCCACGCGCAGGTTGTCACGCTGCGCGACGTCGTGGGTGAGCACGACGCGGCTGTCACGGCCCACCCGCGACAACACGGTCAGCAGGACGTTGCGCTCCAGCGACTGGGCCTCATCGACAATGACGAAGGCGTCGTGCAGCGATCGACCGCGGATGTGCGTGAGCGGCAGGACCTCCAGCATGCCGCGGTCGACTATCTCCTCCACCACTTCCTGGGTGGTCACGGCACCGAGGGTGTCGAACACCGCCTGACCCCACGGCGACATCTTCTCGGCCTCGGTGCCCGGCAGGTAGCCGAGGTCCTGCCCGCCCACGGCGAACAGGGGTCGGAAGACGATCACCTTGCGGTGCTGCCGTCGCTCGAGCACTGCCTCGAGGCCCGCGCAGAGCGCCAGCGCGCTCTTGCCCGTACCGGCTCGACCCCCGAGCGAGACGATTCCCACCTCGGGATCGAGAAGGATGTCGAGCGCGATGCGCTGCTCCGCGCTGCGGCCGTGGATGCCGAAGGCCTCGCGATCCCCGCGCACCAGGCGCACGCGCTTGTCGGACGTCACGCGTCCGAGGGCACTGCCCCGGTCAGACAGCAGCACCAGGCCCGTATGGCACGGCAGGTCCGCTGCCGCGTCGAGCTCGATGATCTGCTCCTCATAGAGGCGATCGACATCGGCGACCGACACCTCTCTCTCCGCCATGCCGGTGTAGCCGGTCTCGACTACGAGCTCCGCGCGGTACTCCTCTGCGGTGAGACCGACGGACGACGCCTTGACGCGCATCGGGAGGTCCTTGCTGACCAGGACGACGTTGTGCCCCTCGGCCTGCAGATTCCGGGCTACCGCAAGAATCCGCGTGTCGTTGTCGCCCAGTTGCAGCCCGCTCGGCAGCACCGAGACGTCGGTGTGATTGAGCTCGACATGGACTGTGCCACCGGAGTCGCCGACGGCCATCGGCTCATCGAGCCGCCCGTTCTCGACCCGGAGATCGTCCAGCAGCCTGAGCGCCTGACGGGCGAAGTACCCGAGCTCGGGGTGGCTGCGCTTGGCCTCCAACTCCGTGACCACCACCACCGGGATGACGACGTCATGCTCGTCGAACCGGAGCATCGCTCGCGGATCGGAGAGCAGGACGGAGGTGTCCAGGACGTAGGTGCGGCGGTTCGATCCCTGCGGGCGCGCAGCGGGCACGTGACCTCCCTCGGCGGGTCACCTGGCCGGCAACCCGGTGCGATCGCGGTCAGGCGGGTGCCGGGCCGCTGGTCACGACGCTAGGCCGGGCTCGTGCGCCCGCGGTGACGCCACGCCGGAATCGGGATGTGCCGCTGATCCGGTCGACTTGCGGGATCGATTCCCGTGGGCGATCGTCAATACCGGAATTTCATTTCACACTCAGCCCCCAGCCATCAACTCCGGAGGAACCATGCGCCGCTACGCCACCCTCGCCACCGGCCTTGCCGCACTGCTCACCACCGCTCTCGCCGCAGGACCGGCCTGGGCGGACTCCGGATCGGGCACGAGCATGACGCACATCAAGACGGCTCCCGGCCTGGTGCCCACCCTCGAGGCGGCGGGCGTCGTGCTCTACACCCGAGGCGGCGCCACGAGCGCCGTCATGGGCACCTCGATCGCGGCACCGGACGGTCAGGTCGTCTTCCACGTCCCGGTGACCGGCACCTCGCCCACCGTCAAGCACCAGGGCAGCACGCTCGTCCTGTTCAACACGAACGGCGACCGCCAGGTGGAACTGCTCAATCCCGTGATCGACCTGCGCACAGGGGTCGTACGGGCGACCGTCGGCACCGGCGGCGCGACCACCGCCGTGTTCCGCATCCCCAATGCAAAGAAGCTCAAGCCCGTGACGGCCGACGGCGTGACGACGATCAAGGGTGCTCGACTGACGCTGGCTCCCGGAGTCGGCGGTGTCGTCGAGTCCGGTCTCGGTCTGCCGAGCGGGTCGCTCCCGGACGGGACGCTGTTCGCCACGGCTGACGTCACCCTGCAGGCCAAGGGATGAGCGTCGGCGACCACGGCCTCACCCGACGGGCCGTCCTGACCGGCGCGTGCGCTGCCCTGGGCCTGGCCGTCGGGGCCGTCGGCGCACTGCCCGCAGCAGCGGAGTCGGCCGTCCGTCGGCTCCCGGACGGCCGTCTCGCCGTGCAGGTGCGGAAGGTCCCCGAGCTCCGTCGGGTAGGCGGCGCGGTGCGCATCGGCACGATCGGCGGGCGTCCCGTTGGCGTCGCGAGAACGACCGAGGGCTACCGCGCCATCTCGCTGGTGTGCCCCCATCAGGGAGCCACCGTGGTGCGGGATCCCGAGGGCTGGATCTGCCCGGCGCACGGCTCGGAGTTCACGCCCACGGGCGGGCTCGTCCTGGGTCCCGCGACCCGCGGCCTGCCCGCGGTGCGGTCGGAACTCAAGCGGGACGTCCTGACCGTCGGCTGACGTGTCTCGAGCGCTCGCTCAGGCGCCGAAGCGGCGTTCCCGCTCGGCGTAGGCCCGCAGCGCCCGCAGGAAGTCCACGTGACGGAAGTCCGGCCAGTACGCCTCGCAGAAGTAGAACTCCGAGTGCGCGCTCTGCCACATCAGGAAGCCCGAGAGGCGCTGCTCGCCCGACGTGCGGATGACGAGATCAGGATCCGGCTGGCCCTTGGTGTAGAGGTGCTCGGCGATGTGCTCGGGCTCCAGCAGCTGCGCGAGTTCGTCGAGCGACGTGCCCTGGCTGGCGTGCTCATGCAGCAGCGACCGCACCGCGTCGACGACCTCCCGGCGTCCGCCGTATCCGACGGCGACGTTCACCAGTGAACCGTCGAGGTTGGCCGTCTGCTCCTCCGCCTCCTTCAGCAGGCGCGCGGTGTGCGAGGGCAGGAGATCGAGGGCGCCGACCGGATGCAGACGCCACCGGCCCTGGCCGACGAGCCCCGTGACGGTGTCCTCGATGATCTCCAGCAGGGCCTCGAGTTCGGCCGGCGGCCGGTTGAGATTGTCGGTCGACAGCAGCCACAGCGTGACCACCTCGACCCCGGCCTCGTCGCACCACCCGAGGAACTCGACGATCTTCGCGGCGCCGGCGCGGTGGCCCTGCGAGCTCGACGTGCCCTGGACGCTGGCCCACCGGCGATTGCCGTCGAGGATGACGCCGATGTGGCGGGGCCGACGATCAGGGGGGATCTGCTGGTACAGGCGTCGCTCGTAGACCCCGTACACCAGGTCACTGAGTCCCACCGTCGCTCCCGCCCGTCGGCACTCCTCGGCCGACCTCTCGTCAGGCTACCGCTCCGACGCATGCTCGCGGACGCCGATTCGTGCGGCGAGGTCCTCGATTCGTGTCGCCGGCCGCTCGCAGGTGAAGGACCGACAGACGTACGCCGTGGGGCGGCCCTCGATCGCCGGGCGATCGCGCAGGAGCGGGACGTCGTCGTCACCCGGAGCACCCGCGGCGACGACCATGCCCGGAGAGGTGCCCATGAGTGCGGTCCACCACCAGACGCCGAACTCGGCGTCGTCCGGCTGCGTCACGATTGCGATCTCGAGCGGACCCGCGACGAGTGCGGTGGCTGCCGCCAGGCCCCACCCCATCGCGCGGGGAGCACGAACACCCAGCGAGCCGACGATGCCCAAGGCCCCCTCGGCGACGGTGCGGTAGTCGTCGACACCGGTCAGGGCGGCCTGCGTGATGCAGGCCTGCGCGACGGCGTTCCATCCCGACGGCTCGGCGTTGTCGGCCGGATCCCGTGGGCGCGTGATGAGCGCTGCTGCATCGTCCGGCGTGAGATAGAAGCCACCCTCGCCATCACCGAAGTGCTGGATCGCGATGTCGAGACAGAGTCCGGCGAACGCCAGCCACGCATCGTCGCCCGTGGCCTGGTACAGCGCCTGGAACCCCTCGGCCAGGCATCCGTAGTCGTCGAGCACCCCCGCCGTGGAGCCGGCGACACCGTCGCGCGACGTGCGCACGAGGCGGTCGTCGTCGTCGGCACCGAGGTGCACGGCGACGATGAGGTCCGCTGCGGCAGCGGCTGCGTCGATCCACTCCGGTTCGCGCATCAGCGCGCCGGCGTCCGCCAGCGCAGCGATGGCGAGTCCGTTCCACGCCGCCACGATCTTGTCGTCGCGGCCAGGACGCTCTCGGCGCTCGCGCGCCAGCGCGAGGGTCGCTCGCACCCGGTTCCACCGCACCAGATCATCGGGGTCGCGCAGCAGTTGCAGAGTCGACAATCCGTGCTCGAAGGTTCCCGAGTCGGTGACGCTCAGCAGCGAGGCGGCCCAGCGACCGTCCTCCTCGCCGAGCACCTCGATCAGACCTGCGGGATCCCACGCGTAGAAGGCGCCCTCGCGCCCCTCACTGTCGGCGTCGAGCGCAGCCGCGAAGCCACCTTCGGCCGTGCGCATCTCGCGGAGCAGGAACTCGACCGTCTCGCGCACGACTCGCTCGGCCAGCGGTGACCGGGTCAGGCGCCACCAGTGCGCGTAGACGCGCAACAGGAGCGCGTTGTCGTACAGCATCTTCTCGAAGTGCGGGACGACCCACTGGCTGTCCACGCTGTAGCGGGCGAAGCCACCGCCGATCTGGTCGTACATCCCGCCACGCGCCATCGCCTCGAGTGTCTGCTGCGCCATCGCAAGCGCATCATCGTCACCGGTGAGCGCGTGGTAGCGAAGCAGGAACTCCAGCACCATCGACGGCGGGAACTTGGGTGCTCCCGCGAACCCGCCAGATCGCTCGTCGAACTGCCCCCGCAGCGTCGCGACTGCCTGCGAGAGATCCTCGGCCGAGGGCAGGAGAGCATCCGTCGGCAGGGACGAGCGAACGCTCAGTGCGTTCACGATGCGCTCTCCGGCGGCGAGCACATCGTCACGACGGTCCCGCCATGCCTCGGCAAGGCCGTGCAGCAGCTGGGTGAAGGACGGCAGTCCGTGGCGAGGCTCGGGCGGGAAGTAGGTGCCGGCGTAGAAGGGTCGGCCATCGTGGTCGACGAACACCGACATCGGCCAGCCCCCATGGCCCGTCAGGCGCACGGTGGCGTCCATGTAGACGGAGTCGACGTCGGGCCGCTCCTCGCGGTCGACCTTGATGCTCACGAAGTTGTCGTTGAGCAGGCGCGCGACGGACTCGTCCTCGAAGGACTCGTGCGCCATGACGTGGCACCAGTGACAGGCGCTGTAGCCCACCGAGACGAAGACCGGGACGTCACGCCTGCGCGCCTCCTCGAACGCCTGCTCGCCCCACTCCCACCAGTCCACGGGGTTGTCTGCGTGCTGCTGGAGATAGGGACTCGTGGAGTCCGCCAGGCGATTGGGCATCACTCATCCTCTCCCATCCGGCGCCCACGCCCGCTGGTGCGCCACCACCGCAGACGGCCACGGCCACGGCCACGTCCACAACTTCGACGCCTACGCGTATCGGCCCACAGGGCCACCCATCAGGCTGGACGTGATACGTTTACGAATGTAAACACTCAGCAGGCCTGGGACGACCCAGCAGCGCTGGTGGCGGACCCCGATCCCGCAAGCCGCAGCGGGCGGTCCGTCAGGGTCATCGGGTACTAGCCCGGAGCCGGCGCCGTCCTCGTCCTGATCCTGGTGAAGGACAAAGACCGTCTCGTCGCGGCCGGCGCCTGGCGAGCCAATGCCAGCCACCGCCGTCGATACCTCGAAGGGATGGACAGATGAGTCGCAAGAGCGTGGACACCGAGGTCCAGTCGATCCAGGCCGAATCGAGGCGGCTGGCCCGTGAGCCCGTTCCTGGATCGGCCGAGTACCGGGCATTGCACGACACGACGACGGTCGCCCTCCGGCTGACACGCAGGGATGCTGCCGCGATCTCAGCCCTCGCATCGGCGCAGGGGATCCCCGTGTCCACCCTCCTGAGGGGCTGGGTGCTCGCCGGACTTCACCACGAGCAGGGCGACAGCGTCGGATCCGCCCTCAGCGAGATGGAGCAGTGCCTCCGCCGGCTTCGCACGTCCCTGGGCTGAGTCCGGCGAGGGCGAATCTCTCCCAGAACGTGGGATGCCCCCAGCGGCACTACCATTCCGGCATCGGAACCCGAGCGAAGGACTGACGCATGCTCTCCGGCACCTCATGCTGCAACACCAAGGGCCTCGCAACCACCCAGCTCGGCCCCGCCCTCGCCAGCGCACCTGAGCAGGTGACTCCCGCGAACCATGCGGCGTCGCGCCCGTCCAGTTCGACCGCCGATCTCCTCGTCGTGGGAACCATCGTCACCAACAATCCGGCGGCACCGACGGCCGAGGCGATGGCCGTCTCCGGGGGACGCATCATCGGGATCGGATCGCAGTCCGATGTGGAGGGCCTGGTCACAGCGTCGACGACGACCCTCAAGCCGGGCGGCTTCATCCTCCCGGGGCTCATCGATCCGCACATGCACATCTGGACGTCGCTGCTGAACTACCCCGACGTCGACCTCGCCCATGAGAAGTGCCCGACCCTCGACGACGCCACGGCGGCGATCAAGGCAGCCGCCGCACAGGCACCCAAGGGCCAGATCGTCTGCTTCAAGAACTTCGACCCCAGCCTGTACCCCGGCGAGCCGGCGCTCACGCGCGACATGCTCGACCAGCTTGCCCCGAACAACCCCGTACTCGTCTGGAACTCGTCCGGACACTTCATCTACGTCAACAGCGCCATGTTCGCGGCCGCGGGCATCACCGACGAGACACCGGATCCGCCGGGCGGCACGTTCGAGCGCGTCGACGGCCGGATGACCGGAGTCGTGGGCGAGCCGCCGGCCGAGCAGCTGATCCTCAAGGGGCTGCCCAAGCCGGACATGAACGACGTCGCCCGGTACATCCGCGAGATCCTGACGGCATGCGCGGCCCAGGGCGTGACGTCAGTGCGCGAGGCAGCCACAGGGGCGCTCGCGGGCCCGAAGGAACTCGCGCTCCTGCACCAGCTGAACACCGCCGCCCGCTTCCCCGTTCGCGTCTCCACTGCGCAGTTCGCGGCAATGCCCGGCATGACGCCGCAGCAGGTGGCGGCGCAGTGGAAGGCAGCGGGCGTCACGCCGTTCAGCGGCGACGAGATGCTCCGCGCCGACGCATGGAAGGTCGTGTCGGACGGCTCGAACCAGGGCCGCTCGGGCTACTTCCTGCAGCCGTACCTCGGCGAGGACAACGGGGGCAAGGCCGACTACACGCCCGAGGGCCTGCGCGCCGCGCTCAAGGCCGGGCTCGACGACGGCTGGCAGCTCATGGTCCACACCAACGGCGACGCTGCGGTGGAGTTCGTCCTCGAGGCATTCGAGGAGATCCTGCCGACCTACAGTGCATCCGACCTGCGCCATCGACTCGAGCACTGCTCGTTCACGACCGACGACCAGCTCACTCGCATCGCCGCGGCCGGGCTGTCGGTCAGCTTCCTGATGAACCACGTCTACTACTGGGGTGCCGCATTCCGCGACACGATCCTCGGGCCGACACGGGCGGGGCGCCTCGACCGCGTCGCCTCCGCCTATGCCGCCGGGCTGCATCCGTCGCTGCACTCCGACTACAACGTCACCGCGGTGCATCCACTGCTCAGCGCCCGAACCGCCGTTCTCAGGCAGACAAAGGCCGACGGGAAGGTGCTCAACCCCGCCGAGTGCGCGATACCCGCGCAGGCGCTGGCCGCCATCACCACCAACGCCGCGTGGCAGATCCACGCGGATGACCGCGGCACACTCGAGGTGGGCAAGGCCGCCGACTTCGGCATCGCAGACGGCAATCCGTGGGGCTCGGATCCCGCAGGCTGGGCCGACATCGCCTTCCAGGCGACGTACGTCGGAGGTGAGGTCGCTTGGCAGGCGTAGCAGCAGGCAAAGGGCGCGGGCCCCTGGTGCCCCTGCTGTTCCTCGGGCTGCTCGGCGCCATCCAGGCTGCCGACCCCAACATCTCGTCGTCGGCGCTGCTGACCGCCGGCAAGGCACTGAACATGGGCACCCTCTCCGCCCTCGCCGCGAGCATCAGCACATTCGTCCTCGCCGCGACCGTGATCACCACCGGAATGCTCGCCGACCGCCTCGGACGTCGGAAGGTCCTGCTCGCCGCCCTTCTGCTGAGCGCCGTTGGTGACCTGCTCGTCGCACTCTCCCCCGACACCACCGTCTACCTCCTCGGTCGGGCACTGGCAGGCGTCGGCCTCGGTGCGGTCTTCGGTGCATCGTTTGCGTACGTCAAGACCTTCGCCACGGGCAAGGGCGGCCTTCCGGCGGCCCTCGGCGTCTTCATGGCCTCCAGCGGCCTGTTCACCCTCGTGATCACGTTCTCGGGGTCGTCGCTCGTGGGTGTCGACTGGCGACTGTCCTTCGCGGTCGTCCCGCTCCTGGCCGTCGTCAGCATCGTCCTTGCCCTCGCCCTGCTCCCGAAGGACGGACCCCGGCCGACGAACGCGGGCTCGTGGGACGTCGTGGGTCAGCTGCTCCTCGGAGTGGGAATCATCGTGTTCCTGTACGGGGTGTCCCACGCGACGAACGGGATCGCGACGCCGCTCACCGTCTTCCCGGTGCTCGCCGGGCTGATCCTCCTCGGCCTGTTCGCCTGGTGGGAGCACCGCCGAGGTGAGGCCGGATTCTTCCCGATCCGCCTCTTCCGCGAGCCCATCTTCATCGCGGCCGTCCTCATCGGTCTCGTCTACAACTTCAGCTCCGGCGTGCTCCTGCTGTCGTTCAGCAACCTGTTCCAGTACGCCAACGACCTCAAGGGCCTGGCCCTGTCGCTGATGCAGGTGCCGTACCTCGTCGCGGGTGTCGCGGCCGCACTCCTCGTCGGGCGACTGCGCGGGGCGGGGCGCATCACGCAGCGCGGCACCGTGCTGATCGGGACCATCGTGACCGTCGCGGGATTCGCCCTCTTCGCCGTGACCGCGGTTTCCCGGCCCTCTAACGTCCTTGTCTTCCTTCCCGCACTGCTCATCACGGGCATCGGCGTGATCATCCCGTCGATTCCCTACGGCGGCCTCTTCCTGCAGGAGGCGGACCCCCAGCACTACGGCGCAGTCTCTTCGTCGAGGACGACAGTGGGCCAGTTCTGGTACGCCCTCGGCCTTGCCGGCTCCACGGTGGTGATCGACTCCCTGACGCGCAACGCCGTGAGCAACAAGCTGGGGCCGAGTGCTGCAACCGAACTCGAGCAGTGGTCGGCGACCGGCGGCAAGCCCAGCACACCCGGAGTGCTGACCGAGGCCGCCCATGCCTTCAGCGGTGCCTTCGCAGTGGCGATGGTCGTCTTCGCCGTTCTCGTCGCACTTGCAGGGGTCGTCGCCTGGTGGCTGCTCAAGCGCCACCAGCACGAGGACCCGCCTCACACATCCGACGCCCACCCCTCGGTCGCGGAGCCGAGCACCGCCTGAGGCAAGGCCGAGCGGCTAAGTCTGTCGACCGTTAACGTTTCCTCATGCGCCGGCTCATCGAACTCTCCCGCTTCGTCGTCGCCGTTCCGGCGATCGGCTCGATCCTCGGCGCATTCATCCTCATGGTGATCGGCACCTGGGAGATCATCCGAGCCTTCCTCGCGCTCATCGACAGCGATGTCCCCCTCAAGGAGTCCGTCGTCACGATCCTCACCGCGATCGACACGCTGCTGCTCGCGACTGTGCTGCTCGTCATCGGCTACGGGCTCTACGAGCTCTTCGTGGACGCCAATGTGCGCCTGCCACCCTGGCTGGAAATCAAGTCGCTCGACGACCTCAAGGCCAAGCTGATCGGTGTCGTCGTGGCCATCATCGCCGTCGTCTTCCTCGGCGTCCTGGTCGACTCCACGAATGCCAACGACATCATGCTCATCGGAATCGGTGCGGGTGCCGTCGTCATCGGCCTGGCCGCATTCACGTACGCAACGAGAAAGTGACTACTTGCGAAGCACCTAGTCGACGATGATCCGCTGATCCCTCGCCGCCATCCATGCGCGCAGTTCCTGGCGTGAGAGAACCCGATGCCCGCAGTCGCACCACGCTGGAATCGCATCGAGTTCACCGGCCTCGAGGAGATCAACGTACTCGCGGGCGCCATGCGGGGTATGCGGCTCGTCGGGCAGGTCACGATCGCCGTGCGAGTGGGATCGCACGGTCGTCACGACCACCGCCCCCTCATGGGTGTCGAAGACCTTCGCTATGTGATGACCCGACGCGCACTGCACCTGCAGCACGAGTGCGGACCGACTTCCCTGCGGCAAGGCCTTCCACGCCTCACGTGCGCGTTGCTCCCGCTCATGGCGCTCCGTGGTCTTCGTCATCGCCATCACCTCCCGGCTCCGATTCAGGGTACGAGCCCCGGGCCGGTTGAGTCCTGCCGAACGGTGTGGCACATCCGTGCCACGTCGCTCGGGAAGGCGGTCAGCGCGATGTCGTGCGGCGGTAGCGACGCACTGACAGCGTCGAGAAGATCGCAATCAGGATGACGCAGGACGCGATCGTGTACAGCTGCGGATGCTGGAGCGGCCAGTAGTCGCCACCCATGCCCGTCGGATTCCCGAACAGTTCACGCGTCGCCAGCACCAGTGCGGAGATCGGATTCCACGCGGCGATGTACTGCAGCCACGTCGGCAGCGACGCGAGGGGCACGAAGGCGTTCGACAGGAACGTCATGGGGAACAGCCAGACCAGGCCAGCCGTGTTGGCTGTCTCCGGGTTCGGCATGTACAGGCCGATCCAGGCACCGATCCAGGCCACGGTGTAGGCGAACAGAAGCAGGAGCGCGTACGCGTAGATCGCGTTGAGCAGGCCGTTGTCGATGCGCCAGCCGACGAGGAAGCCGGTGATCGTGAGGACGAACAGCACGAGGATCTGCCGTGCAGCATCGGCGAGCGTGCGGCCGATCAGCACGGCAGGTGGTGCCATGGGAAGGGACCGGAACCGGTCGATGAGGCCCTTGTGCATGTCCTCGGCGAGGCCGACCGTGCTGGACGCTGCAGCGAAGGCCACCGTCTGGCCGAAGATGCCCGGCATCAGGTACTGCCGGTACGCGTTCGGATCTGCATCTCCCGGTACCGGGATCGCGCCGCCGAACACGTACGCGAACAGGAGCACGAAGATCACCGGCTGCACCAACGAGAAGAACAGCAGTTCAGGCACGCGGACGGTCTGGATCAGGTTGCGCCGTGCGACCACGAGCCCGTCATGGATCGTCCAGCCGTAGACGGGTCGCTTCATGGCGACCGGGGATCCGATCGAGAGCGTGGTCATGCCGCCTCCCCTCCGCGTCCGCGACGTCGTCGACCCTTGACCTGAGGTGCGACCGACTCCTCCTCGGCCACGTGACCGGTGAGGCTCATGAACACGTCGTCCAGTGTCGGCCTGCGCAGCTGCAGGTCCGAGACGGCGACGCCCCGGGAGTCGAGCGCCCGGATGGCATCGACAAGCACCGTCGAGCCACCCGATACGGGCGCCGAGACATGCAGGTCCTCCACGAGGACCTCACCAGTGCTCACCGTGGCGAGAGCCTCGACCGCTCGACCGACCGTGGAGGCATCGACGACGGTGATCTCGACGCGGTCGCCGCCGATCTGGTCCTTCAACTGCTCCGACGTGCCGTGCGCGATGACCCGACCGTGGTCGATGACGACGATGTCCTGGGCGAGCTGGTCCGCCTCCTCGAGGTACTGCGTCGTGAGGAGGACGGTCGTGCCCTCCTTGACGAGGCTCTCGATGACGCCCCACAGCCCCAGGCGCGAACGTGGGTCCAGTCCCGTCGTCGGCTCGTCCAGGAACAGGATCGACGGCTTCGCGACGAGGCTGGAGGCGAGGTCGAGCCTGCGGCGCATGCCGCCGGAGTAGGTCCTCGCGGGTCGATCAGCCGCCTCCGTGAGGTCGAACCAGTCGAGCAGCTCGGCGCTGCGCTGCCTTACGTACGACGGGGACAGGTGGTAGAGATCGCCGAACATGCGGAGGTTCTCTCGTCCCGTCAGGTACTCGTCCACAGCTGCGTACTGGCCCGTGAGCCCGATCGTGCGACGCACCTCGTCCGGTTGCCTGACGACATCGAAGCCGGCCACCGTGGCGCGGCCGGCGGTCGGCTGGAGCAGGGTCGACAGGATCCGCACGGTCGTGGTCTTGCCGGACCCGTTCGGTCCGAGGAGTCCCACCACCTGCCCGCGGCGTACCGTCAGGTCGATCCCGTCGAGTGCCTTCACCTCGCCGAATTCCTTCACGAGGCCCTCGGCCTGAACTGCGATGTCGTCGGTCATGAGCGGGAGCCTAGGCGAGGCGATCGCATGGATTCCTGACGAGGTCCGGAGATCCGCTGATGGCCTCTGCTGATGCGTGCACACTGGAGTCGCCCCCATCTTCACTTCAGTCGAGAGCGAGCAGACATGACCGACGACACGGCACGGCGATCCGCCAGCACACCACCGGCCTTCTGGGTGTACCTCGCCGTCGCGGCCATCGGACTGGTCGGCACCGCATGGTTCAACGTGCAGAGCGTGGTCAATCCCAGCGGCCCGACCTTCTTCGCCGCATGGTTCGCCAACCCCTCCGTCAGTTCGCTGTCGTGGGACCTGCTCGCAACGGCGAGTGCCGCCTCGATCTTCATCATCCTCGAGGGTCGCCGCCTGGGGATCCGCTGGTACTGGGCCTACGTGATCTTCTCGTTCGTCACGGCGGTCGCATTCACGTTTCCGCTCTTCCTCGCCGTGCGTGAACGGCGCCTCGCCCGGGCCCGTGCCGCATGACCCCGCCGGCTGAACTGCCCACGTCCGGATTCCATCACGTGTCCCTGTCCGTGACGGACCCCGAGCGCAGTGCGGTGTGGTACCAGGCCCTGATCGGCGACGCGGCGATCGTCAACCGTGTCGGACCGGACTGGCATCGCGTTCGCATGCAGTGGCCGAACGGTCTCGTGATCGGCCTCACCTGCCACGACTCCACGGCCCCGGAGTCGGCCTTCGACCACACCCGCGTGGGACTCGACCACCTCGGGCTCGGCTGCCCGGACGAGGCCTCGGTGCGGGCCTGGGCGGATCGCCTGGACACCCTCGGATTCACCCGGGGACCGGTCGAGGACGTGCACTACGGCTGGGCGGTGACCGCACGTGATCCGGACGGAATCGCCGTGGAGTTCTTCGCCCCCAAGGGATAGCGGATCCGCAGATGCGGATATATTGTGTCTTTCATGCCGCATCTGCGTATCTCTGAGGCCGCCGGGCTCCTCGGGGTGAGCGACGACACCGTGCGCCGCTACCTGGACTCCGGTCGGCTGGCTCCGGGTCCCCCCGCACCAGGACCGCGCACGGTCGACTCGGCGAGCCTGGCCGCCCTGCTCGTCGACCTGCACCCCCGAACCGTCGACCCCACCGTGCATCAGTCCGCGCGCAACCGGTTTCCGGGCATCGTCACGCGTGTCGAGAAGGACGGTGTCATGGCCCTCGTCGAGATCCAGGCCGGTCCCCACCGCGTGGTGTCGCTGATGAGCCGGGAGGCGGCCGACGAACTCGGCCTCGCCCCGGGGGTGCCGGCCGCAGCCACCGTCAAGGCGACCAACGTCGTAGTCGACATCGAGGGTGCATGACATCCCATCGACCCTGGGTCGTGCTCGCAGCAGCCGTCTCGTGCGGCCTCGCACTGGTCACGGGGTGCTCGTCGGCGAATGAGGGCGCCTCGACCGTGCGCATCGCGGCCGCATCGGACCTGCGGTTCGCGCTGGACGAGATCGCGGTCATCGTCGAGCGGGAGCACCCGGAGATCGACCTCTCCGTCACCTACGGCTCCTCGGGGCAGTTCGTGCAGCAGATCCGCAACGGCGCACCGTTCGACCTCTACCTGTCCGCCGATCGCGCGTACGTCGACGACCTGGTGGCCGAGGGCCTGGCCGACGCTGCCGACGTCTTCGACTACGCCGTGGGGCGCTTAGTCACGTGGTACCCCTCGGGCGCACCGTCCACCCCCGATCTCGAAGGTCTCACCGACTCACGCGTGCGAACGGTCGCCATCGCCAATCCCGAGCATGCGCCGTACGGCGTCGCGGCTATGGCAGCCCTCGAGACCACCGACGTCCTGGAGTCCGTGCAACCCAAGCTTGTTCTCGGGGAGAACGTGTCGCAGGCAGCCGAGTTCGCCCGAACCGGCAACGCGGACGCTGCGATCGTCGCGCTCTCGCTGGTGCTGGCCGACCCCGTCCGCGACGTCGGCGAGTGGACCGAGGTGCCGCTCGACGCCTTCCCCCGACTGGTGCAGGCCGGCACGGTGCTCGCGAGCGCGCAGGACCCTGAGGCGACCCGGACTGTCGCCGGGATCCTCACCAGCGATGCAGGCAGGGGCGTACTCGCGGACTACGGATTCACGTTCCCGGAGGAGCCATGATCGACGCCCCCGCACTCGTTCTCACGGCCCAGCTCGCTCTGGTCACCACGGCGATCCTGCTGGTGATCGCCGTTCCCCTCGCCGCGTGGCTGTCATTCACGCGCCGCCGCTGGACGGTGGTCATCGAGGCCGTTGTCGCGCTACCACTCGTGCTGCCACCCACAGTGCTCGGCTACTACCTGCTGGTGGCGCTGGGCCGCCGATCCCCTGTCGGCCGCTGGTGGGAGTCGGTCACGGGTGAGCCGCTGGCCTTCACCTTCACCGGGCTGGTCGTGGCATCCGTGCTCTACAGCCTGCCATTCGCGGTGCAGCCGCTCATGGCCGCGTTCTCCGGGATCGACCGCCGCCTGCTCGAGGCCTCGTTCACGCTCGGACGAGGCTGGATCAGCACGGTTCGACGTGTGGTGCTGCCGCTGTCGGGGGCTGGCCTTGCCACGGCCATAGTCCTGACCTTCGCGCACACCGTCGGCGAGTTCGGCGTCGTGCTCATGGTCGGCGGCAACATCGCGGGCGAGACCCGGACGGCATCCATAGCCGTGTACGACGCGGTGCAGGCCTTCGACGACGCCACAGCAGCACGGATGAGCCTGCTCCTGCTGGCATTCTCCGCGGTGGTGCTCGTCGCGACCTACGCGCTGCGTCGCGCACCGCTGACCGTATGGCCGCGCACATGAGCCCGCATACGAACCTGGTCGACGCGCATGTCCGGCGCCATGTCGTCGACGCGCACCTGACGATCCCGAACGGCACAACGGTCACGGTGCTGTTCGGGCCGAGCGGATCCGGCAAGACCACGATGCTGCGCTGCCTGGCCGGGCTCGAACCCCTCGACGGCGGCCACATCATCTTCGGCGACCGAGAGTGGAACACCGGCGGCGACGTTCGTGTCCCGGCGCGCGCCCGCCGAATCGGACTGCTGTTCCAGGACCATGCCCTCTTCCCGCACCTGAGCGTCGCGGGCAACGTCGCCTACGGGCTCAAGGACGCTCCGCGACGCGAGCGCGGCGCCCGAGTCGAGGAGGCGCTGATCGCCGCCCGCGCCGAGCACCTGCGTGACCGCCCCGTGCGGCAGCTCTCCGGAGGCGAGGCCCAGCGCGTGGCCCTGGCTCGGGCCATCGCCCCGCGCCCGGACCTGCTGCTCCTGGACGAGCCGCTGTCCGCGCTCGACACGGCAACCCGCACCGCGCTTCGCGCCGAGCTTCGCCAGATCCTCGTCGAGCAGCGCATCCCGACGGTGATGGTCACCCATGACCGCACCGAGGCACTGACCCTCGGCGACCGCATCGTCCTGCTTGTCGACGGTCGCGTGCGCCAGGCCGGGAGCCCGGAGGAGGTGTTCGACCGGCCGACCGATCCAGCGGTGGCATCCATCGTCGGGGTCGAGACGACGCACCCGAGCAGGGTGGTTGCCGCGGGCGACGGCGTGGCGACGATCGACCTGGACGGCGCGACGGTGCGCGCATCACTGCCGCAGGGGCTGTCCGTGCTGGCCGGGGATCTTGTCCTTGCCTGCATCCGTGCCGAGGACGTGTCGATCCAGCTCGAGCACACCGATGCGATCAGCAGCCAGCGCAACCAGCTCACGTCCGTCGTGCGGTCGGTCACCGCCGAGGGTCCCCTCGTGCGCGTGGACATGGATGCCGGCTTCCCGCTCGCGTCGTACATCACCCGGCCGGCACTGGAGGACCTCGGCGTACGGGTCGGTCGCACCGTGGTCGCGGTGTTCAAGGCCCAGGCGGTCCACCTCATCCCCCGCTAGACCTCACCAGCACGTGCGGAAGAGTGGGGGCATGCCGGCCCCGATCACCGACCTCGTGCACGAGTCCTGGGCACCGGCCCTCGCCCCGCTGCAACCGGTGTTCACCGAGATCGGCGAGTTCCTCCGCGCCGAGTCGGCTGCCGGTCGCCCCTGGGCTCCCGGCGGTGCGAGCATCCTGCGCGCCTTCCAGCAGCCGCTCGACGACGTCCGAGTCCTGATCGTCGGCCAGGACCCCTACCCCACCCCCGGGCACGCGGTGGGCCTGAGCTTCTCCGTCGCTCCTGACGTCCGGCCGCTGCCGCGCAGCCTGCAGAACATCCATCGCGAGCTGCAGGACGACCTCGGTGTCTCCGCCCCTGCCAACGGCGACCTGTCACCGTGGAGCGAGCAGGGCGTGCTGCTGCTGAACCGGGTTCTGACGGTGCAGCTCGGGGAGCCCGGCAGTCATCGTCGGCGCGGGTGGGAGGAGATCACCGCCGCCGCGATCGACGCCCTCGTCGCACGCGACGGCGAGCCGTTCGTCGCGATCCTGTGGGGCAAGGACGCCCAGTCTCTGGAGGAGTCGCTCATCGATGTGCCGATCATTGCGTCGGCGCACCCGAGCCCGATGTCGGCCGACCGCGGATTCTTCGGCTCCCGGCCCTTCAGTCGCGCCAACGCCCTGCTCGACGAACTGGGTGCGGACCCCATCGACTGGGCTCTGTGACCTGCGCATACAACGGAGGTCAGGTGGTGAGCAG
>JBIIJX010000189.1:0-4853 GCA_044233495.1 Candidatus Nanopelagicales bacterium
GTGAGGTCGGCGAGGATGCCCATTGCGACCTTCTTGCCCAGCTCGACCCCCCACTGGTCAAAGGAGTCGATTCCCCACACGGCACCCTGCACGAAGACGCTGTGCTCGTAGAGTGCGACGAGGGATCCGAGCGTGTACGGATCCAGCCGGTCGATCATGATCACCGTTGTCGGCCGATTACCCGGCATCACCTTGTGCGGCACGAGTGCGGCCGGTGTGCCGTCGGCCGCGACCTCGGCTGCCGTGCGCCCACGGGAGAGCACTGAAGCCTGTGCGAGGGCGTTGGCGACCAGCATGTCCTGCTGGTCGCCGTGAGGATTCTCACTCCGTGCAACGATCACGATGTCGCAGGCCACGGCGTCGGTCCCCTGATGAAGCAGTTGGTAGAACGAGTGCTGACCGTTGGTGCCCGGTTCTCCCCAGTAGATGCCGCCCGTGGCATACGTGACCGGACTGCCGTCCCGGCGGACCGACTTGCCGTTGCTCTCCATGGTGAGCTGCTGCAGGTAGGCAGGCAGAAGGCTGAGGTACTCGGAGTAGGGCAGGACCGCAGTCGTTGGGATGTGCAGGAAGTTGCGATTCCAGACCCCCAGCAGGCCCATCATCATGGGGAGGTTGGACTCCGCCGGCGCAGTGGCGAAGTGGACGTCCATCGCGTGAAAACCCTCGAGCATCTGCGCGAAGCCATCGGGCCCGATGGCGATCATCGTGCTCAGGCCTACGGCGGAGTCCATCGAGTATCGGCCGCCCACCCAGTCCCAGAAGCCGAACATGTTCTGCGGATCGATGCCGAAGGCGCGCACAGCCTCCTCATTCGTGGACACTGCAGCGAAGTGACGGTCGACGGCGGAGTCACCGAGCGCCTGCACGAGCCAGGAGCGGGCAGCCTGCGCATTCGTCATGGTCTCGAGGGTGGTGAACGTCTTCGAGGCGACGATCACGAGGGTGCGTGCTGGATCGCAGTCGCGCAGCGCCCTCTCGATGTCGGTGGGATCGACATTGGACACGAAATGGAACGTGATGCCTGGATCGGCGAAGGCCCCTAGGGCTCGCTCGGCCATGGCGGGACCAAGGTCGGATCCACCGATGCCGATGTTCACGACGGAGGCGATCGTCTGGCCGGTTGCGCCCGTCCATGCCCCTGAGCGCACTGCGGCCGCAAAGGCCCCCATGCGTTCGAGTACGTCATGGACCTGCGCCGTCACATCGGACCCGTCGACGACCAGCGAATCCGTCCACGGGCGACGCAACGCTGTGTGGAGCACAGCCCGGTCTTCGGTCGCGTTGATGTGCACCCCGCTGAACATCTGCTCACGGAGCTCGATGACGCCGGTCTGCTGAGCCAGCCGTACGAGCTCCGCCACCACGCCCGGGGTGACGCGCTGTCGCGAGTAGTCGAGGTGGATCCGGCCGGCCGTGAGCGCCGACGCCGCCATGCGCCCGGGGTCGTCATCCATGAGGTCACGGATGGTGATCCCGTCGAGGTCGCTCGCAGCGTCGGTCAGGGCCTGCCATGCGGGCACGCTCGTGGGGTCGATGACCGTCGGGTTCATGGTCCCACCCTTCCACGTCTCGGACGCCGGCTTCCACTAGCGTGCGGGAGGGCTCGAGCGACCGAGCGAGCCGACGACCCGACAGGGGGCGACCGTGAGCACTGGCGGATCAGATAGTCGGATGTCGATTGGCATGGTCGGCCTGGGCCGCATGGGGGCGAACCTCGCTCGACGTGCCATGGCAGACGGGCACCACGTGGTCGCATTCGACCCGCGGCCGGACGCTGTGGCCGCCGTCGCCGCTGAGGGGGCCGTCGGAGCCGACTCTCTCACGGCGCTGGCTGCGACACTGCAGCCTCCACGGACCGTGTGGGTCATGGTCCCGGCGGGGCCCGTCACCGACCGTGTCGTGGCCGACCTACTCGATGTCCTGGAGCCCGGCGACTGCATCATCGACGGCGGCAACTCCTACTACCGTGATGACATCCGCCGATCGGCCGCTGCCGCCAGCGCAGGGATCGACTACATCGATGTCGGGACCTCCGGCGGGGTCTGGGGCCTTGAGCGCGGGTACTGCCTCATGATCGGCGGCCCGGACGCGGCAGTCGGCCGCCTTGGCCCCCTATGGGACACGCTCGCGCCGGGTGTGGCCTCAGCGGCGCGGACACCCGGTCGCTCGGGTGACCCCGCGCCCGAGGAGCGGGGATGGCTGCACTGCGGGCCCACGGGTGCCGGTCACTTCGTGAAGATGGTGCACAACGGCATCGAGTACGGCCTCATGGCCGCCTACGCCGAGGGACTCAACATCCTCAAGCACGCCAACGCAGGAAAGCTCGCGCGCGAACCAGACGCTGAGACGGCTCCACTGTCCGATCCACGGTTCTACGAGTACGACCTCGACATCCCCGCGATCGCCGAGGTATGGCGCCGCGGGAGCGTAGTCGGATCCTGGCTGCTCGACCTCACGGCGAGTGCCTTGCATGCCTCGCCGGAGCTTGACTCCTTCACGGGTCGAGTGTCCGACTCAGGTGAGGGGCGGTGGACGTCGATCGCGGCGATCGAGGAGGGTGTGCCCGCACCCGTGCTCACAGCGGCGCTCTACGAGCGTTTCGAGTCGCAGGGCATGGGCCTGTTCGCGAGCCGCGTCCAGAGCGCCATGCGCAGGGAGTTCGGCGGCCATGACGAGAAGTCGGGCTGATCCGATCGGTGATCAGGCGAGGCGCACGCCGAGAAGCGCATCGGCGAGGTGCTCGATCATGGCTGGAGCAGCGGTGTCGGACCCGCCACCCTTGATCGCGGCCATGCACCAGTCGTCGAGGGCATCGAGTGCATCGGGAGTGCGCAGGTCCTCCGCGAGAGCCCTGCGCACCCTGTCCAGGACAGGCGCGGAATCCGGACCCGATGTGGCCGCGGCTGCCCGACGCCACAGGGCCAGGCGCTCCTGAGCCCCCACGAGCCCCTGAGGCGTCCAGGCCCATTCGCTGCGGTAGTGATGCGCCAGCAGCGCGAGTCGAATGGCAGAGGGTTCGACACCATCGTGACGCAACTGGGAGACGAACACCAGGTTGCCCCGGGATTTTGACATCTTGTGGCCGAGCCACGACACCATCGCGGAATGCACGTAGTGCCGGGCGAACGGCGTCGTGCCCGTCAGCACCTGCGCCTCTGCGGCGCACATCTCGTGATGCGGGAAGATGAGGTCTGAGCCACCGCCCTGCACGTCGAATCCCATGCCCAGGTGATCGAGCGCGATGGCCGTGCACTCGATGTGCCATCCAGGCCGACCATGACCCAGGCTCGTCGTCCAGGCGGGCTCGTCCGGGCGCGCAGACTGCCAGACGAGGCAGTCGAGAGGGTCCTCCTTGCCGACGCGACCGGGATCGCCTCCGCGATCAGCGAACGTGCGGACCATCTCCTCGCGGCCGAGTTGGCTGACGGATCCGAACGCGGGGTCCCGCGCGATGCGGAAGTACAGGTCGCCGTCGACGGAGTACACGGCGCCCCTCGCCTGCAGTTCCTCGACGTGGCGCGCCACCGACGGGATCGACTCCACCGCACCGATGTAGTCCGCTGGCGGAAGCACGTTGAGGGCGGCCATGTCCTCGCGGAAGAGGGCGGTCTCGCGATCCGCGATCTCCCTCCAGTCCTGACCGGTGGCCACCGCCCGCTCCAGAAGGGGGTCGTCGATGTCGGTGACGTTCTGCACGTAGTGGACGTCGTGCCCGGCGTCCCGCCAGACGCGGTTGATCAGGTCGAAGGTCACGTAGGTGAACGCATGGCCCATGTGGGTGGCGTCGTAGGGGGTGATGCCGCACACGTACATGCGAGCTGTCGGGCCTGGGGCGGTCGGCCGGATGTTCGCATCCGCGGTGTCGTACAGGCGCAAGGGGCCGCCCCGGCCCGGGAGGTCGGGAATCGCGGGCATCGGCCAGGCCTTCACCGCTTCAGCCTAGTGACCGGTGGCTCAGAAGACCGGCCACGGGACCGAGGGCCAGCCCGACCCGGGCAGCGGCAGGTGCCGGGTGTCGAGCAGGGTGCGGATCCGACGGCGCAAGGCCTGTCGCTCCCGCGGGTCCAGCCATCTGTCGACCGTGTCCACGGCCGACCCCAGGATGGTGTCTAGAGCCGCGATCTGCTCGAGGAGGTCGTCCGGAAGGGGTTCGCCGGCCCATCCCCACAGGACAGTGCGCAACTTGGGCTCCTCGGCGAAGCACACGCCGTGGTCGATGCCCCAGATGCCGCCGTCAGCGTCGGCGAGTACATGCCCGCCCTTGCGGTCGGCGTTGTTGACGATCGCGTCGAAGGCGGCCATCGATCGGAGCACTGGCGAGCGGTCATGCGCGAGGACGACAGGGCGCCCCCGGCCGTCATGTGCCTCCAGTACGACGGCCCAGCCGCGGGGAACCTCGCCCGGCGCGAAGATGTCGACCGGGCGCAGCTCGTCGACCTCGCGTATCCACTGCTGGCACATGCCGGGGCCCATTTCGGGGTCCTCACGCCACACCGTCGTCGGCACGTGCGGCCAGGACAGCAGCTGCGAGAGCTCGTAGGCGGCGACCTCGCGCCCGCTGAGTGTGTCGTCCGGGAAGTCCCAGAGCGGCCGTTCCCCCGCGACCGGCTTGAAGACACAGTCGATCGCGCTGGAAGCATCGGCCACGCGGCAGAAGAGCGTCGCATTGGATGCGCCTGACAGCATGCGCATGACCTCGAGGGGTCCGTCGGTCAGGGCAGCGCGGACCTGTGCCGGATCAGGTGCCACGGTCACGTGCGGCGTCGGTATCCGTTGGACCGCGGGCACAGGTGGCCCTCTGGGTCCAACGGCTGGGTGCAGAAGGGGCAGGAAGGGCGCCCAGCAGCGAC
>JBIIJX010000277.1:0-2793 GCA_044233495.1 Candidatus Nanopelagicales bacterium
AGACGCGCAGGGTGTCCGGTCCTTCCGCATCGTCGTCGCCGATCTCGGGGATGCCGTCGTCCTCCGTCGTGACCCCGTGCGCCTCGACGACGACACGCAGCCCAGCCTCATCCCACCCGAGTGCCATGGCGCCGACACGGAACTCCTCCACGATGGGCAGGTCGAGGGGTGCGGTGTCCCGGCGCCGAGAGTCGGCCTCGGTGGGAATGACGGTCTCGTGTCCTCGAGCCCGTGCCTCGTCGAGCAGCTGGTCGATGCGCTCGGCGAGAGCGGCTGCCTGGGCCTTCTCCAGGGCCACGCTGATGATCGTGCCCTCCTGACGGGCCTGCAGGAAGAAGGTGCGGTCGCCGGGCATCCCGACGGTGCCGATGACGACGCGATCGGGATCGCTGAACTCGAACACACTGCGCGTCATGACCCGGCACCCCCACCGACGACGGCATCACTGGATCGCTTGCCCCGGCGAGCGCCCTTGCGTGCCCGCAGGCTCTCGGTGCCGCCACCCGTGTCGTTGAGCCGGACGACGAATGGCCGGGTGGGTGTGTAGTCCACGACATTGAGCGAGCACGGATCGACCCGGATCCGCTGAAACTGGTCCAGATGCATGCCGAGGGCGTCCGCGAGGATGGCCTTGATGACGTCGCCGTGGCTCACCACGAGATATCGCGCGTCGTCCTCCCAGGTGCCGTTCCATTCGCGGATGGCGGACACGGCACGGTGCTGCATCGCAGCCATCGTCTCGCCGCCCGGGAACGCTGCTGCAGAGGGATGACCCTGCACCACCTTCCACAGGGGTTCCTTCGCCAGCGACTTGAGGTCGCGGCCGGTCCAGTCCCCGTAGTCGCACTCCCCCAGCCGCGCGTCGTGGTGCAAGGCGACATCCGACCGTCCGCTGAGCAGGATCTCGGCGGTCTCGCGAGTGCGTTCCAAGGGCGACACGACAGCTCCCGCCAGGGGGACATCGCGGAGCCGGGCAGCCAACTCGGTCGCCTGCTGCCTGCCCTTGTCATCAAGGGTCACGCCGGGGGTCCAGCCTGCCAGCACGCCTTGTGCATTGGCGGCTGTGCGTCCATGGCGCACGAGCAGGACGGTAGGCATGCTCTCCAGCCTAGATCGTGATGCAGGACGCGGCAGAATACGGTCGTGATCCGTGGCATAGGGCTCTACACGCCCACTGACGTGACCCCGCTCGGCGACGCTGGCAGCTGGGAGGAGCCTGGCGACACCCAACCGGAGGCGCTGCTGCGTGATCTGCGCGCCCGGAGTGGTTCGGGCGCTGCAGACTTCGTCTGGGTGGGCATGTTCGAGCCGACCAAGGACGAACTGGACATGGTCACGCGCGTCTTCGAGATCTCCCCGCTGCAGATCGAGGATGCCGCGAACCCGGATCAGCGGCCCAAGTTCGAGATCGGTGCCACCGGCCACGGTCTTGCCGTCGTGAAAGTGCTCGACTACCTGGAGTCCAGCTCCGACGTGCTCACCGGGCAGATCGCGGTGTTCGTCGGCCCAGACTTCGCTCTGACGATCCGCTACGGCCAGACGGCCGACCTCCGCGACATTCGAGAGCGCCTTGAGCAGGATCCGGCTCTGCGCGCACAAGGGCCGGTCAGCGTGCTGTACGCCGTTCTCGACAAGGTCGTGGACGGCTACCTGACTGTGACCTCGGAACTGACAGTTGACGTCGAGGCGATGGAGACGGAGATCTTCGCCCAGAATCCGTCAGTGCGGTCGACCAACAGCATCTACCGGCTCAAGCGCGAGAACGTGGAGATCCGTAGGGCAGTACAGCCGCTGATGGGCTGGGCTCACGAGGCCGTGGCCGAACAGCTCGACTGGGTGCCGACCGCCTTGCGACCGTACTTTCGTGACATCGGGGATCACCTTCTCCGCTCTCTCGATGCGACGGAGTCGATGGACAGCCTGCTGCTGGCCATGCTGATGGCCTCCACGAGCCTTCAGGACCTCCAGCAGAACCGCGACATGCGCAAGATCTCGGCCTGGGTCGCCATTGCGGCCGTGCCCACCGCCATCGCGGCGATCTACGGCATGAACTTCGATGACATGCCCGAACTGCACTGGTCCTTCGGCTATCCGGCTGTACTGATCGTCATGGGGACGTCCTGCGCTCTCCTCTATCGCGCATTCCGCAAGTCGGGATGGCTGTAGGGACCCGTGTCAGGCGTCGAGAACGCCGGTCGCAAGCAGAACGATGATGAGCGCACCGAGGGCAAGTCGATACACCACGAAGGGCAGGTAGGACCGCGTCGTCAGCCACCGCATGAGCCACGCGATGACGGCGAGACCTGTCCCGAAGGCGATCACCGTCGCCAGCAGGGTCGGGCCCCAGGCGACGCTGGTGTCGTCACCGATCTTCGTCGCCTCGTAGAGCCCCGATGCGAGCACGGCCGGAACCGCGAGTAGGAAGGCGTATCGGGCTGCTGCGCCACGTGTGTAGCCCATGGCGAGCCCGGCGGAGATCGATGCACCGGAGCGGGAGACCCCCGGGATGAGGGCGAGCGACTGGGCCAGGCCGAAGACGATGCCGTCTCGCACGGTGAGATCTCGCTCGGTGCGCACCCGAGCGCCGTATCGGTCCGCGAGTCCGAGGAGAATGCCGAAGACGATCAGCATCGTCGCCGTGAGCCAGAGATTGCGCGCTACGGTCTCGATCTGGTCGGCGAAGGCCAGACCGAGCACGGCGATGGGAATCGTGCCGAGGATGACGAGCCATCCCATGCGCGCATCAGGCTCATGACGAGCGTCCGCGTGCACGATCGAACGGGCCCATGCGCG
>JBIIJX010000030.1:0-16168 GCA_044233495.1 Candidatus Nanopelagicales bacterium
GCCGGAGCCAGGTCGTGGAACTCAGGCGAGAGGGCAGCGTACGAGCCGGCCATCTGGCCAGGCTGCTGGAGGACCGTCCCCGTCACGTCAACGTCCTGCTGTTCCTGTCGACGGTGGCGCAGGTGTCCGCCACCGTCCTCGTGGGCTACGTCAGTGTCGATGCCTTCGCGGAAAAGGAGGGCGGATCGACTCTGGTCGCGCTCCTCCTCGCGATCGCCGTCATGGGCATCGCGGCCTACGTCCTCGTCGGCGTGGCCGGCGGCACCCTTGGCCGGCAGCACGCCCTGCCGGTTGCTCTGGCGTCTGCACGGACCGCGCAATTCCTCGCCGCCGTGCTCGGACCGCTCGCCACGCTGCTCATCCTCCTGGGCAACGCGGTGACTCCGGGCAAGGGCTACCGCGAGGGGCCCTTCGCGACCCAGGCGGAACTGCGCGAGATGGTCGACCTTGCGGGCGCCGACGCCCTCATCGAAGACGACGAGCGTCAGATGATCCACTCGGTCTTCGAGCTCGGCGACACCAACGCGCGGGAAGTCATGGTTCCGCGCACCGAGATGGTGTTCATCGAGCGCTCGAAGACTCTGCGTCAGGCGCTGTCGCTCGGATTGCGGTCGGGCTTCTCGCGGATCCCAGTGATCGGAGAGAGCGCTGACGACGTCATCGGCGTCGTGTACCTGAAGGATGTCGTCCGCCGGGTGTTCGAGCATCACGAGGCGGAGACGTCCGAGCGGGTGGACGGCCTGATGAGGGCCCCCTACTTCGTCCCTGACAGCAAGCCCGCGGATGCGCTGCTGCGGGAGATGCAGGTCGCACGCGTGCACCTTGCCGTCGTCATCGATGAGTACGGCGGCACCGCGGGCATCGTCACGATCGAGGACATCCTCGAGGAGATCGTCGGGGAGATCGCCGACGAGTACGACACCGCGGCGCCCGAAGTGATTCAGCTTGACGACGACGCGTACCGGGTCATGGCACGCATGCACGTCGACGATCTCGCAGAACTGATCGACATCGAGGTCGACTCAGAGGAGGAGGGTGTCGACACCGTGCTCGGTCTGGTGGCCAAGCGGCTCGGCCGAGTGCCGATTCCCGGGGCCGAGATCGAGGTCGAGGGCTGGCGGCTCCGTGCCGAGCAGGGTGCTGGTCGGCGCAACCGCATCGGCAGTGTGCTGGTGACCCGGGTGCCGGAACCTGCTGCCGGTTCTGAGCAGGAGTAGCGGGGTGTCGAGCACACCTGGTGCCACTGCATCGACGTTTCGACGGCACGGATGCCGCCCGTGACGCCGGCGTCGCGCGCGGTACCGGCAGTTCTCCTGGCAGCGGCCCTCTTTGGGACATCCGCGACGACCCTGGCACTGCTCGCCCCGGACGCCCCGGGTCCGAGTGTGGCCGCGATGCGCCTGCTCGTGGGTGCCGCGGGGCTCGTCTGCGTCGTTGTCGTTCGTGGTGGAGGTCGGTCGCTGATGTCCATCTGGCGCCGGCCCGTGGTTTGGCTCATGGGTGCGGCTGTCGCGGGGTACCAGGCCCTGTTCTTCATGGGGACCATTCGCGCAGGCGTCGCCGTCGGCACGCTCATCTCCCTCGCCGCAGCCCCCTTCCTCGCTGGGGTGCTCGGCTGGATCCTGCGGGAGGGGGCACCAGGGTGGACGTGGGTGGTCTCGACAGTCGTTGCCGTGGCGGGCCTCGTCCTGCTCGTCTGGGCGAATCTTGGGGTCGGGGAGCCGATCGGAATGCTCTATGCGCTGGGTGCGGGCGCGTGCTACGCGCTCTACACAGTCGTCGGCGTTCGGCTGGCGCGCGAGGGCGCGGCACCGAGTGTCGTGCTCGCCGGCTCGTTCAGCATCGGTGCCATCCTGCTGCTGCCCGCGGCCGTGACGTCGACGTGGTGGTGGTCGTGGAGCGGTGTCGCGGCAGTGCTGTGGCTCGGGCTGGTGGCGACGACGGTGGCCTACCTGCTGTTCGGCGTCGGCCTGCGCACCCTGCAGCCCGGTCACATCGCGACCCTCAACCTGTTCGAGCCGGTCGTCGCCACGCTGCTCGGAGTCCTCATCCTCGGCGAGCAGCTGGGCATGACAGGCTGGCTGGGCACCGTCCTCGTCCTCGTGGCACTCGGACTCCTCGGCATCGCCGGTAGCCGATCGTCGCGACGCAGGGACCCCGCCTCGACCCAGGAGCGCACGCCATGAGCCCGGATGACTTCCGCAGCGGCTTCGCATGCCTCGTCGGACGCCCCAATGCGGGCAAGTCCACGCTTACCAACGCCATGGTGGGGCGCAAGGTGGCCATCACGTCCGATCGCCCCCAGACGACGCGACGTGTGCTGCGCGGCGTCGTCAACCGACCGCAGGGACAGCTCGTCCTGGTCGACACCCCGGGCCTCCATCGCCCCCGAACCCTGCTGGGCGAGCGGCTCAACGACCAGGTGCGTGAGACGTGGTCGAACGTCGATGTGGTGGGGCTGTGCATCCCGGCCGACCAGGAGGTGGGCCCGGGCGACCACTTCATCGCCACCGAACTCGCCGGACTTCGCCGCCGCCCCATCGTTGCGGTCGTCACCAAGACCGACACGGTGGGCCGCGATGTCGTGGCGGAGCGGCTCCTGCAGGTTGCGGCTCTCGGCGAGGAGATCGGTCTGGTGTGGGCGGATGTCGTGCCCGTCTCCGCCCGAGTCGGCGAGAACGTCGAAGTGCTCATCGAGCGACTGATCGCTCACCTGCCCGAAGGGCCGGTGCTCTATCCGGATGGAGAGGACGACGCGACGACCGACGAGATCGCCGTGGCCGAACTGATCCGCGAGGCCGCTCTCGAGGGGGTTCAGGACGAACTCCCGCATTCGATCGCGGTCGTGGTGGAGGAGATCGTTCCTCGAGAGGATAGACCGGCTGATCGACCCCTCACGGACGTGCGCGCCCACCTCTTCGTGGAGCGGGAGACGCAGAAGGCGATCGTGATCGGCAAGGGGGGAGCGCGCCTGAAGCAGGTGGGCACGAGGGCGCGGCGGGAGATCGAGCAGTTGCTGGGTACCCCGGTCTTCCTCGACATTCGCGTCAAGGTGGCCAAGGACTGGCAGAAGGACCCCAAGCAGCTTCGCCGCCTCGGCTTCTAGCCCCTTTGCAGATTTGCTCCGCTTACCGGATCAGTTCTGCAGAACTGATCCGGTTTCACTTCATGTCTATTGATCTCATCCGCTCACCTGTGTCGGGCGATGGGCTTGCTCGTCGGATCTGGTTGGCCACGCGCGCGGGGTCGTCCTGGATCTCCTCGGGAGTCCAGCGCACGACGCCGAGCCCAGCAGCACGCAGACGATCCTCGCGCTTCTTCTCATTCACGAGGTCCGCACGCTGCTGGTACTTCAGGGCTCCGTCAGCCTCACCGACGACATGCAGATCCGGCCACCACATGTCGACGTAACCGATCAGGCCCCGCTCATCGTGAAATGACTGCTGGAGGACAGGCTCAGGCAGTCCCTGCTCGAGCAGAGCCAGGCGCGAGAAGGTCTCGAGGACTGTCTGTGCACCCACCCGGGCGTCGTCCGAGGCGGCCAGAAGTTCCGTGCGTCCGCCGAGATGTCGCCAACGTTCGATCTCGTCGCGGATCTCGTCCATGGTTGCTCCTCGCCAGAGTGCAGCGTCCATGAGTGCGATCCGCCAGCGGCGGGACTGAAGTTCGGCGGCGCTGCTGATCGCCGCCAGCGCAGGTCCGACGACGGGAACACCGCTGATGACCCGGCAGGCGGATTCCTGGACCCTGCCCGTTGCAATGCGCGTCTGGGGAATGGTGAGTCGATGTCGACTCGGCTTGACCAGGGCCCGCTCGTCCAATCCTGAGCTGCGGACCAGGTGCAGGATGGTGGGCACGGGGACCGGAGTCGGCATGTCGTAGAGCAGGGCTGCGGAGAGGCCGAAGGCCCAGATCGGCTCCCGGGCGCTCACCGCAGCGGCTGCCAGGTCCATCCGGTGACGCCCAACGGGGTCGGCCGTCTGGATCAGGTCGGAAAGGGCATACACGCCGTGACGCACACGGGTCAGCACGTGGCGGCGGATCATCGCCGACTGCAGCGAGTCGGGAATGCCCAGGGCGATGAGTTCGTCGCGCCGGTGCACCGGATGCTCTGCAACTCGACTGGCGAGCAGATGTGCCGCGTGACGGACGTCGGAGTCCAGGCGCAGGTACATGGCGGGACTGTGGCGGATGGATGGGCGGTCGACAAACGGTTATCCACAGGCCCAGGCGGATCAGATCGCGATCGGAGTGCCTGATCCGGATCAAATCTGCAGATTTGATCCGGGAAGCGGATCAAATCTGGATGGGCTAGGGGGTGACGGAGGGGTGGAGGTCGTACCGCTGGCCGTAGGCGTCGAACACGGCGATGACGATGGCTGCCAGCGGAATGCCGATGATCGCGCCGATCGGGCCGAAGAGTGCGGCACCGACGAACACGGCGGCGAGCGCGACACCGGAGTTGATGTCCATCGTCTTCTTGGAGATCCGAGGCGTCAGCACGTAGTTCTCGAGCTGCTGGTACACCGTGGCGAAGATGATGATCCACAGGATGTCGAGCGGGTCCTCGAAGGCCGCGAACAACGCGGGCAGCGCAACGCCGATGTAGGTGCCGATCGTCGGGATGAACTGGCTCACCACGCCAGCGAAGATGCCCATGGGCAGCCAGTAGGGGATGTCGATCAATGCGAAGAACAGGGCGTGGAAAAAGGCCGAGATTGACGCCAGGGCGACCTTGGATATGACGAAGCCGCCGGCCTTCTGCACCGAGATGTCCCACACGTTGACAAAGACGACCTGCCGACTCGGCTTCAGTCGGGCCGCGATCCACTGCCTGATGCGCGGAGCATCGGCGGCGAAGTAGAACGAGAAGACGATGATCGTGATGGCGTCGAACACCGCTCCGACGACGCTGGTAAAGACCCCGAGGATCCCGCCGGCGAGGTAGGACGCGATCTCCGTGATCTGCTGCGATGTGAGGTTGAAGCCCTGAGTCAGCTGCGTTGGATCGATGTTCGCATCGAAGGTGGAGTTAGCCCATGCAGTGATGTCGAGGGCAAGGGCCGGGATGGCAAGCACGAGCTCGGTCACCTGCTGAGCCAGCACGCTGCCGAACAGCGCGATGAACAGGGCGATGAGGGCCAGCGAGGCGACGGCCACGATGGCGGTCGCCGCTCCTCGTCGCATGCCACGCCGGGCCAGTCCGCTCACGATCGGATCGACGGAGATGGCGATCAGCCAGGCGAGAAGGAGATTGAACAGGAATCCGCCCAGGGCACCCCACGCGAAGAAGACGACCTGGAGGGCGAGGATGGCGACGATGACCATGACGAGAGCCCTGCGCAGGAAGCGCGGGTCGGCGGCGACCAGCACGGGTGCGGCGGGGCTCTGATCGTCCGGCTCCTCGGGTGCGGATCCGGTCGAGGGAGGCGCTGCGGCGCGCGTGGGATCGAAGTTGCCCGATTCCTCAACCGCCATGCGCAAGAATCTAGCGTGCCGGTGTACCGCGATGAGGCGATTGTGCTGCGCACCCAGAAGCTCGGCGAAGCAGACCGGATCGTCACTCTGCTCACTCGTCAGCACGGACGGGTGCGCGGTGTCGCGAGGGGTGTGCGCAAGACGACCAGTCGCATCGGGGCTCGGCTGGAGCCCTTCTCGCACGTCGACGTGCAGATGTACGAGGGACGTTCGCTCGACACCGTCAATCAGGTGGAGTCCATCGAGGCGCACGGCCCTCGACTCTCGGGTGACTACGCCCGCTACACCGCCGGCACCGCGATGCTGGAAACGGCCGAGCGTCTCACTCCCGAGGAGCGCGAGCCGGCCCTGTCGCAGTATGTGCTCCTCGTCTCGGGCCTGCGCTCGCTCGTGGCGGGCGAGCACGACGCAGAACTGATCCTGGACTCCTACCTTTTGCGCTCCCTGTCCATCGCCGGCTGGTCACCGTCGTTCGCGGACTGCGCGCGGTGCGGGGAACCCGGTCCGCACCGAGCCTTCTCGATCCCTGCGGGAGGCATGGTGTGTGCCACGTGTCGTCCGCCCGGATCTGCCGCTCCGTCCGAGCCCGCTGTGCTTCTCCTCGGTGCACTGCTCAGCGGCGACTGGGGCACTGCTGATGCCAGTGCCGCACGCGACCGGCGTGAGGCCAGCGGCCTCATCGCGGCTTTCCTGCAGTGGCACGTCGAGCGGGGTCTTCGCTCGCTGCCCCTCGTGGAGCGCGGAGTGCGGTCCGCATCTGCTCCGCCAGCACCGGCAGGATGGCCCCATGGCACGCCGTAGGGCCGCACGGGAACCGTCGCCCCACCCCAGCGGGGCCCGACCGCCGCAGCTGCCCGCCGACCTCGTCCCCCGCCATGTCGCGCTCGTCATGGACGGCAACGGGCGCTGGGCGAAGGAGCGGGGCCTGCCGCGCACGGTCGGCCACGAGGCGGGGGAGGCGAGCCTGTTCGACTGCGTCGAGGGGGCCCTCGAGCTGGGCATCGAGTGGCTCAGTGCCTACGCCTTCTCGACCGAGAACTGGAAGCGGTCCCCGGACGAGGTGCGATTTCTCATGGGCTTCAATCGCGACGTCATCCGCCGTCGACGGGACGAGATGAACGAGCTTGGTGTACGAGTTCGGTGGGCCGGGCGCCGGCCCAGGCTCTGGCGCAGCGTCATCAGCGAGCTGGAGGAGGCGGAGGAGCTCACCCGGGGCAACCGACGCCTCACCCTGACGATGTGCGTGAACTATGGCGGACGTGCCGAGATCGCCGACGCTGCAGCGGCCATGGCCCGGGACGTCCAGGCGGGGCGCCTGGATCCCGAGCGAATCGACGAGCGGATGTTCCACCGCTACCTGGACGAGCCTGACATGCCGAACGTCGACCTGTTCGTGCGATCTTCCGGCGAGCAGCGCACGAGCAACTTCCTGCTCTGGCAGTCGGCCTACGCGGAGATGGTCTTCCTCGACACCCTCTGGCCGGACTTCGATCGGCGGCACCTCTGGCATGCCTGTGAGATCTACGCGTCGCGGGACCGTCGTTACGGCGGGGCCGTGCCCAATCCGCCGTCCTGATCAGCCGCGGCCCGAGCCCTCGGCGCACAGGCCGAAGAGCTCGAGCGTGTGATTGACCTCGGTGAACCCGTGATCGCGCGCGACGGAGTCCGCCCAGCGCTCGACGGCCGGACCAGCGACCTCGACGGTGCGACCGCAGTCGCGGCACACGAGGTGGTGATGGTGAGTCCCGCTGCACTTGCGGTAGACACTCTCACCGTCCTCCCGGACGATGACGTCGACCTCGCGTGCAGCCGCAAGGGCGGTCAGAGTGCGGTACACCGTCGACAGACCGACATTGTCACCCTTGTGGCGCAGATAGTCGTGCAGCTCCTGGCTCGAGCGGAAGTCGTCGATCTCGTCGAGGGCGACAATGACGGCCGAACGCTGCCGTGTCGACCGGACGCCAATCCCGGTGGCGATCTCAGAAGCCACGCTCACTCCCATGCTCGTGCTTGTGGTCATGATGTTCGGTCGGGAAGTCAGGGACCTCAAGATCCGTGTCGTGCAGAGCGCCCAGCCCATAGGCCGCGATGAGGTTATCCCGAGTCAGCGCCTGCTGCGGAGGTCCTGAGGCGATGACACGGCCCCCCATCAGGATCACATGATCCGCCGCTCGTGCCTCGGCGAGGTCATGCGTCGTGAGCACGACGGTGCAGCCGCGGGCAGGCTCGTCGTGGATGATGCTGTCGATCGTACGGGCGGAGACGAGATCGAGCCCCGTCAGCGGCTCGTCGAGCAGGAGCATCTGGTGCTCCTGCGCGATGCCCTGCGCCACATACACCCGCTGTCGCTGGCCGCCGGAGAGCTCCGTCAGATGCCGTCGCGCGAGATCGGTGATCTCCAGTCGGTCCATGGCATCGGCAACGATGCTCCGGTCGTCACGGGATGGCCGGCCAAGGAGCCCGAGGCGGGGGTAGCGGCCCATCATGACCGTCTCGGCGACCGTCAGGGGCGTCCCGACGGGAACGGTGGTGTACTGCAGGACGTAGCTGACTCCCCGCTGGCCCCCGTCGGGACTCGCGCCCAGGACTTCGAGGTCTCCAGCGGAGATGGGCAGGAGCCCGGCGATGGCATGGAGGAGCGTGGACTTCCCGCTGCCATTCGGACCGATGATGGCGGTCATGCAGCCACCCGGCACGGTGAAGTCGGATGCGTGAACAGCAACCGATGAACCGCGCTGGATGACGACTCCGCGTCCGACGATCACGTCAGGCATGCGCCGTCACCGCCTGCGGCCGGCGTCGGCGCAACCGGGTCACGGCGAGCACGACGAAGAAGATGAGGATGGGCATGATCGCCATCGTTGCCGATCCAGCTGTGCGCAGGTGATAGCTCGCCGTGAGGCCCAGCCAGACGGACACCACGGAGATGGCGGCAGCGAGCAGCATCATCCGGGGCACCGTTCGTGCGACGAGAGCCGCAGTGGCGGGCGGCCCCACCAGCAGACCGAAGACCAGCAGTGTGCCGACGGACTGGTAGCTGCCGATGACCGATGCGGCGATCAGGACGAGCAGAGCAGCGTGGGTGCGCTTGGGATGCAGGCCCCACATCTGTGACTTCTCGCGATTGAACGACAGGGCCAGCAGGGGCCGGTAGAGCACCGTCGCGACACCCACGATGATCACGACGAGCACCGCCTGCCAGATCAGATCGCTCGGGGTGACGCCCAGTGCGTCGCCGAACAGGATGCTGGTCAGGCTTCCCGCGTAGTTGTCGAGCCGGGACATGATGACGACACCGAGGGCGAGCATGCCGACGAAGAGAAGGCCAATGGACGTGTCCTCGCTCAGGACGGTCTGGCGGTGGACCACTTCGATGGCGAGGACCATGACGGCGGCGGCAGCGGCTGCCCCGAGCACCGGGTTCACATCGAAGACGATGGCGACGGCGATGCCGGGGACGACGCCGTGGACGAATGCGTCACCGAAGAAGCTCATGCCGCGTAGAACCAGCCAGGTTCCGACGACGGCGCACATCAGGCCGGCGAGCACGCCACCTATGAGGGCGCGCTGCTGGAATCCGAGCGCGAAGGGCTCGAGAAACCACTCCACGCCGGTCAGCCTGCCAGACCTTGGGCGATGCGAGTCGCGTCAGTCCTCATCAGGTCGATGTAGGTGGCCGCGGGGGAGTCTGCTGCGCCCAGGTCGTGGTAGAGCGGAATGATCTCGATCTCGCGCCCGGTCTCGGCGGCGACCGCTTCAGTGAGTGCGCTCGGCTCGGCCACGTCCGCGAAGATTGCGGGCACGTTTCGGTCCACGATGAGCGACGCCAGCTCAGCGAGCTCCGCGGAGCTCGGCTCGGCGAGGGTGGTGGTGGAGGGGATCACGGCGCCGATGACCTCGAGCCCGTAGCGGTCGGCCAGGTAGCCGTAGGCGAGGTGGTCGGTCACGAGAACGCGCCGATCGGCGGGGATGGGCGCCAGCAGCGCCACCACCTCCGCATCAGCGCTGCGGATGGCGTCGGACGTCTCGGTGCCGCAGTTGGTGAACGCGGGGTCACCGGTGATGTCGGTGAGCTCGGTGCCGATCAGTTCAGCGGCAGTGGCCATGCGCTGCATGTCGAACCAGATGTGCGGGTCGAAGGCACCGTGCTCGTGCTCGTCGGCGTGGGTGTCACCCTCTTCCCCCGCGTGCTCGTCCGCGTGCTCGTCCGCGTGCTCGTCCGCGTGCTCGTCCGCGTGCTCGGCCGCGTGCTCGTCGGCGTGCTCGTCGGCGTGCTCACCGGCGTGGGCGTCAGGAGCGGTGAAGGGCAGGGGGTCGACCAGCTCGCCGATAGACAGCACGCGGGCGCCGTCGGTCTGCGCCGATGCGAGGGCGTCGGCCATACCTCCCTCGAGGCCGAGGCCGTTCGCGACGACCAGGTCGGCGTTGACCATGGCGGCGACCTGGGCGGAGGAGGGGGCGAAGTCGTGCGGGTCCGCACCGGCGGGCATCAGGGTCTCGATCGCAGCACCGCCGCAGGTGGCGATCTGGCCTGCGATGTCGCCGAGGATGGTGGTGGTCGCCACGACGGAAACCGCCCCCGTTGCTGCTGCGGCGTCTGCAGCCGCTGGTCCGGTGGGCGCAGCGGAGGCGGGTGCCGTGGTCGATCCCTCGTCCATCACCGAGCAGGCCCCCAGCAGTCCGGCGCACATAGCGACGGTGAGAGTCGTCAGGAGTCCGGGGATGATACGCGCACGCATGGTGCGACGGTATTACTAATGACAATCACTGTCAAATATGGGACCGCGTCAGAAGCGGCCCATGAACTTCAGCACCACGATCGCGCCGAATCCCACGACGACGAGCGACCGGAAGAAGCGCGAACGCGACTCGAGGGCTGGCCACGACAGTGCCGTCAGCCAGGTGAGGAACGCCCAGACCAGCAGCAGGACGATGCCCCCGAGCCACGCCCACGAGCCGCGCAGCAGCAGGCCGACGAACAGCAGCACGGCCGGCAGGATGACGACGAGCCAGCGCGGAATGGAGTGCATCCGGGCCAGCACGGGCAGTGAGAGCCGCTCGAACGTGGCTCGGGCGCCGGTGGCCGGCGGTCGGGACGGCTTCGGTGCACCCGCACCCGAGGGCCCGCTGGGTCCGCGAACCCCCTTCGGGGTCTGCCCTCGGCCGCGTGAGTTCTCGCTCATGGCCCTGCTCCCTGACGGACTAACGTTCGTGGACGTGACCCAGCCTAGTCCGGCCGCCGCTGCAGACCGACTCGTCGTCATCAGCCGGTTCCGGGTGCCGGCGACGGAGCGCACGACCTTCCTTGCGCAGATGGATTCCGCCGTCGTCACGCTGGCGAGGCAGGCCGGTTGCCTGGCTGCGACGCTCGGACAGTCCACCGACGATCCCGACCTGCTCCTCCTGCGCACCGAGTGGGCGGGAGTGGGCTCGTACCGCCGGGCCCTGTCGGCCTACGACGTCAAGGTGGGCGTCGTCCCCCTGCTGTCCCAGGCCGTTGACGAGCCCAGCGCCTACGAGACCGTGCGGGAGTGGAACGGCGAGCACCTCGTGTCGTCAGCCTCCGGTCTGGCGGCCGACGCCCAGGATGTTCGACTCGGGTCTGCGGCGGCACCGTCGGTCGCGCCGGTCGAGTCATGAGGGAGTTCGCAAACCTGGCCGACGCCGGGCATCAGCTCGGGCGGGCACTGCAATCGCACATCGACGGCTGGGTGCGCCCGACACTGGCGCCCGTGCTGCCGAACGGCGTCCCCGTCGCAGTCGGAATCCGGCAGGTGGTCGATCTCCCGTGGCGAGCCGTACCCGTCCTCCGCTCGACCGAGGGCGTCGAGGTCCTGCATCCGGGGAGCTTCGCCGGCTCCACCGCCATCGTCGTGGATGACGGCGTGGAGACCGGGACGGTCGCGCGCGCGGTCGGTCCCGCCCTGCGCGAGGCCGCAGTGGCCCGGCTTGTGCTCGCTGTCCCGGTGTGCTCGCGCGAGGCGCTCGCCGACCTGGCGACCCTGTACGACGAGGTCATCGCGGTGGTGACTCCGCTGGAACGACGCAGTCTGGCCTGGCACTACGCCGACTTCGACACGATCGACGAGCAGGAGGCTCACCGACTGCTGGAGGCGCACCCCTCCTAGGATGACGGCACTATGGCCAGTGATCGCGTCGACGCAGTCGTCAACCTCTGCAAGCGCCGGGGATTCGTCTTCCCCTCGTCGGAGATCTACGGCGGAACCCGCTCCGCCTGGGACTACGGTCCCCTCGGCGTCGAGCTCAAGGAGAACGTCCGGCGCCAGTGGTGGCAGGCCGTGGTGCGCGGACGCGATGACGTCGTCGGCCTGGACTCCTCCGTCATCCTCGCGCCGCAGGTGTGGGAGGCGTCCGGTCACGTCAACGCCTTCGTCGATCCCCTGACGGAGTGCCGCAAGTGCCACAAGCGGTGGCGCGCCGACCAGTTGCTTGAGGCATATGCCGAGAAGCACGGCCATGAGCCCACCAACGGACTCGCCGACGTCGTCTGTTCGAACTGCGGCACCACGGGCGACTTCACCGAGCCACGCGACTTCAACGGCATGCTACGCACGACGGTCGGCCCGGTGGAGGACGCGGGTGCGGTGCACTACCTGCGCCCCGAGACCGCGCAGGGCATCTTCGTCAACTACCTCAACGTCATGAACTCCGCGCGCAAGAAGCCGCCGTTCGGGATCGGCCAGACGGGCAAGAGCTTCCGCAACGAGATCACGCCGGGCAACTTCATCTTCCGTACCCGGGAGTTCGAGCAGATGGAGATGGAGTTCTTCGTCAAGCCGGGCACCGATGAGGAGTGGCACGAGTACTGGATGCAGCAGCGCTGGGACTGGTACGTCGATCTCGGCCTCGATCCGGAGAACATGCGCTTCTTCGAGCACCCCAAGGAGAAGCTCAGTCACTACTCCAAGCGCACCGTCGACATCGAGTACCGATTCCGATTCGCCGGCAGTGAGTGGGCCGAGCTCGAGGGCATCGCCAACCGAACCGACTTCGACCTCACGACCCACGGCCAGCACTCGGGCACCGACCTGTCGTACTTCGACCAGGAGACCGAGGAGCGCTGGGTGCCGTATGTGATCGAGCCGGCTGCCGGTCTGACGCGTGCAGTCCTGGCTTTCCTGCTCGACGCCTACGACGAGGACGAGGCCCCGAACGCCAAGGGCGGTGTCGACACCCGCACGGTGCTGCGACTGGATCCGCGGCTCGCCCCGGTCAAGGTCGCCGTCCTGCCGCTCTCGCGCAACGAGAAGCTCACTCCAGCGGCGAAGGATCTCGCGGCCACGCTGCGTCGTCGCTGGAACATCGAGTTCGACGACGCCGGAGCGATCGGGCGCCGCTACCGTCGCCAGGACGAGATCGGCACGCCGTTCTGCGTGACGTTCGACTTCGACTCCCTCGACGACAACGCCGTGACCATCCGCGAGCGGGACTCGATGCAGCAGGAGCGCATCGCGATCGACGATCTCGGGTCGTGGCTCGCCGTGAGGCTTCCTGCCTGCTAGTCCGGGCGATCGACCGGGCAAGGGGCGGTGAGGAGGCTTCCGCACTCGGCGCACTCGCCGTCGAGGTAGTAGCCGACGATCTCATAGTCCTCGAACACGGCCTTGATGGTGAAGGTGTTGCTGCCGCAGGCCAGGCACTCGTTCGTCGGCAGGCCCCGCTGGTTCAGCGTCGCAGTGCCGGTGCTGTGATCGCGCTGCATCGTCACGAGCCCGCGACAGCGCGCTTGAGACTCTGCCCAGCGGATACCTTCACGGCTTTTCGGGCTGGGATGGTCAGCGCTTCACCGGTCTTGGGGTTGCGGCCCTCACGGGCCTTGCGCTGCACCAACTCCAGGGTCAAGAACCCGGTCAGGGATACACGGTCCCCTGTGATGAGGGCCTCAGTGATGGCCGACTGGATTCCTTGGAGGGCCTGGTCTACTACTTCGGCCCGCAGGCCAGTCCTGGTTGCGGCGGCGGCGACTATTTCCGAGCGGTTCATGTGTCTCCTTAACGATAATGATTCCCGTTAGAGAGAACGTATCAGACCCCGACCGCGATGTCAGCAGGTGCAGCGCTGCGCCACGGATCGCTGGCTCACCGGCGCTGAAGTGGTGCCCAGCAGGCACAGCACGATGTCGCCCCGCGAGACCACGGCGTAGGGCTCGTCACCCAACAGGGCGCGGGCGACGTAGGAAGCCGTGAGTCCGTTGACGTCGACGACGGGCCCGATGGGGAACAGTGACCGCGTCTCGTCGATGGCGTCGTCGGCTCCTGCACGGATCACGACCCGCACACCAGGTGCCACGGCCGTGGCGGCCAGCGCGACCGCGATGCTGTCGCGTTCCTCGCTGCCCACCGCAACGAGCGCCACGGCGCCGTCGATGGCCGCCCGCCGGAGAACCCGGCGCGAGGTCGCATCGCCGATCAGGACGGGGATGCCGAGATCGCGCGCCAGGCTGAGTCCGGACGCCGTCGCAAACCGCTCGATGCCCACCACCGCCACACCGAGAGCGCGCAGCTCCTGCGCGAGTCGGATGCCGACCTGGCCCATTCCCACCACGACGACATGTCCCGCCCGGGGAATCACTCGCCGCCCGACGAGGGCGACATGGCGGCCAGACAGCAGGTGCTGCACGATGCCGGCGGCGAAGGCGGCTGTGAACCCCATCACCAGCAGTGCCGCGATCGTGGCCCAGATGAGCTCCAGCGGGTTTTCGTCGAGAGTGGGAGAGGAGATCGTGGCGGTCGTGCGAGTCGCGTCGTAGAGCGCGCGCACGAAGGAGCCATGACGCAGGCCCACGAGGGTGTCGATCGCGATGATGAGCAGCAGGCCCAGCGCCCCACCGAGCAGGACGGACGAGCCTGAGTCGTAGGGGTGGAGCTGGCCGCGGAGCCGGCCGAGGATGCCGCGACTGCGCAGCGAACCGGGGACCCGGTACGGCTCGACGACCGCCTCATCGTCGTCGGTGGCGTCGATGGAGACCCACACCGGCTCGGTCGTGCTGCCACGACGACGTATGGCGTCGTGCTCGGGGGCGATGGCGGCCGCGACGATCGAGGGCACGGAGATCGAGGCGGGGGAGAGCACGACGCAGTTCGGCACGGTCGCCTCGAGCTGCTGCCGGACGGTGCGGTCGAAGATCGCCACGAACAGCCGGATGCCGGGTCGCAGGTGCTCGATCACCAGGCTGTAGCGCAGGGCGCGGATGTCGTCGTGGAGGAGCACCGCCACGCCGGAGACGCCCGCGTGCAGCGCTGATCGCAGCTCGGCGTCGCTGGGGTCGTCGAGGTGGATCGTGGGGGTCCCGGCGTCGTCGAGTAGGGCGCAGGCGCGTCTGCCGACATCGGTGTGTCCGATGACGAGGACGGTTCCGGGCGCGGCACCGTGCAGGGACTCTGCGCTCACGTTCGGACCCTAGGTCAGGTCGACGGGGTAGCGCGCGGCGGAGCGTACCCCTCCGACTCCACACGAGCGGCATTCCGCGGAAGGAGCAGGCTGGCAAGCAGGCCGAGCAGGACGAATCCGCCCGCCACCCAGGCCACCAGGCGGATGGTGTCGGCGAAGGTCTCCGATGCGGCCTCGACGAGGACGTCGCCGCCCGGCTGCTGGGCGAGCGCCGGGATGGCCTGGCCCGCGGAGGACGCGACAGCATCCGACACCTGCACGGCCTGCGCCTCGGGGATCCCGCGATCCTCGAGCTGCCCGGCGATGCCGTTGAGTCCCAGGATGAGCGTCGCGCCGATGATGGCCGTGCCGATCGCTGCGCCCACCTGGCGCGAGGTCGACTGCACGGCACTGCCCTGACCGGACTCCGCGACCGGCACCTCGCTGAGGATGACACCGGTCAACTGGGCCGTCGCGAACCCGACGCCCATGCCGTACAGGAACAGCCACGGTGCCATCTGCCAGCCGGTGACGGTCACGCTGAGGAAGAAGCCGAGGGCGAGGATTCCGACGGCCTCGAAGGCCATGCCCACCTGCAGCACCCGCACAGGACCAAGGCGCTGCGACAGAGGTGCCCCCAGCCCCGACGCGACGAAGGATCCGCCGGCCAGGGCCAGCAGGATGACGCCGGTCTCCAAGGCGGAGTACCCGCGCACGGCCTGCAGGAACAGGGGCAGGGCGAATAGGAGCCCGAATTCTCCGAGGCTGACGATGAGCGCGACGAAGTTGCCGGCGCCGAAAGTGCGGATGCGGAACAGCCTCAGGTTCACGACGACGACCTTGCCGGCGCGGAGGCGGCGCAACTCGACGAGCACGAACACGACCAGGGCGAGTACGCCCAGGAGGGCTGCCACGAAGACGATCGACACCGTCTGCGACGGCCATTCCCAGCCACCGATGGAGAAGGGTTGCAGCGGCGTGAGCCAGCCGTACCGCTGGCCCTCGATCAGCGCGAACACCACGCCCACAAGGCCGAGCGTGATGAGCGCAGTGCCGACCATGTCGATGCCCTTGGGGCCGCCGAGGGCCTTGGTCTCCGGAACGGTGACCAGGACGCCGATCAGCACGATGATGCCGATGGGCACGTTGATCAGGAAGGCCCAGTGCCAGGACGCGTTCGTGGTGAGCCAGCCGCCGACGAGGGGCCCCAGTGCTGCCATGCCGCCGATCGTTCCGCCCCAGACCGCAAACGCGACCGCGCGTGATTTGCCGGTGAAGACGGCGTTGATGACCGACAGGG
>JBIIJX010000193.1:0-4773 GCA_044233495.1 Candidatus Nanopelagicales bacterium
CCAGGACTTCAACGTGGAGGTGGGTTCGGGACCGCGAGGGCGGACGTCGGGCAATCGGCCGGCTTCCTTGCCGGATGGCTGGCTCGACACCTGCGATATCGATGCCGAGACCGAGGCACTCGTCGCGCGGGCCGAGATCAGCGTCAGCGGCGGCTGAACGACCTGCGAGACGTCAGCCGCCGAACAGGACGCTGCCGTACTTGATGACGATCATCGCAGTGAGGACGGCAAGCACGAGGATGACGATCAGGGTGTCGATCCCGGCTCGGAGCCACGACGAGACGGTGCGGTAGGCCGAGGCCGAGAGCCGGATGTTCCCGTCCAGCAGGTTGATGCGCGTCATGCTCGCAAAGACGAGGGTGGTGGTGACGGTGATGGTCAGGCACCACGGGCAGAGGGCACCGATGACGAAGAAGGACTGGAAGAACAGCCAGTAGGCGAAGGCGAAGCCGATGAAGTAGACCGCCTGGGCGGCCAGCATGAACCAGCGGGGGAACCGCACCCCGCCGAGGGCCGCGACAGCGAGGGTGATGACGACCGGCTCGGCGATGAGGCCCAGGTAGGCGTTCGGAAAGCCGAGGAGGCTGGCCTGCCACGAGAGGCCGACCGTTCCGCAGGACAGCACGGCGTTGATGTCGCACCCGAGCTGGGCGAAGGGATCCTCGGCCAGGGCGATCGCCTCGACGGCGAGGACGAAGGCCGCGATGAGGCCGATGACCGCCGAGATGAGCATCTCGAGGTACGCCCCTCGATGCCGGACGGCCCCGGGGGAGTAGGGCTCGGGGCGGGGATCGTCATCCACGGCGAGGGCATCCCTCCGGTCCGTCGTCATGGTCCTGAGCCTAATCGGCGGGCGAAGGGGCCACCCGTGGTGGATGTCACAGGCATGCAAGCGCTGCACATGGAACGCCCTGCTTGCGCGGATCGGCCCGACGGGTATCTGGTGTGCCCATGACGGCCACCACGATCGCCTCCAGGAACCCCGCTGCGTCCCAGACGTACGTCTACGACTTCTCGGAAGGCGACCGCACCCAGGTCGACCTCCTCGGCGGCAAGGGTGCCAACCTCGCCGAGATGACGAAGCTGGGCCTGCCTGTCCCGCCCGGCTTCACGATCACGACTGAGGCCTGTCGCTACTTCCTCGAGAACGGTCACGGACCAGCAGGCATGCGCACCCAGATTGCCGAGCACATGGGTCGACTGGAGGAGGAGATGAACCGCCGGCTCGGCGATCCGGAGAATCCGCTGCTGGTGTCAGTGCGCTCTGGCGCTCGCTTCTCGATGCCCGGGATGATGGAGACGGTCCTCAACATCGGTCTCAACGACGCCAGCGTCGCGGGTCTGGCCCGCATGGCGAACGATGATCGATTCGCCTGGGATTCGTACCGGCGACTCATCCAGATGTTCGGAAAGACGGTGCTGGGGATCGAAGGTGCGGAGTTCGAGTCCGCGCTCGAGCAGGTCAAGGAGATGGCATCCGTCACCAGCGACGTCGCTCTGCCAGTCGAGGCGCTCCGCTGCCTGGTCGATGCCTACAAGTCCATCGTCCGCGAGGCTACCGGTCACGAGTTCCCTCAGGACCCGTACCAGCAGCTCGACCTTGCGATCCGCTCGGTGTTCCAATCCTGGAACACCGACCGCGCACGTCTCTACCGCCGACAGGAGCGCATTCCGCACACCCTTGGCACCGCCGTGAATGTGCAGGTGATGGCCTTCGGCAACGCCGGTCCGGGCTCTGGCACGGGTGTCGCCTTCACACGGGATCCCGGCTCCGGCCACAGTGGGGTGTACGGCGACTATCTCGCCGACGCCCAGGGCGAGGATGTGGTCGCGGGAATCCGCAACACGAGCTCGCTGCAGGACCTCGAAGGCATCGACCCGACGTCCTACCAGCAGCTGATGTCGATCATGAGCACACTCGAGCTGCACTACCGAGATCTGTGCGACATCGAGTTCACCATCGAGCGCGGCAAGCTGTGGATGCTCCAGACACGAGTCGGCAAGCGCACCGCCGCCGCCGCCTTCCGCATCGCCGTGCAGCTGGTCGACGAGGGCGTGATCTCGCTGGATGAGGCGCTCATGCGCGTCTCCGGACACCAGCTCGGTCAGTTGATGTTCCCGCGGTTCGCCGTCGACTCGTCGCAGACCCGGATCGCCAAGGGAACCAATGCCTCGCCCGGGGCGGCGGTCGGCCGCGTCGTCTTCGACTCGCCGACGGCCGTCACGTGGGCGCGCGACGGGAAATCGGTGATCCTCGTCCGTCGGGAGACGAATCCGGACGATCTCGAGGGGATGATCGCCTCGGCCGGAATCCTGACCAGCCGTGGCGGCAAGACCTCGCACGCGGCCGTCGTGGCGCGCGGCATGGGCAAGACGGCGGTGTGCGGCGCCGAGGGCCTTGAGGTCGACACCCGGGGCCGCACCATGACCGCAGCGGACGGCACCGTGGTCCGTGAAGGGGACCTGCTGTCGATCAACGGAAGCACGGGCGACGTCTTCCTCGGCGAGGTGCCCGTCGTACCCAGCGCCATCGTGACCTACTTCGAACATGGGTTTGAGGCTGCCGTCGCCGAGGCCGACAGCAGCACGGCTGAGCTCATCCGTGCTGTGGACCGCATGATGCGTCACGCCGACGGCTCACGCCGACTCCGCGTGCGTGCCAACGCCGACACTCCAGAGGACGCCACTCGGGCCCGCAGGATGGGCGCCCAGGGCATCGGCCTTCTGCGCACTGAGCACATGTTCCTCGGTGAGCGCAAGACTCATGTCGAACGGCTGATCCTTGCTGACTCGGACGAGGAGCGACGGGAGGCTCTCGACGCTCTCCTGCCCCTCCAGCGGAAGGACTTCATCCGGATCCTGGAAGCCATGGACGGGCTGCCTGTCACCATCCGGCTCATCGACCCTCCGCTGCATGAGTTCCTGCCCGATCTCACCGACCTCGCCGTCCGGGTGGCGGTGGCAGAGGTCCGCGGCGAGGAGCACGAGGCTGATCTCCGGCTCCTGCAGGCGGTCCACCGCCTGCACGAGCAGAATCCCATGCTGGGCCTGCGGGGCGTGCGCCTCGGCCTCGTCCTTCCCGGTCTGTTCGCCCTGCAGGTTCGGGCTATCGCCGAGGCTGCCTGCTTCCGGCAGCGCATGGGAGGTGATCCCCGGGCGGAGATCATGATCCCCCTCGTCGGCTCCATCCAGGAGCTGGAACTGGTGATCGACGAGGCGGCAGGGGTGCTGCAGGAGGTCGCGGACGCGCACGGCTGCACGCTGAAGTTCCCGATCGGCACCATGATCGAACTGCCCCGCGCGGCCCTCACCGCAGATCAGATCGCCGAGGCGGCTGAGTTCTTCTCCTTCGGAACGAACGACCTCACCCAGACGACGTGGGGTTTCAGCCGGGACGACGTCGAGGCCGCCTTCTTCTCCGCCTATCTGGAGAAGGGCGTGTTCGGCGTCTCACCGTTCGAGTCCATCGACCGAGAGGGTGTTGGTGAACTCGTGCGCATCGCGGTGAAGAAGGGCCGCTCCAGACGTCACAACCTGCACTGCGGGGTCTGCGGCGAGCACGGTGGTGACCCGGATTCGATCCACTTCTTCGACGAGATCGGCCTTGACTACGTCTCGTGCTCCCCGTTCCGGGTCCCCGTGGCCCGGCTGGAGGCAGGGCGGGCAGCCGTATCGCGCCATGTCACGCGGAGCGATACGCGATAGCGGCTCGCTGCGAGGTGTCGCAGCGACCCTTTGACTCGTCTCCATGTGACCATGTGGGCGTGAGTGCTGCGCCGGTTTCGTCTGAAGCCCGCGGAGCCTCACAGCGGATCGTCGAGACGGCGCGCAGTGCGGTGGGTGCCAGGCCCGGTTCGCGCACATCTTCTGTAGTGATCACGGTCATCGTCACAGCCCTCGTGGGCCTCGCGCTGCTCGTTCCCGTTGGTGCCGCCATGCAGGTGGTGCTGACCTCGCAGCTCGACGACCGCTCGCCGACGGAGGCCATCGTCGTGCTGGATCCTGCTCAATACTGGGGGAACTCCCGTCCGGTGATGAAGGCGCGCCTCCAGCATGCGGCGGCCCTCTACAAGGAGGGAGTGGCACCCGTCGTGATCGTCACCGGCCCCCAGCGTCGGGCCGATGACGATCGCCGGGTCCTCCTCGACAGCGGCGTACCCGATCGTGATGTGGTGACGTTCGCCAGCGGAGCCGACACGGTGGGCTCACTGCGGGTCATCGCCGGCGTCATGCGTGATCTGGGATGGTCGAGCGCCACCGTCGTTACGGACCCGTCTCATGCAGCGCGTGCCAGTGCAACGGCATCAGCCCTCGGCATCGACGCTCACATGTCTCCGGTCAACCGAGGGCCGGCGGCCGTGCTGACTGCGGAGTACGTCGGGCGCGAGGTGGCGGCACTGCTGCGGCACCACCTCCTCACCCGGTGGTCGCTGCAACCCGTCGTCGAGCCCCCTGCCTAGCATGGCGGCATGACCCGGACAGTCGCATGGGGCGCGGTTCTCCTCGCTCCGCTGCTCGTCCTGTCTGGGTGCGGCCGCGAACAGCCTCCCTCCGCCCTCGTCGGCACCGAGGAGGTCGCCGAGGATGAACGGGGGGAGCCGGTCTCGTTCGCAGGGACGACGACGGACGGTGCGGAGTTCGACCTCGCCGACCTCCGGGGCCGGGTCGTGGTGATCAACGCCTGGGCGTCGTGGTGCGCTCCATGTCGGTCGGAGATGCCCGCCTTCGTCGACCTCCATACGACGGTCGATCCGGGACAGGTGGCGGTGATCG
>JBIIJX010000225.1:0-3750 GCA_044233495.1 Candidatus Nanopelagicales bacterium
TACGTCATGAACCGGCCTGGGGCGGACGAGGAGTACGCACGGCAGCGCCGGGTCATCGCCGAGCTGGTCAATGCCCTCGTTCTCGACGGTGGCCGAGCGCTGGAGCCCTGGCTGCGGCCCACCTTCGAGGAGGCCGGCGACGATGCGGAGCGGCTGAGGGTGGTGATCGACCAGGTGGCAAGCCTGACGGACGTCAGCATCATGGAGTGGCACCGGCGGCTTGTGCGCTGACCTCGTCGGGCGCTTCGCCCGGGCGGTGCCGACCGTAGGGTGGGGGCATGGCCGGACGCATTCGGGACGACGACGTCGCGCTCGTGCGCGAGCGCGCCCGGATCGATGACGTCGTCCGCGAGTACGTCACCCTGAAGGCCGCGGGAGGCGGTTCCCTCAAGGGGCTGTGTCCCTTCCACGATGAGCGATCGCCCAGTTTCCATGTCACGCCCAGCAAGGGCATGTGGTACTGCTTCGGGTGCGGTGAGGGCGGTGACGTCTTCGGCTTCGTGCAGAAGATCGACCACCTGACCTTCGCTGAAGTCGTCGAGAAGCTCGCGGTGCGTACGGGCGTCGAGCTGCGCTACGTCGAGGCGGGCGCGGCGGTCAACCGCCAGCAGGGCCAGCGCACGCGCCTCGTCGAGGCGCATCGGGTGGCGGCGGAGTTCTACGCCGGGCAGCTCGCCGGCCCGGACGCCCAGATCGGGCGCACCTTCCTCGCGGAGCGTGGCTTCGATGCCGACGCGGCAACCCACTTCGGTGTCGGCTTCGCCCCCAAGGGGTGGGACGCGCTGACCACGCACCTGCGGAAGAAGGGTTTCACCGACGCGGAGCTGCTCGCGGGCGGTCTCGTCAGCCAGGGCAATCGCGGCCCGTACGACCGGTTCCGAGGGCGACTCGTCTGGCCCATCAGAGACCTCGGCGGCGAGGTGATCGGATTCGGTGCCCGACGGCTCTTCGACGACGACGACGGCCCGAAGTACCTGAACACGCCGGAGACGCCGATCTACAAGAAGAGCCAGGTGCTCTACGGCATCGATCTCGCCCGTCGCGACATCTCCAAGAGCCAGCAGGCTGTGATCGTCGAGGGGTACACCGACGTCATGGCCTGTCACCTCGCCGGCGTGACGACCGCCGTGGCTACATGTGGCACCTCGTTCGGGGCCGATCACATCAAGGTGCTGCGGCGCCTCCTGATGGATGACGAGCAGATGAAGGGAAGTGTCATCTTCACCTTCGACGGTGATGCGGCCGGCCAGAAGGCGGCGCTGAGAGCCTTCACGGAGGACCAGAAGTTCGTGTCCCAGACGTTCGTCGCCGTGGAGCCCACGGGCGTGGATCCCTGCGACCTGCGGATCAAGCAGGGCGACGCGGCGGTGCGCTCCCTCGTCGACCGACGGGTGCCGCTCTTCGAGTTCGCCATCCGCTCGACCCTCGCCGCCTACGATCTCGAGACTGCCGAGGGACGTGTCAATGCCCTGCGTGACGCCACCCCGATCGTTGCGGGGATCCGTGACGCGGCCCTCAGGCCGGAGTACTCCCGACGTCTTGCCGGATGGCTCGGCATGGATGTCAACGAGGTGGTTCGCGCGGTGCAGGAGGCCCAGCGCTCGGGTCGCCGGCCGGTGGCGAACAGGGCTCCCGACGGCCCCACGGCGACAGCCCAGGAGGGTTCCTCCGCGAAGTCGATGCCGATGATGCCCCGTGGTGATGCGAGCCGGCAACGGGATCCTGCGCTCGTCGTCGAGCGCGAGACGCTCAAGTGTGCGCTGCAGCAGCCCGAGCACATCGCCGACTGGTACGAGTCGGTGGAGGCGACAGCCTTCACCCACCCAGCTGCCCGACGGGTGCACGAGGCAATCTGCGGAGCGGGCCTGCCCAGGCCCGACCTCACGGGGCTTGCCTGGATCGACGCGGTCCTCGATGCAGCTCCTGATGACGACGTGCGGCGTCACGTGCGCGAGCTCGCTGTGGAGCCGCTGCCCGCGGATGAGGGGCGCGATGCCTCGTACGCGACCGGCATGGTCTCGCGCCTGCTCGAACTCGATGCCTCTCGGCGAATCGATGATCTCCGGGGCAGGCTGCAGCGCATCGACTCGACGGCCGAGCCGCAGGCGTATCAGCAGGCGTTCGCCGACCTGCTCGCCCTCGAGGAGATCCGTCGCTCTCTGCGCAGGTCGGCAATGGGCGGACCGGACTGATGCGCAGGAGATCCCGGGCGAGCCTCCGTCCGCCGGCGGACCTGCGAGACAGACTCGGCATCCCCGCGCGCGAGCGGATCCTGGCGTGGGGCTCCGGTCCGAAGCCTGCGGGTGTGGCTGATGCTGAGCCTGACTATGTCGCCGCGACTGATCGGAGCCTCTACGTCGAGGGCACCGGAGCGTGCTACCCCTGGGATTCGATAGGCCGCGCCTCGTGGTCAGAGCCGGTGCTGGAAGTCCAGCTGCTCGATGCCAACGGCGCCACGGGGCCGACCCTGCGCCTTCGCGTCAACGAGTCGGGGGATCTTCCGGCCGCCGTCCACGACCGCGTCACCGCCAGCGTCCTCGTCAGCGAGCGCGTCGAGATCGCCGACGGGGTACGCGCTCGGATGGTGGCCCGACGTGCCCACGATGACGCTCCCGTGCGGTGGAGCGTGGTGTTCGATGCGGGCGTCGATGCCTCGGATCCGCAGCTGCAGAGGCTGGCACGCGCCGCCCTCGATGACCTGCGTTCGGCCCTCGGCATCTGACCGCTCGGGGCGGGGTGCCTCGTGAGATCAGAGAACAGCGCCTTGCTATTCTCTGCGGGCCGGTAGCACCAGCAGTCCCCCATAGCTCAATTGGCAGAGCATTCGACTGTTAATCGAAGGGTTTCTGGTTCGAGTCCAGATGGGGGAGCCACCAGGCCCGTTTCGATCCGCTAGTCGGGTGCGGCGGGGGTGGGGCGTCTTTCTCCTGTCACCACAAGCACCACGCCACCGACCACGATGGTCAGCCCGACGACGACGTCACGGGTGAGCGGCTCGGAGACGATGAGCGCGCCGAGGATCACCGCCACCACGGGATTCACGTAGGCGTACGTCGCCGTCAGGGATATCGGGGCGTGGCCCAGGAGCCAGATGTACGCGGCGTAGGCGACGAGCGACGCCAGTGCAAGGTAGGTCCACCCCACCCATGACGTCAGGGTGATGCCGTCGAGGTTCCAGCGCTCGCCGATGAGGAAGCCGACTGCAGACATGGCTGCACCGGCGATGAGGAGCTCGTACGCGGTGGTGGCGAACGGATCGTCGGGCAGGTCGAATGAGGTCGACCGCCACGAGAAGTACGACCACGACAGGGATCCGACCACGATCGCCAGTGACCACAGCACGACGTCGGTGTCGGTCCCCGACACGGGGACGGTGCCGCCCGGCAGCAGCATGATGGCCAGGCCGATCAGACCAAGTGCGACGCCGATCAGGGTGAGACGGGCGGGACGCTCTCCTGCTCGGACGCGGAAGAGCACGATCAGCACAGGGGAGATCGAGACGAGCAGGGCCGCGACTCCGGAGGGCACGTATCTCTCGGCGAGACCGACTGTGCCGATGCCGACACCGAGGATCATCACGCCCATGACCACCAGCGAGCGCAGCTGGCTGCGGGTGACGACGAGTGAACGGGGTCCGCGTAGGACCGTGACTCCGAGCGCGAGGACCGCCCCCGCTATGAGGAACCTGCTGCCGTTGCCCATCAGTGGAGGCATGGAGTCCACTAGCAACGCCATGCCGAGGTAGGTCGC
>JBIIJX010000222.1:0-3835 GCA_044233495.1 Candidatus Nanopelagicales bacterium
GTGGTGAGGCGCACGAGGGGGGTGTTCCCGATGAGATCGGTGACCGACTCGACGTAGTCCATGGCAGGACCCTGCCACTGATCGTCCGAGTCCTCACCTCGAGCCCCCCTAGATGCCAGAAGTTCGCTTCCACGAATCACTTGCCGGACGGCCCGGGTGCCTCCGGCCGAGCAGCGCCCGATCCGAGCGTGAGCCGTACGCTCCTGTCGTGACCAGCACCGCATCGCGACCACGCGCACAGGGGGCCCGACCGTCGCCGCGGCCCGCCGGGGTCGCCGCGCTCGCCGCCGTGGCTGTGGCCCTGGTCGCCCTCGCGCTCGTGTCCGCGGCAGTCGGCCTCGTGCTCGCCGGTGGCTCGTACACCCCTGCCTTGGACGGTCTCCCGGATTCCGGAGCCCTGGTCGGCTGGGGCACCCCTGCGGTGCGCGTGCTCACCGATCTGGCCGCAGTGGCCACCATCGGATGGCTCCTCTCCGCCGTGTTCCTCGACCCCTCGTCACGGGAAGGTGTGGTCTCCCGGGCCGGTCGCCAGGACCTGCGCTGCGCGGCGGCCAGCGCTGTCGTGTGGTCGGTGCTGTCCGTCATGCAGATGTTCCTCGAGCTTGCGAACGTGCTCGGAGTGCCGCTGTCCGCGGCCGCGAATCCCGAGATCGTCTCGACCTACGCCAACGAGATCCCCACGACCCGCGCACTGGTCTTCATGGCGGTGTTCGCCCTCGTCGTGGCCGTGGGTTCAGCCCTGACCGCAACTACCGGTGCAGGTGCGACCTGGCTGCTTGTCGCCCTGGCCGCTGCCCTCCTCCCCGCGCTCGCAGGTCATGCCGCGGGACTGGGAGACCATGCGCTTGCGACGACAGCCGGGGTGGCACATGTGCTCGCGGCAGTGCTGTGGATCGGCGGGCTCATGGCGCTGGCAGTCCACGCCGCCCGACGCGACATGCCGCTGGCCCGAGCCGCGCAGCGGTTCTCGGTCCTCGCCCTCGTCGCAATCATTCTGCTGGCCGTGAGCGGGGCCGCCAACGCCTACACGCGCCTGGACAACGCGGGGCAACTGCTCTCCACGGGCTACGGACAGGTCGTCCTGATGAAGGCTGGGCTCGTCGTGGGGCTCGGCATCATCGGCTGGGTCATGCGGTCACGAGTCATCGGAACACTGGGCACGTCGTCCCGGGGCTCCGTATTCGCGCGCATCGCCGGACTCGAGCTGCTGATCATGGCCGTTGCGGTTGGCCTCGGTGCAGCCCTGGCCACCAGTCCGACGCCTCGCGTCGAAGTCGTCCTCGACAGCTACGGCGAGAGCCTGCTGGGTTTTCCGTACCCGCCTGCTCCCACGCTTGCCAACGTCGCTCTGGGATTCGACCTCGAGCCCTTCTTCTTCACGGCAATGCTGATCGCCGCCGGTCTCTATGTCGCCGGCACCCTGCGGCTTCGGAAGCGAGGTGACTCCTGGCCCGTCATGCGCACCGTGTCGTGGCTGGCCGGCGTCGGGGTCGTGCTGTGGTGCACCAACGCGGGGATCTCCGTGTACGCGCAGGTCTCCGTCGGCCTGCACATGGTCCAGCACATGACGATGACGATGCTGGCGCCGATCCTGCTCGTCATGGGGGCGCCGGCAACCCTGGCTCTGCGCGCACTGAGGCCTGCGGTCGGCAATGAGCGCGGGCCACGTGAGTGGCTCGTCTGGTTCCTGCACAGCTGGGTCACCCGCGTGCTGACGAACCCGTTCTTCGTCTTCTTCGTCTACGTCATCAGCCTCTACGGCCTGTACTTCACTCCCGCCTTCGGCTGGCTGATGGGCAGCCACGTGGGACACGTGGTCATGCAGCTCCACTTCATCCTGGCGGGCTACCTGTTCTACTGGGTGCTTATCGGGATCGACCCACGGCCGAAGCCCCTGCCCTACTGGGGTCGGCTGGTGCTCCTGCTGCTGGCGATCTCTGTGCATGGCTTCTTCGCGGTGGCGCTCATGATGAGCACCGAGCCCATCGCCCCTGAGTGGTACGGGATCGTCCGGCCGGACTGGATCGCGGATGCCCTGCGCGATTCGCTCGACGGCGGGCAGGTCGCATGGGGAGTCGGCGAGATCCCGAACCTCATCGTGCTGATCGCGATCGCCGTCCAGTGGTCGCGCAGCGACGCACGCGAGGCGACGAGACTGGATCGTCAGGCCGATCGCGACGACGATGCTGAGCTGAAGGCATACAACGACCGGCTGGCGGTCCTCCACGGCCGTGACGCGGAACCGTCCCCGCCGACGACCCCGTGATGCGGCCCCACGCCCGTCCGATACCCTAGGGGGTATGAAGCGCCACTCCCTCGCGGCTACTGCCGCCGTTGTCGTCACCGCCACTATCGGCCTCACCGGCTGCTCCTCAGATGCCGAGACCGGAGGCGGCGCGACGCAGGAGACTGCCGCAACGGACACCGCGTCCACCGCACCTCAGCGCGTCGATGCCGTGCGATTCGCCGAGGTCGTGGCAACCCCCGGGACCCGGATCATCGACGTGCGCACACCCGAGGAGTTCGCCGAGGGCCACCTCGCCGGTGCCGTGAACATCGACTTCCAGGGTCCGGACTTCACCACCCGGATCGCCGCCCTCGATCCTGCCGACCTCTATGCGGTCTACTGCCGAAGCGGCAACCGCTCACAGGGAGCCGTTGCTGCCATGGCTGATGCGGGACTCGCCAGCGTCGTCGAACTGGAGTCCGGGATTCTCGGCTGGCAGGAAGCCGGACTGCCCACCGTCCCGTGACCACCCTCAGGGCCTACCGTGTGGACGTGAACCGTCGAGTCCTGCGTGCGGCAGCCACCCGCTTCGGTGTTCTCCTTCTGCTGGCTGGCGCGCTCGCGGGTGTGACCAGCGGGCCGGCGCAGGCTGCGCCAGAGGGCCATCCCAGCCGACTCGCCGGCCTGGGCGACGCGCAGCAGGTCATCGTCGTCACCGCCCCCGATTGGCGATCCACCACCGGAGTTCTCCGGGCCTACGAACGGGAGCCCGACGGCCGATGGCGACTCGTCATGGGCGCAACCCCGGCGAACCTCGGCTACGGCGGCCTCGCGCCTGCCGCCTCGCGTCGGCAGAGCACGGGAACCACCCCGGCCGGGACCTTCGAGATTCTGCGCGGATTCGGACGCGCCGCAGATCCGGGCGCATCCCTGCCCTACCGCCGCGTGGACCGTGACGACGCTTGGACCTACAACCCTCGAGACCCTGCGACCTACAACCTGTTCCAGGATGCACCCGTCGACTGGTCGTCCTACGGAAACTACGTCGAACTCCTGTGGTCGTACGGGCGGCAGTACGACTACGTGGCGGTCCTCGACTACAACCTCCCCTCCGGAACGGTCAGCCGTGACCGACGAGGCGTGCGGCGGACGACGGAGCCGGCCGACACCCGTGCCGGGGGCGGCATCTTCCTGCACGTGAGCAAGGGCACGCCGACCGCAGGATGCATCGCGGTTCCCCGTGCCCGCATGCAGGACCTGATGCGGTGGCTCGACCCTGCACTCGATCCCGTACTCGTCGTCGGCCCTCGAGACGAGATCACCCGACTAGCCTGAACGGCGAGGGCCGATCAGCCGATGCGGATGTCCTCGAGAACGGGGAAGTCACGCCGCCACTGGGCCGGTGCGTCGGGGTCGATGTCAACGACCAGCACCTCCTGACGAGTCCCCGCCTGCGCCACCACGGCGCCTCGCGGATCGATGACGCACGAGTGCCCGCCGAGACTGATTCCCGGCTGCTCACCCACCTCGTTGCAGGCGATGACCCACGCTTGATCCTCGATGGCGCGCGCCCGGGTCAGCACGTCCCAATGCTCGATCCGGGGGCTC
>JBIIJX010000120.1:0-7307 GCA_044233495.1 Candidatus Nanopelagicales bacterium
GCGTTGGTACTGATGGGGCCCGGCGCGAGGCAGCGTCGGAACTTAAGCTGGCGCATGGCCTCAAGGGCGGCCAGTTTCGCCGCTCCGGGCGCCTGGCTGAGGGCCTCGGTGGTGGGGATGTGCGTGTGCAGGGAATGCCCGTGGTGTCGTTGCGGGATGGCCGCGTCATGGGGGTGGAGGTCCTGGCCCGCTGGTGCACGCCCGATGGGCGGCTTTGGCCGACGGCGCAGTTCCTGCCTCGAGTGGATGAGGCCGGGCTGTGGATGGACCTGGATGACGCCGTCCTAGGCGAGGCCTCGCTGTCGGGGGCTGGCCTGCCGGGGGGTGTGGGGATCGGGGTGAACCTGTCGGCGGCGACGCTGGCCCGCCCGGACCTGGCCGACTGGCTGCTCGGGAAAGTGGATGCTGAGGGGGTCGCCCCGGGGCGGTTGCACCTGGAGCTGACGGAGACCTCGGTGCTGCGGGTGGATGCCCGGGTGACCGCCGCGATGCAGGAGGTCGCGGATGCGGGTGTGCGCTGGTGGGTGGATGACTTCGGCACCGGATACAGCTCGATCAGTCACCTGCGGGATCTGCCGATCACCGGGATGAAGCTGGACCGGTCGTTCACCGCGGGGATCACTGACCGCTCAACCCGCAACGCGCGGCTGGCCCTCGGTCTGGCGGGGCTCGCGGCCGGTCTGGGCCTGGACACGATTGCCGAGGGCGTTGAGACCCCGCAGCAGGCGCAGTTGCTTGCTGAGCAGGGCTGGCAGATGGGGCAAGGTCACCTGTTCGGGAAAGCGGCGAACCTGTCCGAGCTGAGCTGTGATCAGAACTAGCCCCTCGAGATGCCGGACGGCGTCTACGCCTCCTGGTCTGCCGCACGCGCACGCCGACGACGACGGTCGCTAGGTCAGCTGCTACCGAGAGTGCATGGATCCCTGCATTGCGGTCCAGGCGACGCGCTCACAAAGGCACATGAGGGCACTTAGCGGCACGCCTATGTGTCAGTTATGTGCCACATGACGCGTTGTGGCTGGTCACGGCCGGGTTGGCCAAGATCACCCAGATCTACGAAGGCACCAACCAGGTGCAGCGCATCGTCATGGCGAAGAAGCTGCTCGGTCGCTGATCTCGTTCGGCCACGCTGCCACGCGGCCACGAGGAGCCGTGCGGCAGCGGACTGCGAATACAGTGGTGGCCGTGACGCCCCCCCAGCTCGCCGGCACGCGCGTGCGCCCGCGGCAGAAGGGCAGTGCGTGGGAGGTCCGCGCGGAGCGCCTGCAGGATCTCCGCGCTCTCGCGGCGATATCGGTCGAGGCCGCGCGGATCAGTGAGGTCGACGTCACTCTCGCGCGGTGGAATGCGCCCGCGGACGGCTGGATCGGTTCCCCGCGCGTTCCCGGACTCACGGCACTGGCGATCGAGCAGCAGGGCTCGGGGGTGCGCGTGCGCCTTGCCGTCGCCGCAGCGACCGATGCCGCCGTGCTGCTCGCCGCATGCGTGCGGTGCCTCATGCCCGCGGCACGTGATGCCGGCGCACAGCTGACCTTCGCCCCCGGACTTCCGTCCGCGGCCGGAGTCGTCGCTGATCGGCTCTTTGACGTGATCGCCGCCGGCGAGATCCGTGATGCCCACGTGCGGCGCGCTGACGTCCTCCTGCTTCCCGAGGCGGCCGCCGACGAGGCCCCGGAACGGGCAACGACCGTGCGCATCGGCGCGGAGACCTGGAGTCGAGACGGCCAGGCCTTCGAGGTGTGCGTCGACCCGAGCGTGCATCGACCACTCGGACGCCGCTCGGTCGGGGCGAACGCCATCGCCTCGGCATCCGTCACGGGCGGTGTCGTCACGCTGGAGACGCCGGACGACCGGCTTGTTCTGGGACGCTCGGTCACGGCGTCGAGCACCCGCGCCCTGCGCGGCATCGGTGCCGTGGTGTCGACTGAACTTCCTGTCGCCGTCGTGCGCCAGTTCCATGCGTGTGGCGTGCTGGTGGTCGATTCCGCCGATGACCTGCCCGCACCCGACGATGACCTCTCATGGCAGGTGCGCAGCGTGCACGAGCGGCGGCACGCCCTCCGCGCGTTCGGCCCGGCTGCCGCGCTGGACGCATGGCCGTCCGTCAGTGCTGTCCTCGTCACGCACCGCAGTGACTTCCTCGAGCAGGCCGTGCGCCAGCTCGATCGGCTCGACTACCCGCACCTGCAGGTCGTGATCGGGATGCACGGCAGTGGCGTGGATCCGGCACGGGTGTGGGAGATCGCGCAGGGGATCCGGCACGACGTCGTGCTGGTGCCGATCGACGGTGAGGCGACGCTGGGGAGCGCGTTGCAGATGTGCTGCGCGCGCGCTGAGGGCGATCTCGTCACGAAGATCGACGACGACGATCTCTACGGGCCCGAGCACGTGTGGGACCTCGTGCTCGCGCGGCAGTACTCCGGCGCGGAGGTCGTCGGCAAGGCCCTCGACTGGATCCACGTGGAGTCGTCGGACGTCACCGTGTTCCGCCCGACGTACCCGGCCGAGAAGTACGCCGACTTCGTCGCGGGGGGCACGATCCTGATCTCGCGCGCCGATCTCGCCGAGGTGGGCGGTTGGCGGCCGGTGCCGAAGTCGGTGGACCGTGCGCTGCTCGACCGCGTGCTCGCGGCCGGTGGCCTGGTGTATCGCACGCATGGACTGGGCTACGTGTACGTGCGCCGACCCTCTGGGCACACGGCGACTGTGCGCGACGAGCACTTCCTGACGAAGGTGACGACGACGCATCCCGGACTCATCCGGCACGAGGTGTTCGGGACGAGCGCGTGAGCGAGCGGACCTGGCCCAGCGTGTCGATCGTCATGACGGTCGTGAACGAGGAGCGGCACCTCGCCGATGCGATCGACCGGCTCCTCGACCAGGACTATGCAGGCCCGCTCGACATCGTGGTGGCCGTGGGTCCCTCGCGCGACCGCACGCGCGAGGTGGCGCAGGACGTCGCTGCGCGGCACGCTCACGTCACCGTCGTCGACAATCCCAGCGGTCGCACTCCGTCCGGGCTCAACGCGGCCATCGCCGCGAGCACCGGTGACGTCGTCGTCCGCATCGACGGGCACGCGATGGTGCCCCGCGACTACGTGCGCACCGGTGTCGAGGTGCTGGACGAGACGGGTGCCGACAACGTCGGCGGGATCATGGGCGCGGAGGGCACGAACGACTTCGAGGACTCCGTCGCGCGAGCGATGACCTCGAAGTTCGGCGTCGGAGGTGCGTCCTTCCACGTCGGCGGCGAGGCAGGTCCGGCGCTCACCGTCTACCTCGGCTGCTTCCGTCGCTCGGCCCTGGAGCGCGTCGGCGGATACGACGAGAGCATGGTGCGTGCGCAGGACTGGGAGATGAACCTGCGCATCCGCGAATCCGGTGGAGTCATCTGGTTCACGCCCCGCATGCGCGTGACGTACCGCCCGCGGCACACGCTCTCCGGGCTCGCGCGGCAGTACCACGACTACGGACGATGGCGCCGCGAGGTTGCCCGCCGGCACCCGGACACTCTCTCCCTGCGCTACCTGGCGGCGCCGGCGGCGGTGACGGCCATCGGAGCCGGGCTCGTCCTGGCTGCCGTGGGTGCCGCCACTCGGCAGCCGGCACTGACGCTGCTCGGGCTCGCTGCACCCGTCGGATACGCCGTGGCCAACCTCGGAGCCAGTGCGCTCAGCGCGCGGACGCCCTCGGCGCTGAGTGCGGGAGCCACGCTTCGGCTTCCGGCGGTCTACGCGACGATGCACGGAGCCTGGGGCCTGGGCTTCCTGCGCGGGCTCCCGGCCGCCGAGCGCATTCAGCGTCACCGTGAAGGCCGTGCCGACGACGGCGGTGCGTGACGTGCTCGGGCGCAGAAGCCTGACGTGGTCGGTGGTCGTCGCGGCACCGCGACCTCCGGCAGGCGACCAGTGGGGCGACACCGTGTTCGCGCGCGATCTCGTCGCTGCGCTGGAGCGGGCCGGGCAGCAGGCCAAGGTCGTCTTCCGTCCGGGGGCGGAGTCCGAGGGGCGTGAGAAGGACGATGTCGTCGTCGTGCTGCGGGGACTGCGGCGCGTGGTGCCGCGTCGGGGTCGGGCGACGTGGCTGCTGTGGGTGATCAGCCATCCGGAGCTCGTGGAGCTCGACGAGCCCGCCGACTACGACGCGGTGTTCGCGGCGAGCGCCCACTGGACGAGGGCGGGGGAGTTCGGCGTGCCGGTGACCCCATTGCTTCAGGCGACCGCCCCGGAGCGCTTCAACCCGCAGACTGCGGCACCCGACTCAGGTGCCGACGTGCTGTTCGTCGGCTCCACCCGCGGGGAGTACCGGCCGATCGTGCGCGCTGCCGTCGAGTCCGGGGTCCACGTCGCCATCCACGGCGTGGGCTGGGAGGAGTTCCTGCCCGCTGAGCGGATCACCGGGGAGTTCCTCGACCCGCGCGACCTGCCCGCGGCCTACGCGTCTGCAGGCGTCGTGCTCAACGACCACTGGCCGGACATGGCTCGCGAGGGCTTCCTGTCCAATCGGCTGTTCGACGCGGCCGCGACCGCGACGCGCATCCTCAGTGATCCGGCGACCGGGGTGGAGGAGGTCTTCGGCGACACCGTGCGCACCGCGTCGTCGCCGGAGGAGATCGCGTCCGTGCTTCACGGCGACCGTGAGCGGGAGTTCGCCGACCGCGCGACACGGCTCGACCTTGCCTCCCGCATCGCCCGTGACCACAGCTTCGACGCCCGGGCCGCGGTGCTCATCGAGCGGGCGCGCGACCTGCGCTGACCATCGCTACAGGTGCGCGTTGGCGCGGGTGAGGTCCTCCTCGAAGTCCACCTCGACCGCGAAGAGGTCCTTGATGTCGTAGGGCAGCACCTTTGCGCCGTCGCGCTCGATCATGAGCTCCAGGCCGCGCTCGAAGTAGTCGAGGTCCTCGCACTCGGCCAGCCGCGTGATGAGCAGTGACTTGTCGTGGGCGCTGATGTAGTTGATGCCCACGGCTTCACCGAGGGCATCGACGACCTGCTTCGACAGCCGGTCGACATAGCCGTCGGAGTCGACGGTGTACTTGACCTCCTCCTCGCCCACGACGGCCGTGTTGACGCAGATGAAGGACTGCTCCGCGTCGATGAGTGACTGCGCCCGGGACAGGACGGCGGGGTCGAACACGACGTCGCCGTTCATCCACACCACGCCGCCGTCGCCGGAGAGGCGCAGTGCCTTGAGCAGGCTCCGGTTGGTGTTCGTCTGGTCGTAGACCTCGTTGTAGACGTAGTTGACGTCGGGGAAGGCCTCGAGAATGAGTTCGAGCTTGAACCCCACGACGGTGGTGATCCGCGGCTCGACGAAGGCCGTGCGCAGGTTCTCGATCTGCTGCTGCATGATCGTGCGACCGTCGGCCAGGGGGGTCAGCGGCTTGGGCCACGGGCGACCCAGCCGGGTGCCCATCCCGGCCGCGAGGATGACTGCCTGCACCGGCACCTGAACTCCCGTCGTCTCGTTGGCTGCGGCACATCGTAGGCCAGCGTCCGCTGACGCCCGACGCGCCAGACCGTCGAAGGCGCCCCACGTGCGTACAGTGGGGGATCGTGGCAGGGAGGTGGGCGGCGTGAGCGACACGCAGGAGCGGCCGACTCACCCCACCATCGCGCAGCTGCGCGAAGTGTGCCAGCCACCCGCCGTGAGGGGCCGGCGCAACTCCGAGCACTGGGTCGCCGATGCCTATCTTCGTCGCCTCTCGCCGTATCTCACGCGCGTCCTGCTGAAGACGCCGATCACGGCCAACGGCGTCACCTGGCTCATGGTGGCGACTGGTGCGGCGGCCGCGTTCGCGCTCCTCATTCCGGGACTGCCGGGTGCCTTCCTCGCGGCGCTGCTCGGGCAGCTGCAGATGCTCTGGGACTGCAGCGACGGCGAGGTGGCGCGCTGGCGCCGCACGACGTCACCCAAGGGAGTCTTCATCGACCGGGTGGGCCACTACACCGCGGAGGGGCTGATCCCGATCGCCCTCGGATTGCGCGCGGCTGGCTTCCCCGACTCCGGGTGGACGGACACCCCTTGGCCGCTCATCGGGGCCCTCGTGTCGGTGATGGTGCTGTACAACAAGGCGCTCAACGACATGGTGCACGTGTCGCGTGCCTACAATGGCCTTCCCCGGCTGGAGGAGCGGGCCGAGGTGTCGCAGCCGCATCGCAGCGCGCTGCGGCGCCTGCGCTCCCTGGCGCGGTACGTCCCCTTCCACCGCGCATACCACTCCGTCGAGCTCACCCTGCTGGCCCTCGTGGCGGCGATCGGCGATGCGATCACCGGCGATCTCGCCGTGACCCGGATCCTGGTGGCCGCGCTCGCCGTCTTCGGACTCGTCACGATCGTCGGTCACCTCGCATCGATCCTGAACTCGAGTCGCCTGCGATGACGGCAGATCCAACCGTCGTGCCGCGGTTCGGTGTCGTCGTGCTCACGATGGGCACCCGCCCGGACGATCTTCAGCGTGGCCTCGCGTCGCTCCTGGCGCAGCAGGACGTCGACTGCGACATCGTGGTTGTCGGCAACTCGTGGAACCCGACGGGCCTGCCGAACGGGGTTCGAGGTGTTCACCTGCCCGAGAACGTGGGTATCCCGGCCGGACGCAACGCCGGTGTCCCGCACGTCACCGGGGAGTACCTGTTCTTCCTCGACGACGACGCGTGGCTCCCGGACCCGACATTCCTGCGCTCGGTTGCCGAGCGGTTCGCCGCTGATCCGACCCTCGGGCTGATCCAGCCGCGCGTGGTCGATGCGACGGGTTTGCCGTCGCCTCGCCGATGGGTGCCGCGACTGCGCATCGGCAATCCGCTGGAGTCGGGACCTGCCACCGCACTCTGGGAGGGAGCCGTCGCCATTCCGCGCGAGGTGTTCGAGCGCACGGGCGGCTGGCCCGACGAGTTCTTCTACGCCCACGAGGGCATCGATCTCGTATGGCGAGTCTGGGATGCCGGCAGGGTGCCGTGGTACGCAGCGGATCTCGTGGCCCATCACCCTGTCATCGATCCGGCACGGCACGACGTCTACTACCGGCTCAATGCACGCAACCGGGTGTGGCTGGCGCGACGCAACCTGCCGGTAGCCCTCGAACCGCTGTACGTCGGCACGTGGGTCGGCATGACACTGCTGCGCCTGCACGATCGCACTGCTCTCTCGGCCTGGTTCTCCGGACTTCGGGAGGGGCTGAAGGAACGGCCCGGTGGCCGGCGCCGGATGTCGTGGGGCACGGTGTGGCACATGTCCCGTGCCGGCCGACCTCCGGTCATCTAACGGAGTCGTGCGCGCACACGACTTCGTGAATAGGGCAAGCCCCT
>JBIIJX010000294.1:0-7293 GCA_044233495.1 Candidatus Nanopelagicales bacterium
ACGTCCCCGTTGTCAGCGCGGAGGTGGTGATGTCCCACACGCCCAGGCCGTTGGCCAGAGCCTGACCGATGACGGATCCTCCTGCGTAGAGCCGCACGGTCGCGTTCGCCTCGGCCGTTCCGCTGACGGTCGGCGTCGCAGAGGTCGTGGTGATCGGGGTGCCCGCAATGGCCGGTGCCGATGGTGCCGATGAGTCGATCACGAGGATGAGCTCTGCGCTCGAGCTGCTCTCGTTTCCTGCCGTATCCGTTGCCGTCACCGTCAACGTGCGCTGCCCTGAGGCGAGCGGTGCATTCGTCGTGACAGACCACACACCACCGGCAACCGTGGTGGAGCCGATGAAGATTCCGGACGAGTACAGGGTGATCAACTCACCATTCGTGCCAGTGCCGGTCACCGTGGGCGTCGTGTCGCTCGTGATGCCATCACCAGTGGTCCCGGAGTCCGACGCGGCGTCAAGCACCGGAGTGGGGACACTGGGCAGGGTCGTGTCAATCGTCATGGCGAGGGAGGGAGACACAGAGCCGGCATTGCTCGCCCGGTCATCGATCCGTGCGGTGATGGATACGGGCCCCTCAGCCAGCGAGGCCGCGGGGGCTACGGTCACCTGACCGGCAACGACATCGGCCGCCGTGACGGCGATCGATGAGAGCACTGTGGAGCCGTCCAGGAGTCGCAGCACGTCACCGGCGACGGCGCCTGTTCCGGCCAGTGACACCACGATTCGCGGCTGCGGGATGGCCGTTCTGTCATCGGCACTGGATCCCGTGTCATCAGCGGCCAGGAGGTCAGGGGCCGCGGGTGCGGCAGGGCCGGTGCGGTCAACGGTCACCCGCAGCACGGACGAAGCCGGACTGGTCGCGGTGTTCGACGGCCGGTACGCCACCGCACTGATCTCTCGCGATCCTTCTGCTAGTGGGATCGTCGTGAATGTCACCGACGACGGGATCGACGCCCCGAGGGTGATCGTGTCGACGACGACGCCGCCGACGAGCAGTCGCACCTGGTCACCCGAAGTGAGGCCGGTCGAACTGATCCTGATGTCGGAGATGCCCACGGAGAAGGTGGCGTTCACCGCAGCGGTGCGATTGTCAGTGTCCGACACCCCGGTGTCGCTGGCGGATGCCAGATCAGGTGTGCCCGGGGCATCCAGCGGGCGGGTGTCGATCGTGAAGCTCCCCGCCGCCGAGGCCACCGGATTGCCCTCGTCAGTGATGCGAGCGGTCAGGTCGTAGGCACCATCGGCCTGATCGGTGAGCGCGAAGGTGTAGCTGCTCGCGATGTCCCCCGCCGCGAGGGTGCGGGTCGCGATGACGAGGCCGGATGCATCGAGCAGGTCCAGCACCTGGCCGGCCTGTGCCATGGGAGTCCCTGACGTCACCAGAGGTACCTCGACCAGCACGTCATCCAGATTGGTCACGAAGTCGCGGGCACCCGAGTCACTTGCCACGGCAAGAGACGGGGTTCCAGGAGCCGCGACTGCTGCCAGACTCGTCGTCACGCTCCGGGCCGTGACGCTCGAATTCCCGAGCGCGTCGGAGGCTGTGACCTCGAAGGTCACGGGCGAGGTGGTCCCGATCGCGACCCAGTCGGCCGCGACAAGCGGGTACGACCACGTGCCAGATGCCGGATAGCTGACGGAGCCGCCACCCGCGCCTCCCGCAACCTTCACCGTGACGGTGGCACCGGATTCCGTGGTGCCGCTGAGCGTCACGCCAGCCGACTTCTCGGCGAGGGTGATGTCGTTGTTGCCCGCCACCGCTGCCATCGTCACCGGGGGCGGCGTGGTGTCCACGAGGATGGAGTTGGCGGGTCCTGTGAATGTCGCGTCCAGGGCGTTTCCTGCCGCATCCAGAAGACTCAACCCCGTGGCCGAGAGGGCCCCGACGCCGATCCCACCGGCGGCATCCGCGTCTCCTGCCGCGATCGTGTAGCGGAAGACGAGGCTTGTCGTGCCGCTGCCGGACACATAGCCGGCGCTCACCGTGTCGGTGCCAATGGTCAAGGGAATCGACGGCGATCCACCGCTGATCGTGACCGCTTCCGAGGTGGTCAAGGTGACCGTGATCGCGTCACCGGTCTTGGCCCGGGTGGCCGTGGCATTGCTCGACTCGATCGTGGCTCCGGTGATCGTGGGGATCACATTGTCGACACTGATGGACACCGTGTTGCTCGCACTGGTGTTGGCGTTGGCATGAGCGTCGGTGAACCGACCCGTCGGCACGGCGATGGTGGCTGTGCCCGATGCGGTGTTCGGCGTGGGAGTGAAGGTGACGGTGTAGCTCGTCCCTGATCCGGTGAAGGATCCGAGCGTGCCCCCACTGACGGTGAAGTCACCTACTACGAAGTCTGTCGACGCCTCGCTCAGAGTGACGGTGATCGTCGCTGTCTGCGACTGCCTCAACGCTGTCGCACTGCTCGAGATCGAGACAGTGGGGGCGGTGTAGTCAACCGTGAGTGATGTCGCCGTCCCGGGACTGGACGGATTGCCGGCGGCATCGATGACCACCACCGTCACCGAGCCCCCCGAGGCGATTGCCGCCTGCAAGGCCGCCGTATCGGTGGTCCCCATGGTGAAGCTCACACTGGAATCACCCGAGTTGATGCTGGCGTCGGTGGCGATGACCACCCCGTCGAGTCGGAGTTGGGCTGATCCACCGACGGCCTGGTTCGCGGTGATCGACGCGGTCGCGGTGAGGTTCGTCGACGTCGCATTCAGGGCATTTGCCGGTGGCGCGGTGCCGCCGATGGCCGTCAGTGCGGGAGCGCCCGGAGCGTCGGGGGCAACCGAGTCGATCACGATGGCCTTGGCTCCAGCAATGTTGCTGCCGCCCGTAGGAACGGTCGTCGATGTCATCGCATTGCCGGAGGAGTCCTGCACGCCGTCTATCGTGAGGCTCGACACGGTGAGATCGGCGGATGTCTGCCCCGCCCCGACGATGTAGGCGCCGGTGAGCACCGTGCCCGCAGTTGCACGGGTGAGTGTGACCGTCACCCCCGTGTCCAGCGTGACGGTGATCGATGCTCCTGCCCGCACCTGCTCCGACATCGTCGCGGTGATGGTGACCGTGTCACCCTGTTTGTACGTGCCATTGCTCGAGGTTGAGGTGAACGACGAGACCGTGGGCCTGACCGTGTCGATCGTGAAGCTGACGGTGTTGCTCGCGGTGTTGGGGTTGCCCGCAATGTCAGTGAGGGTGCCGGACCCGACCTGCACGCTCCCGGGGACTCCATCACCTGCACTGGGCGTGAACACCGCGGTGTAGACGCTGCTCGACGTGGCACTCCAGCTCGAGAGCGACCCCCCGGACACGGTCACGTCACCCACCGCGAACGTCGCGGTGGGCTCGCTCACGGTGAAGGTGAGGGTTGCGGTGTCCCCCGCGACGAATGCGGTCCGGTCCGTAGCCACGCTGACCGTCGGCACCACATAGTCCACGGTCAGGGCCACGACCGTACTCGCACTCGACACATTTCCCGCGGCATCGATGAGCACCACGCTGACGTCTCCCCCGGCCGGAACCGCCGCCTGCAGCGCAGCCGCCGATCCGGTCCCGAGATCGAACGTGAGACTCGTATCGGAGGAACCGATGCTGGTGTCCGTCGCCAGGATCGACGGGCCGAGCAGCAGACGGGCGGATCCCCCCGTCGCCTGGCCCGCGCTGATGGTCGCCGACGCCGTGAGATTGGTGTTCGCACCCAACAGCGTGTTGGCAACGATGGTGCCCCCGATGGGAGTGAGGGTGACGGACGTCGGGGCGCTCGGCGCCACGGTGTCCACGAGGACCGCACTGGTGCCCGCGAGTGCGGATCCGCTGGTGAGGGCCGGGAGCGCGAGGACCGCATCGTTGCCCGAGGCGTCACGGATCGTGCCGCCGCCGGTGGCCAGGGCCGTGGTGCTCGCGTAGTTCAGATCGGAGGCCAGGTCGCCGTCCTGTGTCGTGTATCGGAAGGTGAGTGTGCTCGTGCCCGATCCACTCACGTAGGCGGCGGAACGCGTCGTGCCGAGGCTCAAGGCCAGGGTCGGCGTGCCGCCGCCGGTGGTGACCTGGACGGTGTCGGAGAAGCTGACCGTGACGGTGAGGGCGCTTCCCGACCGGTAGGTGCCGGATGTCGGCGATGCCTGGACGCTGGACACGGTCGGTGCGAGGGTGTCGACGGTCAGGGTGACCGGAGTCGCTGCGGTGTTCGGGTTGCCCACGGTGTCGGTGAAGGTTCCGGCGTTCACCGAGATCGTCGCATCTGTGGTGGAGTTGGCGCTCGGGGTGAAGGTCGCCGTGTAGAGGCTCGTAGTGGTCGAGGCGAACCCGGACAGTGTCCCCCCGGTCACGGAGACATCGGCAGCGGCGAAGGTGCTCGATGCCTCGGAGAGGGTGAAGGTCAGCGTCGCCGTCTGCCCTGCAAGCAGGCTGGAACGACTGCTTGTGATTGTGATCGTGGGAACCGCGTAGTCGACGGCGAGGCCCACCGCCGCACTTGCCACCGACGTGTTGCCCACCGCGTCATCCACGATCACCGTCACCGGTCCACCTGCGGTGATGAGCCCCTGAAGTGCTGTCGTGGATGTCGAGCCCAGAGTGAATGTGACGCTGGTGTCACCGGCCCCGATGCTCGAATCAGTAGCCAGGACAGTCGAACCGAGGAGGAGCCGGGCCTGGCCGCCCGTCGCCTGACCCGCCACGATCGTGGCTGTCGCCGTGAGGTTCGTGTTCGAGGCAAGCAGCGTGTTCGCCACCACCGTTCCCCCGATGGGAGTGAGGGTCACGGACGTCGGTGCGCTCGGAGGGGTCGTGTCGATCACCAGTGCTTTGTTCGCCGCCAGGGAGCCGGCGGCTCCGGGTGCCGGAAGCGACAGGGTGGCGTTGTTTCCGGCTGAGTCCCGGATGGTCCCACCCGCGAGGGCGAGGGCGCCCGTGGAGGCGATGTCGAGGTCGGACGACGCGTCTCCCGCCTGAACGGTGTACCGGAAGGCGAGGGTCGTCGTGCCCGTCCCCGAGACGTAAGTCGCGTTGCGATCCGTCGCACCGGTCTCGAGCAGCAGCGTCGGGGTTCCCGTGACGGTGACGGCCTCCGACGTCGTCACCTGGATGTCGATGATCTCGCCAGCCTTGTACGTGCCGTTGGTCTTGCCCGAGGTGATGTTCGAGATGGTGGGTGACGTCGAGTCCACCGCCAGTGTTCCGCTGGAGGCGCTGTTCGACAGTCCGTTGGCATCCGTGAATCCACCCGCGTCGACCGAGATGGTCACCGTTCCGCTCGCCGAGCCGGGGGTGTAGGTCGCCGTGTAGGAAGTTCCACTGCCGGTCAGGTTCGAGAGCGATCCCGCCGAGGCAGTGACAGCACTCAGCCCGAAGTCGGTCGACGCCCTCGACAATGTGAAGGTGATGACGGCCGTCTGTGAACCGTTGATCGAGGTCGGTGAGGCTGAGATCGCTGCGGTGGGGAAGTTGTTGTCCAGCGTGTAGGCCTGACTTGCGCCGATCGTCGCCGATGTGAGGGCATTCCCGGCAGTGTCCGTGACGGAAGGACTTCCCGCGAGACCCAGCGACACAGCGCCATTGAGGGAGGCGAGATCCCCGCCGGACACAGTGACGTTGTAGCCACCAGTGACACCGGTTGCCGCCACCACGCCAGTCACCGTGCCTGTTGTACCGGTCACCGCGAAGTCGGTCGCATCCACGCCTGTCACCGACTCGCTGAAGACAACTCGGAACACGAGGCTGTCCGCACTCGTGGTTGCAGAGCTCGGCGAGAATCGCGCGATCGATGACGCAGTCGGAGCCGTGCGGTCGATGACGAACGACCAGTCCATCGAGTAGCCCGTGACGATCGTGCGACCGCCCACCGTCTGCGTCGCCCGCACCTTCGCGGTGTGCGCTCCCGTGGTGAGCGGGGTCGTCGGGCTGAAGGCTGCGGTGCCATCGGCGGCGGTGGTGACGGTATCGCTGAAGGCACCGTCGATCCACACCTCGACGACGGTGTTCGCATCGCCGGTGATGTCGAGTTGTGGAGTGGTGTCTGACGTTGGCGTCGTCGACGTCACCGACGGAACCCCCTGCACAGCTGGAATCGGGAGTGTCCAGGAGACGACGTTCGACGGAGCAGACTCGTTGCCGCGGACGTCGACCGCAGTGACGTAGTAGTAGTACGTGATACCACGCCCCACTGCAACATGCTCGAATGTGCTGACCGCCGAGGCCAACGTACTTGCAACGCTGCTCAGCACCTGGAAATTCGCATAGATCGAGCAGTCGGATGCGGTCAGGCTCGAGCAGGAGTAGGCACGGTACTCAGCAAGGTCTGCTTCGCTGTTGTCCGTCCAGTCCAAGAGGATGCTGTCATCACCCGACGCGACCAAGGACGTCGGCGCATCCGGGTGCTGCGCATCGATCACGACGGCCTTGTCGTGGTCGAGTGCACCAGCCGCGCCTGCTCCCGGAAGGGTGGTATCCGCCGCATTCCCCGCTCGGTCCGCGATCGTGCCGCCGTTCAGGTCCAGCGATGCAGTACCGACGTACCCGAGGTCGAGCGCGAGGTCTCCGCTGGCGATCGTGTAGTTGAAGGTGAGCGTCGACGTACCCGATCCACTGGTGTACGAGACCGGGGCGGTCGGACGCACCGACGTGCCGTCGAGCTGCAGGGTGAGCGTCGGCACCCCACTCACGACGACCGGCTCGGTGAAGCTGACCTGCACCGGGATCACATCGCCGAGGCGGTAGGTGCCATCGGCGAAGGACGTCGTCACCCGGGTCACGGACGGAGTGACGGAATCCGTCGCATAGGAAAGCGTGATCGTGCCATTGCCGCTTCGGGAGTTCTGTGTGTGGATCACGCCGGCAGCGTCCGTGGCGGTCCAGCTGGATCCGCCGCCGCCGCCGACGTGCGCGCCGGTGGCGTTGACTCCGCCGCCCCAGTAGCCGCCACCGCCGCCGCCCTGATACGTGGTCTGGTACGACCGGCCCGTGCCAAGCGAGAAGCCCGAGGACTGCGTGCCGCCGAAGCTCGTCGTGGAGCTGAACGTCGACGAGCCACCGGTCAACCCGCCACCGGCACCACCATTCGCGTAGTAGCCCGCGCCACCACCACCACCGGCGACCACCAGGCGCGAGGCGAGCGAGGTGGTGTTACTCCACGACGACGGGCCACGCACCGTCCCGACCGGCGACACTGCGGCCGACGCCACATTCGATGCCGTCTTCGCATACGACAACGTCGTCGAACCCACCGCGGTCAGCGTGTACGTGCCATTGAACGTGGCATCCACCCCCGCCACGATCACCTGATTACCCACCG
>JBIIJX010000121.1:0-7255 GCA_044233495.1 Candidatus Nanopelagicales bacterium
CTTAGCCTGATCGGTGTCAGTTCGAGAAGACGTCCGCGTCGTCACTCGGCTTGGTGGTGGGCTTCTCGGTGGGCTTCTCGCCGGGCTCCTGGCTCGGCCGCGGGTCATCGGTGGGCGCCGGCCCGTCGGTCGGGGCGTCCGTCGACCCGCCGGTCGGGGCGTCCGTCGGGACGCCGACGTCGACTCCCGGACCGAAGTCGTTGTTCTGGCCCGGCCTGCCGTTCTCCTTCTTCGGCTTCTTGTCGCAGATGACCTGTGGAGCGGGCTTGTACCGGGTGGTGATGGGCTCGCGCCGCACCTCGACGTCGTCCTGGTAGAACACCCGGTCCACGGTGATGGTGAAGCCGTCGATACCGCTCTGCGGCTCGCAGTCGCGCGCCTCGTTGTAGACCTTGGAGTACGGGACGATCTCGGTGCGCGGCCCGGATTCCGCCTCGATGCGGTCGTACTGCCGGGTGCCCCAGAAGCTGACCGTCATCGACGTCGGCGTCGTGCTTGCCGTGATGAAGACCGCCGTCGGGCTGTCGTTGCGGAACTTCAGGTCGAAGACCCCCCAGGCGACGGTCGCCTCCAGGCCCGGCTCGTAGCGGGAGATCCAGATCGAGTGCGCGATCGTCTGCACCCGCTCCATGCCGGCGTAGAAGGCGGCCGTCCAGGTGGTCGTCGCTGATGCCGAGACCCCGCCGCCGAGATCCTCGCGGAAGACACCACCCTCGCCCACCACATATCCCGTGGTGTAGCCGTTCTCCACCGTGCGCTCGAGAATGGTGTCGTTGAGCGAGAACGTCTCCCCAGGCAGCAGCAGCGTGCCGTTGATCCGCTCGGCGGCCTGCCCGATGTTCTGGGACCGGTAGGCCGCGTACGGATACTTCTGCGTGAACGACGAGATCTTCTCCTTGATCCCCAGCTGCGCGGCGTCGGCCGTGGTCAGCCTGGGCTCGCGGAGGCCCACCGACACGAGGGTGGTGCGCTGACCCTCGGGCTTGCCGATGACACCGGCCACTGCGGTCGCCAGCTCGTCGTCCTCGACCCCCCGCCCGAGCCTGGAGCTGACGACCTGGGGCACCCCCTTGCGGATCCGGAAGGTGGCGTCCCGGCCGAGGGTCTCGATGGCGGCCAGCTCGTCAGAGATGGCGCGATGCAGCGCTGCGCCGTTGAGTTGAGGCACGAGTGCCCCGCCCTGTGCCGTGAACGACAGCGCCTGGCCGATCTCCTCACCCGTCAGCGTCGCCTGCACCGGGCCGGCCTGGACGATCACGGGCGCGGATGTTGCCTGCCTCGCAAGCGCGACCGCCTGCTCCGTTGCCTCCGGCGAGATGACAGTGGGCACGACCTCGATGGGTGCCTTCAGCGGCTTGCGCGGCAGGAGGAAGGCCTCCTGCAGGTCCGCCGTCATCTGCTCCGCATCCAGGGCCTGTCCCGGCTCGCCTTGCTTCACCCGTGCGATGCCGTTGCGCATGGTGATCCGCGGCTCCACCGGAGGGCGGGCGATCGCATCGGCGATCTGGGTCACCTCGCTGGTGAGTGCGGTCTCGTCGACGGCGGGCACCAACGGGAGCTGGATGTCGGCCGAGGCGAGCAGCCCGATCGGATTCCAGACCCTGCCGAACGCCGACGCCACCGAGGCCTCCGCATCGACGGTGAGCCCGGCGTCGGACGGCGTGATCCGGAAGTTCAGGCCGTCGGCCCGGACGCGCAGCGGGCGGTCGACCTGCGAGGCCGTCTGGGACGCCACTGCCGACGCGGCCTCCTCCGGCGTCATCCCGGAGATGTCCACACCGCCCACCACCGTTCCCGGCCGGGCAGTGCCGCCGGAGGACAGCGCTGCGTACAGGTAGACGGCTCCGAGGACTCCCAGCGCCGCAGCCGCGACCAGGAGGATGCGGACCTGTCGGGAAGCCAGCGACAGGGACGGCACGGGAGGTCACGCCCCTTCCTGCAGTGATTCGAACAGTCGGCTACTAGCCCTCGATGCTACGCAAGCGACGGATCAGACGACCGGCGACACGTGATCGTTCCTCGGCCCGTTTCCTCGACCTTCCGTCGGCCCCATCGTCGGCCCATCGCCTCGCCCGGGAACCGGCAGGCTCGCGGCTGCCGACACCAGCACGACGCCGACGATCAGGTACGTCAGCTGGCGGCCGCCTCCGGACACGGCCAGGTCGCCCGACGGAGTCTCAGCGGCGAGGACGATCGTCGAGCCGATCCAGCCGATGGCGACGGACCATGACCCCCACCGCGACCGGACGAGCCAGGCCCCACCGCGGACCCCGGAGACCAGGGCCAGCCACACCAGCGGTACGCCCCATGGCACGACGAGAACCCCCCACGGGCCCTCGACTACGGCCCGGTGGGCCTGCACGAAGGCACCGGCGATCCCGAGGACGACACCCACGACGAGGAGAGCCGCCACGAGCAGCCAGCGTCGGCCGCTCATGCCGGCGCCGGCCTCATCCGGGGATCCCGGCGAAGAGGTCTCGCTCGATGCCGTCGGGCCCGGTGGGACCGAGCTCACCCATGGCCAGGCGGTAGTACTCGGTGCCGAAGGCCTCGGCACCGACGTTGTCGGCGAGCGCGAAGAAGCCACCGTCGACGGACACCTGGGTGCCGTGGGCGCGCAGGGCCGACATCTTGCGGTCGAGATGGTCCTGGGCGTCGATCACGGTGGTGACGAGATCGTCGTCGCATGCGAACGGCAGATCGTCGGGATCCATCGCGGTGAACTCGTCGTCGATGCCCTGGGCCTTCATCGCCTCGATGCCCGCGATGACGACGCTGCGGGGGAATGCCGTCCAGTACAGCTTCGACACCTGCCACGGATCGCCGAGGTCGATGCGGAAACTCCTGCTCGCGGCGAGCGCGACGGCGTAGTGCGTCACGCGGTGTGCCTGGATGTGGTCGGGGTGCCCGTAGCCGCCGAAGTCGTCGTATGTCACGACCACCTGGGGGCGCACGTCGCGGATGACCGGCACGAGCTCTACTGCGGCCGCGAGCAGGTCCGCCCGCCAGAACGAGTCGGGCCGGTCGTTGGCGGGCGTGCTCATCATCCCCGAGTCGCGGAATCGTCCTGGGCCGCCGAGCAGACGGTGATCGGTCACGCCGAGCAGGGACATGGCTGCGGCCAGTTCCGTCTGGCGATGGGCGCCGAGCGCGTCGTCCTGGTCGGCGGCGAGGTGGGCCAGTTCGGGGAGCAGGACCTCGCCCTCCTCACCCAGCGTGCACGTCACGAGCGTGACGTGCACGCCCTCGTCGACGTAGCGCGCCATCGTCGCCCCCGTGCCGATGCACTCATCATCGGGGTGGGCGTGGACGAGCAGGAGGCGGCGATCGGCGGATGCAGGCACAGGGTGCAGGGTATCCGCGTGCCATGATCGACGGGTGACCACCGACGCCCGGACCACGCAGGACGCCCCGCCGCTGAGCTACCCGCAGCAGGAGGCACTCACCCGGCGGTTCCGCCTCGGCCAGCCGCGCGCATTCACCATCGCACCGGACGGCAGCCGCATCGCCTTCATCAGGAGTGCGGGTGGGCGGGATCCTCGCGGTTCCCTGTGGGTCGCCGAGCCCGATGGCAGCGGCGGACTCGCCGAGCGCTGCGTCGTCGACGCGCTGCACGTAGGAGACGGCGATGCCGAGCTCCCACCCGAGGAACGTGCCAGACGTGAGCGCATGCGCGAGACGACGACGGGCATCACGTCCTTCTCCACCGACGTCTCCGTAAGCCGCGCGACGTTCAGCATCGACGGCACCCTCATGGTCGTCGATCTCGTCGGAGCCGCAGCCGTCGCATCCGTGCTGCCGACACCCGCCGGCGTCATCGATCCGCGAATGTCCCCCGACGGCACCCGGGTCGCCTTCGTGGCCGCGCGCTCGGTGTACGTCGTTGCGAGCGACGGCTCCGGCGCTGCCACGTGCGTTGCAGAGCCGTCGACGGCGACCGACGCCTGGGGACTTGCCGACTTCGTCGCCGCGGAGGAGCTCGATCGCACGCGCGGGCTGTGGTGGTTCGCCGACAGCAGCGCCCTGCTTGCAGAGCACTACGACGAGGCCGCGGTCGAGGTCCACTGGATCGCCGATCCCGCGCAGCCGGAGACCGAGCCCGTGCCGCACCGATACCCGCGAGCCGGCTCCGCCAATCCTGCAGTCTCTCTGCACGTGCTGCCCCTGACTGACGAGCCCCGCCGCATCGCCTGGGACGAGGACGCGTACCCCTACCTCGCGACGGTGCATCCCGACCCGTCGGGCAGCACGGCTGTCGTCAGCGTCCTCAGCCGGGACCAGTCGCGTCAGGTGATCGCATCCGTCGGATCCGATGGGTCCTTCACCATCATCCGCGAACGGGTGACGGAGCCGTGGATCACCCTGCAGCCGGGCGTGCCACGGCGCGACCGATCGGGTGGACTGCTGGAGATCGTCGCTGACCTGACGACCGACTCCTTCCGGCTCGCGCACGACACCGTCTGGCTGACTCCCCCCGGAGTGCAGGTCACCGCGGTGGTCGCCGACACCGACGACGGCGTCGTCATAACGGCGCAGACATCATCCCTGGACCAGGGGGTGCACCTGGTCGGCGACGCCGAACGCATCACGGACTGGACGTCGACCCCCGGAATCCACTCCGCGGTAGCGGGCAGGGGTGGCCGGGTGATCGCATCGACGTCGGCGGAGCAACCCGGGACGACAGTGCAGGCGGTGCTCGGGAACTCAAAGGGTGCCATCGCCTCGCGCGCCGAGACGCCGATCGTGCACCCCGCACCGCGCTGGCTGACCGTCACCCCCCGCGAGCTCGCCTGCGCGGTGCTGATGCCCACCGGACACGTGCCGGGCTCACGCCCCCTGCCCGTGGTGATGGCACCGTACGGCGGCCCGCACCACGCGCGCGTGGTGCATGCAGCCGGGGCGTTCGCGTCCGACCAGTGGCTCGCCGACCAGGGATTCGCGGTTGTCGTCGTCGACGGTGCCGGGACCCCGGGCCGGGGGCCGGCCTTCGAGTTCGAGGTCTCCGACGATCTCGCCAGCCGCGTCCTGCAGGACCAGGTCGATGCCCTGCAGGCGCTCGCCGCGAGGGACGGCGATCTCGACCTGACCAGGGTCGGCATCACGGGCTGGTCCTTCGGCGGCTACCTCGCCGCTCTCGCAGTTCTCGATCGCCCGGACGTCTTCCATGCCGCGGTCGCCGGGGCTCCCGTTACGGACTGGCGCCTCTACGACACCGCGTACACCGAGCGCTACCTGGGGTTGCCGCAGGAGAACCCGGAGGCATACGAGTCGACATCGCTCCTGCGGCGCGCCCCGCAGCTCGAGCGCCCCCTGCTGATCATCCACGGCCTCGCCGACGACAACGTGCTCGCTGCCCACACGCTGCAGTTGTCGAGCGCGCTGCTTGCAGCCGGACGCCCACACAGCGTGCTGCCGTTGAGTGGCGTGACCCACATGACCCCTCAGGAGGTCGTGGCCGAGAACCTGCTGAAACTCGAGGTGGAATTCCTGCGCACGCACCTGAGGGCGTGACTCAGCCCTTCTTGCGTCCGGCCTTGACGCGATCGGTGGCGGAGAGGATGACCTTGCGCATGCGCACGGCCGACGGCGTGACCTCGACGCACTCGTCCTCGCGGCAGAACTCCAGTGCCTGCTCGAGCGACAGCTGACGGTGCGGGATGAGCGGCACCAGTACGTCGCCCGAGGACTGCCGCATGTTCGTCAGCTTCTTCTCCTTGGTCGGATTGACGTCCATGTCGTCCGAGCGCGAGTTCTCGCCGACGATCATGCCTTCGTAGACCTCGATGCCGGGACCGACGAACATGGTGCCGCGTTCCTGCAGGTTGGCGAGCGCGAAACCCGTCGTCGGCCCGGAGCGGTCGGCCACCAGCGATCCGGTAGGCCTGGTGCGCAGTTCTCCATGCCAGGGCTCGTAGCGGTCGAAGACGTGGTGCAGCAGACCGGTGCCGCGCGTTTCGGTCAGGAACTCCGTGCGGAATCCGATGAGTCCGCGCGCGGGGACGATGTACTCCATCCGGATCCAGCCGGTGCCGTGATTGATCATCTGCTCCATGCGCCCCTTGCGCAGGGCCATCAGCTGTGTCACGACGCCGAGGTAGTCCTCCGGGATGTCGACACTGAGTCGCTCGACGGGCTCGTGGAGCTTCCCGTCGATCGTTCGAGTGACGACCTGCGGCTTGCCCACGGTCAGCTCGAACCCCTCGCGCTTCATCATCTCGACGAGGATCGCGAGCTGGAGCTCACCACGTCCCTGCACTTCCCAGGTGTCGGGGCGCTCCGTGGGCACGACCCGGATGGAGACGTTGCCGACGATCTCCGTCTCGAGTCGAGACTTGACCATGCTCGCCGTCAGCTTGGTGCCACCGCTGCGGCCTGCCAGGGGCGAGGTGTTGATGCCGATCGTCATCGAGATGGAGGGCTCGTCGACCGTGATGACCGGCAGGGCGACGGGGGTGTCCAGGTCGGCCAGGGTCTCGCCGATGGTGATCTCGGGGATCCCGGCAACGGCGATGATGTCGCCCGGCCCTGCCTCGGCGACGGGCACTCGATCGAGCGCTTCCGTCATGAGGAGCTCGACCACCTTTACGCGCTCCGACGTTCCGTCTGCACGCATCCACATGACCTGCTGGCCCTTGCGGATGGTGCCCTGGTGGACCCTGCACAGGGCCAGTCGCCCGAGGTACGGCGATGCGTCGAGGTTGGTGACATGCGCCTGCAGCGGCTTCGCCTCGTCGTACGACGGTGCCGGGATCGCGGTCAGCAGCGTCGCGAACAGCGGCTCGAGGTTCTCCTCCGCGGGCATGCCGCCATCCGCCGGCCGCTCGAGCGACGCGCGACCAGCCTTGGCGCTCGTGTAGACGATCGGGAACTCGATCTGGTCGTCCGTGGCGTCGAGATCGAGGAAGAGCTCGTATGCCTCGTCGACGACCTCGGCGATGCGGGAGTCGGGACGGTCGACCTTGTTGATGACGAGCACCACGGGCAGCCGCTTCGCCAGCGCCTTGCGCAGGACGAAGCGAGTCTGCGGCAGCGGGCCTTCCGATGCGTCGACGAGCAGCACCACTCCGTCGACCATCTCCAGCCCACGCTCGACCTCGCCGCCGAAGTCCGCGTGACCGGGGGTGTCGATGATGTTGAACGTCACGCCGCCCTCGGAGGCCGCGGGACCGGTGTACCGGACGGAGGTGTTCTTCGCGAGGATCGTGATGCCCTTCTCGCGTTCGAGGTCCATCGAGTCCATGACGCGGTCGTCGAC
>JBIIJX010000122.1:0-7175 GCA_044233495.1 Candidatus Nanopelagicales bacterium
CCGCCGTGCTCCCCGCTGGCAGGTACCACGTCATGATCCCTTCCCTCCGATCGCGTCACCGGGCGCCGCATGGGGATGGACGAAGGCAGCGGCCTGCCCCACGGCAGTCTCGACGTCGCCATCGTGCGGGTACAGCAGGGCCCGTCCGGCGACCAGTCCGCGCACGTTGGGCTGGGCCATGGCGTCCTCCCAGAGGCCGAACACCTGTGCGGCCTGGCCACCCGGATCGCCGCCGAGCATCAGAATCGGCATGGATGTGGCGCCGGCGACGACGTCCATCTGCTCGACCGCGGGGATCTTCAGCCAGGTGTGGGCTGAGGAGGAGCCCAGGCCTGAGGCGATCGACACCACCTTGGCCAGCCGATCAGTCGAGCGGTCGAGATACGCGCGGCCGTCGGCGTCCTTGAGGTACGGCAGCGGCTCGACGAGGCACATCACCTGCGCATCGGCGAGCGCCGTGACGACTGCCGCCACGGCCTCGATGGTGCGGGCGACGCCCGGGTCGGTGTGCTCGATGCGCAGGAGCACCTTGCCACCGTCGAGACCGAGGGAGACGACGTGCTCGGGGTCGTAGGCCGTGATGCGGTCGTCGAGCTCCCACGTCGCCCCGATGATGCCTCCGCGGTTGATCGTGCCGATGGCAAGTCGTCCGTCGAGAGCCCCGAGGAAGGCGAGCTCCTCGAGGATGTCGGCACTGGCGAGCACCCCGTCGGCACCTGCCGCCAGTCCCCGCACCAAGCGGTCGAGCAGTGAGCGGCGGTCGGCGACTGCCAGCGGGTCGTCGCCGACTGCGATCATCCCGCGGGCCGTGTGGTCGGCTGCCAGGACCAGCAGGTTGCCGTCATCGCCGACGAGTGGGCGACGCGCACGCTCGACGAGTGATGACCGCAGAGCCTGCGGTCGGCGCACGCGCGCGTCGAGCAGCGCGGTGTACTCGGCGTCGGACACACCTGATGCGGAACTCATCGTGCTCCCTCACCGATATGCGCGGCGGACACCTGCAAGGTGACCTGCTCGCGTGTGGGCATCGCGTCGGCGCAGGTGAGCTCCTGCACCACGTGGGCCCCGGCCGCGTTGGCGAACTCCCCCAGCTCTCGCAGGGGCCAGCCGGACACGAGGCCGAGGACGAGAGCACCGCCGAACGCGTCGCCGGCGCCGAGTCCGCAGACGACCGGGACGGGCAGCGGGGCTACGCGCACGCGCTCGTCACTCGTCGCGAGCAGTACACCGTCGGCACCCATCTTGACCACCGCAAGGTGCAGGCCGAGGGCCAGGAGGGCGTCGGCTGCGGCATCCGGATCCGTCGTGCCCACCGCCATCTCGCACTCACCGCGGTTGCCGACCGCGACGGTGCAATGCGCCAGAGCAGACCGTGCGGCATCGCGTGCGGAATCGCGACTGGACCACAGTGCGGGGCGGTAGTCGAGGTCGAGAATCGCGTGCGGAGCGCGCTCGCGAACGGCGAGCCACTCCAGGCAGGCATCGGCCGTCGAGCCCTGGGCCAGGGCGCCCTGGCTCACCCATAACGCGCGGGCCGAGGTGATCACGTCGACGGGCACGTCGGTCGCGGAGATCGTGGTGTCCGGCGCCGCTGCACCCCGGTAGAAGGCGACGGTGGGCTCTTCCGGCGGATCGAGCGCGGCGAGGGCGAGTGGCGTGCTCCCGCCCGCGACCGGCTGCACGAAGGACGTGTCGACGCCCCAGTCCGCAAGACGCGACATCGCGAAACGACCGAGATCGTCGCCTCCCACGCGGGTGATGACACCGGAGTGGAGCCCCAGGCGCGCCGCAGCGACCGCCACATTGGTGGGACTGCCGCCCACCGACTTGACGAAGGTCTGCGGCTCGGCGAAACCGGCGCCCGGCTCGCGCGCGTAGAGGTCGACGCTGATGCGTCCGACCGTCAGCACGTCGAACCGAGAGGTCATCCGGCCACCAGCCGCGGGGCCACGGTGTCGCGCAGGTAGTCGAGCGAGGTGACCACTTCGGTGATCGGCCCTTCGCCCTCGGCGGGCAGGCCGTCGGTCAGCGCAGTGTCCTGCTCGATGATGTACCAGCCCTGGTAGCCCCGGCTCTCGAGCGCCTCGATGACGCCCCTGATGTCGACGTCGCCCTGACCGAGCGGGGTGAACAGGCCAGACTGCACCGACTCCATGATCGAGCGCTCCCGGCTCATCAGCGGATCCACCTTCGACAGGTCGACGTCCTTGAGGTGCACGTGCCCGACGCGATCGAAGGCCTCGACGGCGAATGCGACCGGGTCGGTGCCGCCGATGGCCAGGTGCCCGGTGTCGAGGCACCAGTGGACGTCGCAGACGTCCAGCACGCGCTGGACGTCGTCGTCCTTCTCGATCATGGTCTGCACGTGCGAGTGCACGACCTGCTCGAGACCGTGCTCCTCGCAGATCTCGTCGACTACCGCGAACATCCGTGCCATGTGTGCGAGCTCCTCGGCCGTGGCGCTGTGCGGCTCGGACCAGTCCCAGTCGGTGACGACGGCCGTGATGAACTTCGTGGCCCCCGCAGCCTGGAACAACTCCGCCACGCGGCGGGCCTCGGCGATGGTCGCCTGCTCCTGGGCGCGGTCGTGCAGCACAAGGGGGGTGAACCCGCCGACCAGTGACATGCCGTACTCCGCGAGCTGGGCCTTGACCCCCGCGGGGTCGTCGGGCAGGAAGCCCGGGGCGCCCAGCTCGGTGACCGGCATGCCCAGCGAGGACATCTCGGCGAGCACGCGCGGCGTGGGCAGCATGGCCCCCCAGCCCGGCACCTCGCAGATGCCCCAGGAGATCGGCGCGGAGGCCACCCGCTGCAGGAACTCAGTCATGGACACCTCGGGAATCGCGAATTGGAACGTTCCAACACAATGGACGGAATCGTGTCACACTGACGTCGTCAGACGCAAGGCATCCACGGACCGGGAGGACCCATGAGGATCGCCGTCATCGGAGCCGGACGCATGGGCGGCATCCGGGTGGAGGACCTCGTCGACGACCCACGCGTGGACTCCGTCGTCGTCACCAACCGCACGGCTTCCCGTGCCGCGGAGGTCGCCGCCGCCCATGGAGCCGAGTCCCTTCCCTGGGGTGACGCGCGCCTTGATGACGCCGATGCGTTCGTCATCACGACCGGCACCGACACCCATCTGGAGCACCTTGAGCGACTGCTGCCGCTGGGCCGGCCGGTGCTGTGCGAGAAGCCGATCGCACTCACGCTCGCCGACACCCGTCGCGCGATCGAACTTGCCGAGCGCCACGCGACGCCGTTCCAGATCGGGTTCCAGCGCCGCTTCGATCCGGGCCTTCGAGAGATCCACGATCGCATCGCCGCCGGATCCCTGGGGACCCTCTACTCGCTCGTGCTCACCGCTCATGACCACACCCCCTCCGGGCGCGAGTTCATCGCCGGAAGCGGTGGGATCTTCCGCGACATGCACGTGCACGACTTCGACCAGGTGCGCTGGCTCACCGGGGAGGAGATCGACTGGGTGCAGGCGACGTCTGCCGTACGCGAGCACCGCCAGTACGCGGAGTTCGACGATGCCGACACCGCGATGATCCTGGGCGTCACCGAGGGCGGGGTGTCGTTCTCCGTCAGCGGGACCCGTCACAACCCGGTCGGCCACGACGTCCGGCTTGAGGCGTTCGGCACCCTCGACACTGTCGTCGGGGGCCTGACGCGCCGCACTCCTCTGCACGCACTGCCCGAGACCGATGCTATGTCGGACGTCGACGATCCCTACCGCGGATTCGTCGACCGCTTCCGCTCGGCGTTCATGCACGAGACGCGGGCCTTCGTCTCGTACGCGCTCGGCGAGATACCGAATCCCTGTCCACCCGACTCGGCGCTGGAGAGCCTGCGCGCGGCCATCGCGTGCGAGCAGTCGATTCGTACGGGATCACCCGCGCGCATCGCAGGCATCGCCGACGCCGACCACTGAGCGTTCATGTCACAAGGACACCGGCCGCAGTCACCGCGACAGGGCGGGCGGCCGTGACGCGACGCCCGACGATCAACGATGTCGCGGCACGGGCGGGGGTCTCGAAGTCGCTGGTCTCGCTCGCGATCCGCGGATCGGATCGCGTGAGCGAGGAGAGTCGGGCGCTCATCCTGCAGGCGGCTGAAGAGCTCGGGTACCGCCCGAATGCCGCAGCGCGCAGTCTCGCCGACCAGCGCAGCCACACGGTGGGCGTGCTGCTGCACGACCTACACAATCCGATCTTCGCGCAGGTGCTCGACGGCGTACAGGAGGTCGTGCGCGGGCACGGCTACCGGACGATGCTCGTCACCGGCCACGGTGATCCCGAGCGCGAGGCTGCGGAGATCTCGTCCTTGCTGGAGTTCCAGGTCGAGGGGCTCATCCTCATCTCGCACCGGCTCGATCCCCGGCTCGCGCGTCGAGTGGCCCGCGAGTGCCCCGTGGTGGTGGTCATGCGCAGCGACATCACCGGCGCCGGGATCACATCCGTGAGCACCGACGACCACGCCGGTGCCCGTTCCGCCACCGAGCACCTGATCGCGCTGGGGCACTCGCGCATCGCCCACATCTCCGGGAGCGAGAGCGCCATCGCCAGGGATCGCGAGGCCGGCTACCGCGAGGCCATGACCCGGGCGGGTCTCGCCGCCGAGATCGTGGTCGTGCCCGGCGACTTCACCGAGGTCAGCGGAAGGGACGGTGCCCGCCGCCTGCTCGACTCCCACCCGGCCGTCACGGCGGTATTCGTCGCGAACGACCTGTCGGCTCTCGGCGCCCTCTCCGCGCTGCAGGAGGCGGGGCTGCGCGTGCCCGATGATGTCTCGGTCGTCGGGTTCGACGGCATGTCACTGGCCGCGCTCGGCTCGCTGAACCTGACGACGATGGCCCAACCACTGGAGGAGATGGGTCGCGAGGCCGCCGATCACCTGTTCCGGCGGATCAAGGACCCCGCATCGCGGGCCTCGCGCGTGCGACGGATCAGCGACCTGCACCCACGGGGAACGACAGCGCCGGCTCGATGATCGCGCGTCCTGCGCCATGCGCGGGCAGGGCCGCCATCCGGGCGGCTACCAGGGCGAAGGCACGCTCGCGCACCACGACCGGTGCATCCTCGTCGATCATCACATCGACGAGGACGGCCTCGATGCCGAGATCGCGGGCGTCATGCGCGAGGAGCAGGAGTTCGACATTCGCAGCGGTGACTCCCCGCATGGTGATGCTCTCCCCCAGGTGGATCAGACGGTCGATGACTGCCGTGTGCATGTCGCCTCCTCTTCGGCTTGGTCCGGCGGGCACCCTGCCCCCAGTCGTGGCTGTGCGGGATCCTCTCCCGCGCAGACTTCACGCTAGAGGTCGATGCCCATAAACTCAAACGATGATTATTGATCGTGTCGATCACTGATGCTTATACTTTGGCATGGCCTTCGCCGACCTCGACCTGCGCCACCTGCGCGCCCTCATCGCGGTGGCGGAGGAGGGTTCCTTCATCGGCGCCGCGGATGCCCTGCGACTGTCGCAGGCGGCCATCAGCCAGCAGATCGCGGGTCTGGAGCGCGCCGTGGGGCAGCGGGTCTTCGATCGACCCGGTGGCCCCAGGCCCGTGACCCTCACCCCCGCCGGACGCGTGCTGCTCTCCTCCGCGACCGCCCTCATGGCCCTGCTCGACTCCACACAGGCCGACCTGCAGGAACTGGCGACCGGCACCGGCGGGCGGCTGTCCATCGGCACCTACCAGAGCGTCTCGGTGCAGCTGCTGCCGGACGTCGTCCGCGAACTGAGGTCCGTGGCACCGGAGCTGACCATCGGGCTGATCGAGCACGACCGCAACGAGGAGCTGGTCGCGGAGCTGCTCGGTGACGCGATCGACGTCACGTTCCTCGCCGGACCGTACGAGCACGAGGGCCTGGACCTCGTGCCGCTGGGCACCGACCCCTTCGTCCTCCTCCTACCCGCAGACAGCGATCTCGCGCGCAGGCACCCGGGTCGACGCTTCCCCACGACAGAGCTGGCAGGAATCCCGCTGGTCGGTGAGCACGAGCCGCAGTACGGCGCCGGCACGATCAATGCCGGCCTGCGCGCTATGGGGCTCCGCCCGCGATACGCCTTCCGCTCGTACGACAACGGCGCCCAGCAAGGCATGGTGCGCGCTGGGGTCGGACCCGCGATCATGCCCCTGCTGGCCACGGATCCCACGGATCCGGGGATCGTCATCAAGACCCTCGACCCCCCGCTCGAGCCACGGACGATCATGCTGGCCACCCGGAAGGGCGCCACCCGGGCACCGGTGGCAGAGACCTTCATCCGGATCGCCAAGCGTGCCTGTCGCGCGAGACTGGCCCGATCCCGCGCGTGAGGCCCTACATTCCACGTATGAGCCGCGGCAACTCCGAGGGGGACGCGACCCCGGCCGAGCGAAGTCGAGCCTTCGATCGGCTGGTCAACTTCACCGATGCCGTCGTCGCCATCGCGCTGACACTGCAGCTGCTTCCCCTGATCGGCATCGCCGGGCCCAAGCCCGGTGAGACGGTGTGGCAGATCATCGCCGACAACTGGGGCCAGATCTTCGCGTTCCTCCTCAGCTTCGTCATCGTCGTCGTCATGTGGACGGTGCACAACCGGGTCTTCAACGTGCTGCGCATGTACGACAACACGATCCTGTGGCTCAACCTCGCGTGGATGCTGGCCATCGCCTTCCTGCCCTGGCCGACCGCGATGTACGGCACGGCCGGGAACTCCATTGACATCGGTGCCGGAGGCGTAGGCCTGCTCTACTGGCTGAACCTCGCGGTGATCTCCGGCCTGGGCAGCCTCATCGCGTACCACGCCGCCCACCATCCCGAGCTGCTGGAACCCGGGGCCTCGACCCGCGGGTGGCTGCAACAGTCGCCCCGTGCGCGCCTCCGCGGCGCGGTCATCACCTCGTACTTCGTGGTGATCGGCGTCATCAGCGAGTTCATCCCGCAGTACGCCGGGTGGATCGCCCTCGGACTGATCCCGCTGGGCCGGATCCTGCGCGACCGACCGGTCCCCCCGGCCGACCCGGCCGTCGACTCACGACCCAATCCGGGCGCGGAGGGACTCGCCGCCGACGACCGGTAGGCCGGTCCGTCGTCGTCAGCAGCGCCAGCGTCCTCCGGCCCAGTGCGATGCACCGGACAGCGGGCGCTCCCAGTTCATGATCGTGTGGAAGGCAGCGTCC
>JBIIJX010000095.1:0-9320 GCA_044233495.1 Candidatus Nanopelagicales bacterium
ACGATTCACCAGTGAAGTCGTATACAGCCATCTACGCGATTTGATCATGCTGGGTTTCCTGCCACCGGGAGCCGAGATCAAGCAATCTGTGCTGGCCAAGAAACTCGGTGTGAGCCGCACCCCTTTGCGTGAGGCGTGTCGTCGGCTTCAGGCCGAGGGGCTGGTTGAGATCGAGGTCAATCAGCGAGCGGTAGTGAGCGCCCTTGACGTGCTGGAGATTGACGAGCTCTATGGCGCACGGATACTTCTTGAAAGCCTTGGCGTCCGTCTCTCGACGGGAAAGTTGTCCGCGACCGAGTTGTATGACGCAGAAGCCGCGCTGAACGAGATGTGGCGCGCCAGCGTAGCAATGGACTTGAGAGCGTGGACGACAGCGCATCTTGAATTCCACATGCTCCTGGGCTCGCACGCTGGCAGAAAAGCGCGCCAGATCATGCGCACGTTGGCCAATGAATGTGATCGTTACCTGTTTCGCTACCACAGAACCCGCCCATTCGCGCCCAGGACCCGACATGGAGAGCACGTTGCACTTCTGGCAGCCGTGCGCGGCAACGACGCCGATGCATCCGGTCGGCTGATTGGCAGACACCTGGCCGTGACCGCCATCGACTTGATTCATGACCTGGATCCCGACAGGGTGGTGGTGGGCATCCAATCGGCGCTCGACTTGGTTGATCCGGGGTGTGACACCACTGTCCTTGTGGGAAGCATGACAGCGCCAGCATGACGCCCCCAGTCGTGGTTCTCAAGGCAAACCCCACCATGCCAGACTGCCCCTATGACTGAGACTCCGAACGACGACGTCAAGGAGCGCATGCGGCAGGCCCTGGAGGCCAAGAACCGCAAGTCGTCCAAGAACACGCCGCACGGCAGCGCTCCCACGGAGGGCAAGACGCAGGAGCACGCCGATCGTGCCGGCGGCAAGCGGGAATTCCGTCGCAAGTCAGGGTGACCCCCTGCTCCAAAGTGGCCGGTGCCTGCCGCTCGTGTGATCATTGTCGCGTGCGGACGCGAGTTGCCGAGGGATCAGCGCTGGGCCGTGTCATTGCCTGCGCCCTGCTCGTGACTGGCATCGCCGTCATGCACCACCTGGTCGTCACGGGCTGCAGCACGGCGATCAGCGGCCACGAGCAGGCCCATGACGTCCACCTCCCCGAGTCCTCCCCGGCCGCGCCAGTGGACGGGGTCGGCGAGGCTCCGACGGATGACGCCCCCGCCGCGGCCCTGTGCCTGGCCGTGATCCTCGGCGGCTGGCTCATCACTCCATTCATGCGCGCCTGGCGCGTGCGCCGGGAAACGGCTGCACGTGAAGGCGCCGCCCGTCGAGACGTCGTCGGAGTCCTGGCGCGCCCACCTGACCTGGCGTCCCTGTCTGTCAGTCGAACGTGACGACGAGCCGCTCGCGGCTCGATCGTCCCCTTTCCACGACTCCAGACAGGATTCCATGATGACTTCACGCATGACCCCCGCCTTCCGCGCGGTGCCGCTGGGTGCCCTTCTGATCACCGGCACACTCGTGCTCGCAGCGTGCTCGAGTGATCCCAGCGCCCACGGCGAAGCGCACGACTCCATGACTTCGGAGCAGACAACGGCAGAGCAGCCGGGCGTGAACCCGGCGGACGTGATCTTCGCCCAGACGATGATCCCGCACCACGAGCAGGCGGTCGTGATGTCCGACCTCGCCGACTCCCGGGCCAGCGACCCCGTCATCGTCGACCTCGCCCGTGAGATCAAGGGCGCCCAGGCTCCCGAGATCGAGTTGATGGGCTCGTGGCTCGACACCTGGGGAGCCGAGCGTCTGACTTCCGATGACGCGATGGGCGAGCACGGTTCGCACGGTATGGCGGGAATGCTCAGCGATGAGCAGCTCGATGCCCTCGCGCAGGCTCAGGGTGCCGAGTTCGACGCGCTCTTCGCCCAGGCGATGATCGAGCACCATCAGGGTGCCGTGCAGATGGCACGTGACGTCCTGGAGGCCGGCGCGGACCCCGATGTCGCCGCACTGGCGCGCGAGATCATCGTGACCCAGGAGAAGGAGATCCTTCAGCTGCAGTCCTTCCTCGGCGGGGAGGAGGGCTCCGCTGCTGCGGCGGCGACGGTACCGGTCGCTCCTGCCCTCGGCCACGTGCACGGTGCCGTCGTCGACGGCGACGACCTCGTCGTCGGTACTCATGACGGAGTGCACCGGGTGAGCATCGCGAGCGGTCAGTCGGAGCTCGTCGGTATGTCGCGGGATGACTTCATGGGCTTCACCGGTCTGGTGTCGGGCACTGTGGTGGCGAGCGGCCACCCCGGCCCGGTCTCGGAGCTACCCAATCCACTGGGCCTGCTCGCCAGTGAGGATGGGGGCGCGACGTGGGAGTCGCGCAGCCTGCTCGGCGAGGTGGACTTCCACGGACTGGCTGTGAGCGGCGACCAGGTCGTGGGCTGGGACACCCGTGGACCCCTGCAGTGGTCGTCCGACGGCGGCCGCACGTGGACCGCGGGACCCACTCTCACGCCGACGTCCCTCACGTGGTTCGGGGAGGATGTGTGGCTCGCAACTCCCGATCTGGGGCTCGTCACGTGGCGCCCGGGTTCGGCCGAGGTTGTGCCGGTGGACTCCCCTGGCGTCCTCGTCGCTTCCGCGTCGGATGGGACGGCGCTCTGGCGGGTCGATATCGACGGAACCGTGCATCGCACGACGGACGGATCGGCATGGGAGCAGGTGGGTGCAGTGACCAGCATCGAGGCGCTGGCCGCCGATGCCGATCGCGCGTACGCCGTCACCGCGACCGGGCTCCAGATCGTCGCGTGAGTGAAGGTGCACTGACGCCTGAGCATGACGAAGGGGGAGGTCCGCTGGCTGCGGACCTCCCCCTTCGTGCGGCAGGGATCAGGGGGCGAAGGGCAGAAGCACGCCGTTGATGCCGTGCGCGACCTGCTTGTTGCCCTTGTTGATGTCGACCTTGCTCAGGATGACCTTCGGGTTGGGCAGCTTGGGCGCGTAGTCGCCGAGGATGATGGCGGGCTTGTCAGTGACCTTGACCTTGATGGTCTTGCCCGTCACGGCCGTGTCGAGTGCCTTGCCGTTGGCCTTCAGCGCGTCCTGCGACAGGATCGTGGCGCCGGGCACGACGTGGTAGAGCAGCACCTGCTCGACGGTGTCGACGCCCAGGCCGGCGACGGCCTTGAAGGCGGCAGCCTCGGTGGTGACCTTCTTGCCCGTCAGGGCAGAGGCGAGGTTCATGAAGGCCTGATCGGTCGGCGCGAAGACGGTCAGGGCTGTCATGCCGTCGGCGAGGAGTGCGACGCTGGACTTGGGCTTGGCGGCGAGGACGGTCTCCGCTGCCTTGGTGAGAATGTCGAAGTCGGCGTAGTCGCGGTCGAGCGCGGACTGGCCGACCTTCAGGACGGATGCGAGCGAGGTGTCGCCATCGGCGGCGCTGGCGGTCGGGGCGAGGGCAATCGCCCCGAGAACTGCTGCGGCGCCGGCAACGGCGACCCGCGTGATCGTGGTGCGCATGGTCTCTCCTTGGGTAGGTGGTTCGTGCGCCGCCCCGGCTGGGACGGTGTTGCCTGTACTTCGGACGCCCCGGCCCCGGTGGATGCGCGGATTGAAGAATTTCTGGCGCGAAATTTCTCGTGCCCCCGTGCATCCATACGCGGGGGTCCGAGCGAAGAGTGCCGGAGGGCGGAGTGCCCTGATCACGGCGCCAGCAGGTGGAAGGAGGGCAGGCAATGAGCGACCGGGCGATGCATACTGGCGTGGGCGTCCTGCCCGTGCGCCAGCGAGGATCCGTGAGGGGGTTGTCCGTGTCCTTGGAACCCGCCACCGTCGATTCCGAGGCGGTGACCGCTGCGGCCTTCGCCGCGGGGGATGAGGCGGGTCTCGCCGATGCCTACCGGCGCTGGGGTGCGCTCGTTCACACGGTGGCCCTGCGCAGCGTTGGCAACGAGGCGGACGCCGCCGACATCACCCAGGCTGTCTTCGTGAGCGCGTGGCGGGGCAGGGCGGGGTTCGATCCCGAGCGCGGCGCACTCCCGGCCTGGCTGATCGCCATCACGCGCCGGCGTATCGCGGATCACTGGGCCGACCGTGCACGCCATTCGCGCCGGGTCGAGGCCGTGGCCGCGAGCGAGGTCGACGAGCCGGTGGAGACTCCGGTGGACGGCCTGATCGATCGCGTGCTGCTCGCCGACGAGCTGGCCAGGCTGGGGGAGCCACAGCGCCGGATCATGGAGCTCGCGTTCTTCCAGGACCTGACCCATGCGCAGATCGCGAGCCTGCTTGACCTTCCACTCGGCACGGTCAAGAGTCACATCCGCCGGTCCCTGGAGCGACTGCGCGCACGATTGGAGGTGGACCGTGTCGCATCTTGAGGAAGCCGATCTCGCCCTGATCGCGATGGGGGAGTCGGCCAGTACAGCCGACGAGCAGCACCTTGTGGCGTGTGCGCGCTGCCGCAGTCGCGTCGACCAGCTCTCCGCCGTGGTGGCCACCGCGCGCACGATCACCGATGATGACCGCCCGGTGATGCCCCCAGCGTCGGTGTGGGAGGGAATCGTCGCGGAGGTGGGTGCTGCTGATCTGTCGACCGAAGCCCCGGTGGTGTCCCTCGAGCAGGCGCGCCGTCGGCGTCGGCCGGCACTGTGGTGGCTGGCGGCTGCAGCTGCCGTTGGCGTTGTGGTCGGATCTGTCGTGACCACTGCGACGACGGACTTCGGCACGCCGATGTCCGATGTGCTCGCCACCGCGACGCTCGAGCCCGTGCAGGACTCGACCTACACCGGAACGGCGGTCGTGGAGAGCCGCGGTGATGACGCCGTGCTGCGCGTGTCGGTGCCTGACCTGCCCGCGGTCGATGACGGCTACTACGAGGTGTGGATGGCGTCATCCGATGCCGCAACCATGGTCGCGGTCGGCACGCTGAGCCCGGGCGAGGAGGCGGTTCTGCCGCTCCCAGCAGGAATGCAGATGGCCAGCTTCCCGCTGGTCGATGTCTCCGTCGAGCACTTCGACGGAGATCCCTCCCACAGCGCGGTCAGCGTCGTGCGAGGCGTTCTCCCGGCGTGACTCGAATGGAGCACGGGGGTGGTGGCCGAAACGAGGACGGTGCGGCTCAGGTTGCCGGCACGAGCCCGCGGATGAATTCCCGGAGCTGCGCCAGGGTCACCTGCTGGCTGTAGACCTCGACGTAGGTCTGAGTCGGACGTACTGCTGATCCCGGCAGAGTCACGGTGGTGTAGGCCTGTCGCTTCACTCCGGCAGGCGTCGATCGGTCACAGGTTGCACGTCCGCCGGCACACTCGCCGTAAACCTGCACCTTTGCTCCCTCGTAGGTGAGCGGCAGCTCGAGCGTGGTGGTCGGCGCATACACGACGAACTTCCGCTTGGCCTGGGCCTTCTCGAAGCGGGCGAATCCCGCGGGCTGCTCTGCGGCGATGGCGGGAGTCGCGACGACGCCCGCGGTCAGCGCGCCAGCCATGAGGATGCCCAGGAGTGCGGTCAATTCTCGTCTCATGCTCGGATGCTACGCACTGGCGAGCGCTGGGGTGGGACTTGCCGCAAACCCGAACACCCACGACTACACGAAGCGCGTCAAGACGATGCCGAGGTTCAGCACCGATGTCGCGGCCGGGCGCGACACCGGGTGCGGGCGGCACTCTCGGCCCCGGTATGACCTTCCGTTTCATCGCCGGTCGTCATGCAGCCCAGCGCGGATGAGATCACGGGCCGGCACTCCTCGACTTCACGCGATTTCGTGTTCCGCGGCTGATGCCGTACGCTGAAGACCTCACTCTCTGCGAGTCTTGACCTTCACGCGACACATCAGGGTCACCTTCAAGACGCGCCTGACGTCTTGAATGGATTTGCTCATGTCTGCACGTACAACCATGTCCTTTACCGATCTTGGTGTGTCACCCGCGATCGTCTCGGCCCTCAAGGCCGACGGCATCGTCGAGCCGTTCCCGATCCAGGCAGCCACCCTGCCTGATGCCATCGCCGGCCGAGACATCCTCGGCCGCGGTCGCACGGGGTCTGGGAAGACCCTTGCCTTCGGGCTGGCCATGCTGACCCGTCTTGCCGGCTGGCAGGCCGAGCCGGGGCGTCCTCTCGGCCTCGTGCTGGTACCCACGCGGGAGCTCGCCATGCAGGTGAGCGACACCCTTGGCCCGCTCGCCGAGCGGGTGCAACTCCGTACCCGGCTCATCGCCGGCGGCATGCCCTACGCCCAGCAACTGCGTGCGCTCGAGCGCGGCGTGCCGATCCTCGTGGCCACGCCCGGCCGACTCATCGACCTCATGGAGCGTGGGGCGGTCGACCTGTCGCACACCGAGGTCGTTGTGCTCGATGAGGCCGACCAGATGGCCGACATGGGCTTCTTGCCCGCCGTCACGCGCATCCTCGATGCGACGAAGCCGCGCGGCCAGCGTCTGCTCTTCAGCGCCACACTCGACAACGGTGTCGACTCACTCGTGCGCAAGTACCTGCGCAACGCCGTCGAGCATGCGACCGGTCCCGTGACCGATCAGGTGACGACCATGGACCACCATGTACTTCTGATGCATCCGGCGGACAAGAGCACGATCACCGCCCAGATCGCCGCTCGCGACGGCCGCACGATCTTCTTCGTCCGGACGCAACGTGCGGTCGATCGTCTCGCGGAGCAGTTGGCGGCGCAGGGCGTGCCTGTGGGTGCCCTCCATGGCGGCAAGTCCCAGGCCGTGCGCACGCGAACCCTCAATGACTTCCGCAACGGAACGACTCCCGCGCTCGTCGCGACGGACGTCGCGGCGCGTGGCATCCACGTTGACGATGTCAGCCTCGTTGTCCACGTCGACGCGCCAACCGATCCCAAGGACTACGTCCACCGCGCCGGGCGCACGGCTCGCGCAGGCGATTCGGGAACCGTGGTGACCCTCGCGCTTCCCAAGCAGGAGCGGGCCGTCACGTCGCTCACCAAGCGGGCCGGGGTCGACGCGGCCGTGCTCCGCGTGCGTCCGGGGGATGACGGGCTGCGCCAGGTGACCGGTTCCCAGGAGCCCTCCGGAATTCCGTGGACGCCGAAGCCGATGCGTCAGGTCTCTCGCTCGCCTCGCAGCCGCTCCCACAGGTCGTCTGGTGGCAGGGGCTTCGCGAAGAGGTAGCCCTGGGCAAGGTCGCATTCGGCTTGGGTCAGCAGTTCACGCTGCAACTCGGTCTCGACCCCCTCGGCGATGACGCGGAGGTCCAGGGCGTGGGCCATGGTGATGATCGCGACGCAGAGGGCGTGAGACTCATTCCCCGGGGACATGTTCTGCACGAAGGACCGATCGATCTTCAGGAAGGCAAGGTCGAGCGACTGCAGGTACGACAGTGACGAGTACTGGGTGCCGAAGTCGTCGATAGCCAACTCGATGCCTGCATCGCGGTAGATGCGCAGGTGCCGCTCTGAGTCGCTCCCTCGCGTCAGCAGCACACCTTCTGTGATCTCCGCGATGAGTGCGTCGCCAGGAATGTCACGTTGCCGCATGACCGTCATCCGCTGCTGATGCCGGTCGCCGGAGTTGTGGATCTCGCCCGGGGACAGGTTGAAGCTGATTCTGAACTCCGGAAGGATCTCGCGGGCTCGCTGGACGGCATCGAGGACCTGGCCGAACATCCAGTCACCCAGGGCCGCAATCTGGCCGCTCGCCTCGGCGAGAGGTATGAAGCGCTCCGGGCTGATCAGTCCGAGCTCGGGATGATGCCAGCGGATCAGGGCCTCGGCCTCCGCCGTTCTCCCCGTGGCCAGGTCGACGACCGGCTGCAGGACCATGCTCATCTCACCCCGCGCCAGCGCGGAGTGCAGGGCGTCGGTGATCCGCACCCTTTCCCGCGATGACTCCTGCATCTGTTTCGTGACGAAGGTGATGCGCCCACCGCCGCTGGCGGAGGACTCCCGTACTGCCTGGCTGGCAGCGGTCAGCAGATCGACCGCGGAGGAGGCATCAGAGGGAAAGAGGGCGATCCCGAGGCTGGCCGAGACGCGCACGTCGCGCGTGCCCACGCGTATCGGCACCCGGACGGCATCCGCGAGCGCTGATGCGGTTCCGATCACCGCCTCGGGCGTCACCTCGTCGCTGAGGATCACGGCGAACTCGTCTCCGCCGAGACGTGCCACCGTCTGGGGTGCCGGGACGACAGCGCGAAGTCGGGCCGCCACCTCCTTCAGAACGACGTCGCCGGCCCGGTGGCCCAGCACCTCATTGACGTCGCGGAAGCGGTCGAGGCTGACCACGATCAGGCCCAGCTGAGAGTGATCGATCCGTGCTCGATCGACTTCCTGCGCGAGCCGGTCGTCCGCCATGAGTCGGTTCGGCAGGCCTGTGACGAGGTCAGCCTGCATCGAGTTCATGGCACTCACGACCGCGACGTAGTGGCTGAGGCCGCCCATCCCGTCGAGGACGGAGGTGATGGTGACGGCCTGCGCAGTGATCTCCCCATCCTGGCGGCGGTGGATCAATTCGCCCTGCCAGGATCCCGTGCTCTCAAGCGTCGACCAGAGTTCGCTGTAGATGTCCGGCGTCGTAGCACCGGAACTGAGGGACTCGAATCGGTGCCCTTGCACCTCTGACAGCTCGAAGCCGAGCAGCTCGGTGAATCCCGCATTCACGTCGATGATGCAGCCAGCCGGGTCCATGAGGATCACTCCATCCCGAGTGGAGCTGAAGACGCTCGCGCTGATGCGCAGGCGCTCCTCCCCGGCGACCTCCTCAGTGATGTCGACCAGGTATCCGTGCACGACGGAATCTCCGTTGCCCTGGGCTTCAACCGTCGCGTCGGTCTGAAACCAGCGCATGGTGCCGTCGGCGACCGCCATCCTCATGCGAACGTGCCAAGGGATGCTCCCAGCGACTGAGCGGCGGAGTTCTGACTGGATGCGAGGAAGATCGGCCGGATCCACGCGCGACCACATGACTCCCGGCTGAGCTGCGATCTGCGCACCGGTCACGCCGAAGATCGACTCGAGGCGGTCGCTTGCATATTCCAGCGTGCTCGATCCATCCGGATGCACACGGACCTGATAGAGCATGCCGGGGGTCTGGCTGGACAATCGCGCCAGCCGGTCGGCGATATCACGACGACGCTGGCGAAGGCGCAGGACGGTGAGGGTCACCCAAGCGAGCAGGATCGATGTCGTGATGCCGACGAGTCCCACGGCTGCCGCGCTGGATGTGCCTATGGCGGCTGGAACGACGGCAACCTCCCACGCAGTCCCCAGTGGACGGGCCTGAGTGATGACAGCCCCGGGCCTGAAGGCGTCGGCGCTGCCCCAGAACGCCGTGTCATCGTCAGTCCCCTGGTTCCGGATGCC
>JBIIJX010000028.1:0-16638 GCA_044233495.1 Candidatus Nanopelagicales bacterium
GGGTCCACGTCCACTCCGCTGATCGCCTCTGCGAAGTAGGCCTCTGCATCGATCACCGAGCTCGCCAGTCCCCAATAGCCGTTCTCGGGAAGGGTGATGGGTCGCCGATAGGCCAGCCCCACGCCACCCTGCACCATCTCGAAGGGGCCCACCAGAGCGGGTTTACCGGACGCGATGATCGCCTCTATAGGCGCCCATTGGTCGGGGACGGTCGAGAAGTCCAGGCCGAGGGCAGCCTCGTTGCCTGCGAGCGGGGCGATGTATTCGATGCGATTGCCCGGTGCAATGCTCAAAGAACGAACAAATAGGCCAGCGTCGAGCAGCTCGTCCATGAAACCCTGGGTGTTCACTGGGTCGAGGCTCCCGGCCTGCCCCATGACGTATGCCTCGAGGGCGTGGGTGATGCTCGCGGTCGGCACGGCGACGGTCTCAAGCTGCAGCGCGATCTGGCTGCCTGCTCGTTCGGCGTTCCGTTCTGCGGCCGTGCGCTCATTCGCGATGACCACCTGGGTCGCGGCCGCGGTGGTGAGCAGGCCGATGAGGAGGACGATGGTCGCGGAAATCCAGGGAACCCGCGCCGGACGTCCGACGGAGAACCTGCTCGCCATGGCTTCAGGCTATGCCCGATGCATGGTCGTTGCGTGCCCAGAGTCCGGATGCCAATGACGCGATGCTGATTCCTGCAGCGCACGCCTTCGCCTCCGGTGGTCCGGTACCGTGACTATGACTGCGGGAGTGTCCAGGGGGAGCGGGAGGGCATGGCTGTGTCACTGGCCCCATCCGTCGACGATCCGCCGTTCGGTACGCGGCTCATCGGCCTGAGCCTGCTGGTCGTAGCTGTCTACGGGGCTGTCGGGTCCGTGACATTGATGGTCGGGCAGTTGACCGGCCTCGCCTCGCCGGTGTGGCCGGCCGCGGGCATTGCCTTCGCCGTGGCCTACGAGTGGGGCTGGCGCATGACCCCCGCGATCATGCTCGGCTCCCTGCTCTCCAATGCCGTCACGTTCGTGCGACAGGACGCGCTGACGCTGACGGCGCTGGTCGTCAGCGTGGTCATCGCAGTCGGCGCAGCACTCCAGGCGCAGGTAGGTGCGACGCTGGTGGCGCAGGCCATCGGACGCCGTGCGCCATTGATCAGCGGCGGCGAAATCATCGCCTTCCTCGTACTCTCAGGACCGCTGGCCGCCACGGTCAATGCCACGGTCGCGACGGTCGCCCAGGTCGCTTCCGGGCTCATCAGCACCGACCAGTGGATCCTGCTCTGGGTGACCTGGTGGGCGGGCGATGCCGTCGGTGTCGTGATCTTCGGACCGTTGACCCTCATGTGCCTGCCCGGTCAGCGCTCGGTGTGGGATGGTCGCCGCTGGAAGGTGGCCATCCCGGCCGTTGCGGGGACGGTGCTGTTCATCGGCTTCTTCGCGCAGTCGGAGATCCAGTCCGCCAGGTCGCGCCAGCTCCAGATGCAGCTCCTGGCCGATGAGGCCGCCGGCGACCTGGAGCGAAACGTGACCCGTCACCAGGAGGTCCTCGAGGGGGTCGTCAGTCTGTACCACGCCAACGTGGGCGTAAGGCCAGACCAGTTCGCCACGTTCACCGAGGGAGCTCTCGAGCGCTTCCCGAGCCTGCAGGCGATCTCGTGGAATCCGATCGTGGCGCATGGCGACGTCGATGAATTCGAGGCCGCCCAACGCGTGAGGGGCTTCGAGGACTTCGAGGTGACGCAGCGTGACGCAGGCGGGGAGCTGGTGCCGGCATCGGGACCCGGGGACCACGTGGTGGTCGGCTACATCGAGCCCCTGGCCGAGAATGCCGCCGCCTTGGGTTTCGACATCAACTCCAACCCGCTGCGCGCGGAGGCGATCGAGCGCGCACTTGCGACGCAGAAGGCAGTGGCCACGGCACCGATCGACCTCGTGCAGGACTCCGGGACCCAGAAGGGCATGCTCGCCCTCGTCCCGATCTTCGACGACGACGACGAAGTGGTCCAGGGGTTCGCCGTCGGGGTGTACCGCCTTGCGGACCTCCTCAACGAGTCGTTCAACAGCGTCCGGTGGGACAACCTGGACATCCGCCTCGTCGACGTGACAGATGCCGACAGTCCCGAGGAGGTGGTCCTTCGGGGATCTGTCTCGCCAGCCTCGATCGACCTGACTTCGTCCGAGGCACTCGAGGCCTCGAGTGAGCCGTTCGACGTCTACGGGCGCTCGTGGCAGATCGTCGTGAATCCGACCAGCGGTCCGCTCACCTCCCGGGACTCCTTCTTCGCACCGGGCCTGGATCTCGTCGGCCTGATCCTGCTCACCCTGCTGCAGGCCTTCGTACTGCTCGTGACAGGGACCGAACGCCGGGCGCGGCGCCGTGCCGATGACTTCGGCCGGATGGCCAGCACCGACGAACTGACCGGCGTGGGCAACCGCCGTGCGTTCCTGACCAGCCTCGAGAGCGTTCGCAGAAGGTCGATTGAGGACGGATCTGCGGGGATGCTGCTGTTCATTGACATCGATCGCTTCAAGGCCATCAACGACATCGGTGGCCACGATGCAGGTGACGCGATGCTCAAACTGATCGCGGGTGCATTGGCCGCAAATGTGCGCAGTCGCGACATCGTGACCCGGATCGGCGGCGACGAATTCGCGGTGATCCTCAATGACTGCCCGGTCGACTTGGGGCGGCAGATCGCCGAGACCCTCGTCGAGCGAGTGGAGGAGTTGAGGCTTGACAGCCCTCAGGGCCCGCTCGGCGTCGGCGCAAGCATCGGGGTGATGCCGATCGCCGGCCCTGACGATCGGAAGGTGGACGAGCTCATCAGGCTTGCGGATGATGCCTGCTACCGGGCCAAGCATGCCGGTGGCGGTGTGGTCGTTGCCGTCTAGCGCTGACCGAGAGTGGGGCGGCGCCTGTCCAGCAGGGCCAGTGCTGCCACCGTGTGCGAGTCGGTGATGAGCCCCTGATCGACGAGATCCCAGATCTCGTCGAGAGTGAAGGTGCCTGTGCGCATGTCCTGCTCGGTCACCTCGCGACGAGTGGGCACGGCGAGCAACTCCTGCGCGAGAAAGACGTCGAAGGCAGTGGACGATCGCCCGTAGCCTGCGTGCAGGCGGCCCAGGTGGGTCCACGCCGCGGCGGTCAGGCCCGCCTCCTCCGCCAGTTCGATCTCACCGATCACTTGAGCGCTGAGTCCGGCGGGGTCGCGCACCGAGCCCTGCGGGAATTCCCACAGGCGGAGTCCAACGGTGTAGCGAAACTGCTCGACAAGGGTGTAGCGCTCACCGTCGAACGGAACCACGAGCGAGAAGTCGGGTGCGTGCACGACTGCGTATGTTCCCTGTGAGCCATCACGATGCTCGACTACGTCCTCGGTGAGCATCATCCACGGGTTCTCGTAGGCGACTCGGCTCGACAGGCGCCGCACATCGGGCCGGACGTCCGCCAGGTCATCGGAGGAGGGCACGGGACGAACCTACCCATGGCTGTTCTCGTCTACGCTCGCAGGCGTGAACCCGCAGTCCCTCCTCGCCGTTCCCACGACGGGCAATGCGCAGCGGGCGGAACTGGGTGAGGGGCCGGTCTGGGACGCGGCGCAGGACAGTCTGTGGTGGGTCGACAGCGAGGCGGGCCTGGTGTTTCGCGGGACGCTCCTCGGTACGCACCTCGAGATCGAGGAGACGCGCTCCCTAGGCGAGCGTGTCGGCTCGGTTGCACCGACGGCGGACAGCGGGCTGCTGGTCGCGGGGGAGCGCTGCGTGCACCTCATGAGCGCGCAAGGCCAGGTGGGTGCGACCATTCCGATCATCGCGGAGGGGGTGAGCAGCCGCCTCAACGACGGCACCGTGGATCCGGCCGGAAGATTCCTGGTCGGCAGCATCCGTCTCGATGACAGATCTCGCAGCGAGAGTGTCTGGGCCGTGGAGCCGGACGGTTCCGTGCGCCAGGTGCTGACGGGCGTGACGGTCTCCAACGGCATGGGCTTTTCACCGGACGGCGGCACGCTGTACCACGTTGAGACGCGACCCGGCACGATCCGCGCCTTCGACTACAACGTCGACACGGGCACGGCTTCCCATGGACGAGACGTGCTCGCCTGCGGTGGCACCCCGGATGGGCTCGCCGTCGATGTCGACGGGCACCTGTGGGTGGCCTTCTTCGGCGAGGGTCGCGTGCGGTGCATCTCGGCCATGGGGCAGGTGCTCGAGGTGATCGAAGTCGATGCCCCGAACGTCACGTGCCCGGAGTTCGTCGGCGCCGGCCTCGACCGCCTGGTCATCACCACAGCACGTTTCCGGATGATGCCCGCTGATCTGGCAGCCCGGCCGCATGCAGGTGCGGTGTTCGTGCTCGACATGCCCGTTTCCGGAGTGCCTGTGGGCGTCTGGGCCGGATCCACAGGCTGAGCGGGGATACGGCGTCAGGTGCTGGCGGCGGGCAGATCGATCCGCAGGCGCAGGCCGCCTAGTGGACTGCTGAGCAGGGTGAGCTCGCCGCCGTGCTGGACGGCGACCGCCTCCATGATCGCCATGCCGAGGCCGAATCCGTCGGCCGAGGATGAGGTACGTCGACCGGCCGCGATCGACTCGAGTCGCTCGGCCGGGATGCCCGGCCCGGCATCGTCGATGCAGACGACGACCCGGTTGTCCTGCCTTTGGGCCGAGAAGGACACCGGCGACCCGTTGGGCGTGTGCCGAAGGACGTTCTGCACCCCATTCGCGAGCAGCTGTCGCAGGGCGTCGGTGTCGCCGGTGACGGTGGCGGCCGCAACGTCCGTTGAGACTTCGCGAGCGGGATCGAGAGTCGCCAGGTCGCCGGCGCACTCGAGCACCAGCGCTGCGACATCGACTCGAGACTGAGGTCCGCGATGCGGGGCAGTCGATCGCTCGAGGCTCAGCAGTCGCGTGACAAGCCGATCCAGGCGCTGACTCTCGGACTCGATGCGGCCCAGTGACTGTCGCTCCGCATCACTGAGTCCCCCACCCTGTCGCACCAGGAGCTCGGCATAGCCGCGGATGACGGTGAGAGGTGTCCGAATCTCGTGCGAGGCATCGGACAGGAAGGCGCGAAGCTGGTCCTCGGATCGCTCCACGCGTGCCACGGCTTCAGCGAGAGAGTCGATCATCACGTTCATGGCCCCTGTGAGGTCGCCGATCTCCGTACCGGGTCGCGCCGGCGGAAGGCGGCGATCGGTGTCGCCCGCGGCGATCGCGCTGGCCGCACCCACCATTGCGTCCACTGGCCGGAAGGCGCGACGGACCGTGATCCACGAGGCGAGGGCGCCGATCACGGCAAAGCCAAGGCCGAGCAGGATGATGGCGCGGGCCAGCTGGGCGAGGTTCTCCTGCAGGACGTTCAGAGGAGCAGCGGCCACCACGGTTGCCAGCCCGGATCCATGACTGCGGACAGCGACACGGAAGTCGGTGCCGTCATTGACCGTGATGGGCGCGACCGTCGCCGCGGCGATGTCACCCGCGCTGAGCGAAGGAAGTGGGATCGGCTCCTCGGCGGTGCCCGCTGCTCGCAGCTGCTTGATCGTCACCCCATCGCGATTGACCCGCCCGAGGGCGGTGTCGACATAGACCCCGTCCTGCGGGGGTCGCGGATTGTCCTGCAGCGACCGCACTCGGGCTTCGGAGATGTCGGCATACAGCCGTGCGTCGATGCGATCGAGTTGGATCCGCGCAGTGGCCACGTAGATGGCTGTGCCCAGAGCCGACGTCGTCAGCACCACGATCAGGGTGGTGAGCAGTGTGAGTCTGAGACGCAGGCTCACGTTGGCCTCGGCACCACAAGCTGGTAGCCGACGCCGCGCACGGTACGCAGGGTCAGGGGCTCACCCAGCTTGCGGCGAAGGTACGACACGTATGTCTCCAGGGTCGAGCTCTCTGCGCCCTGACCCAGCCCCCACACCTGGTCGAGCAGCTGCTCTCGTGACATGACTCGACCGCTGTTCTCCGCGAGGACCAGCAGCAGCCGGAACTCAGTGGGCGAAAGATCCACGACGACCCCGTCGCAGGTGACCTCATGTGCGTCGACGTCAATCGCGATCGAGCCTACGGTGCGCACCGCCTGCGACTCGGCCGGTCGGCTGCGACGCAGAACGGCAGCGACGCGCAGGGTGAGCTCCTCGATGCCGAACGGTTTGCGCACGAAGTCGTCCGCGCCCAGACCGAAGCTCGTACGTGTGGCCTCCTTGTCCGAGCGTGCTGTCAGCACGATCGCAGGCGTGTGCAGGCCTGACGAGCGCATGCGCTCGAGAAGCTCGTAACCGTCCATCGTCGGCATGTTGACGTCGATGATGGCGAGGTCGATGGACTCCTCGCGCAGGATGCGCAGCGCCTCCATGCCGTGGGCGGCAGACGATGTCTCGTACCCGGCGAGGCGAAGGGCGTCGCAGATGAGGTCGTTGATACCAGGCTCATCGTCCACGACGAGGACGCGCATGGTCATGACGGTCTCCTCCGCAGGCACCGGATCGTCCCCGCCCACCGGCATGGTGGCTCCTGCCGACCCTAGGGCAGCGGGGTCTGCGCCGTGGTCGAGGACGCTGTGCCCGTCGGCCGGGTCCCGTTCGTGCGCTTCGGGGGCTTCGGGGGCTTTGTCGCGGAGATGGCGTCAGCCTGCTCCTGGGTGAGTGTGCCGTTGGCGACCAGGGAAGCCAGGGCCTGCGGCCTGGCCTCGCCGCGGCCCACGCCGGAGTCGCGGAGGGCGTCGGCTGCCTCGTGCAGGGCTTCGGCCTGAGCGCTGGTGATGGTGCCGGCTGCCACGAGGTCCTTCAGGCAGCCGCCGTTGCCGGGTGCGGCCTGGGCTGTGCCGGCCGTCATGGCGAACAGCGCCACGCCGGCAAGGGCGATTCCACTGCGGGTGATCCAGGTGGTGTTCATGTCGTCTCCTCGGTCGGGCCGCACGGTGGCGGCTCTGGTGTGATGAACCGAGGTTCCGCCCGCCACCTTGGGCAGCGCTGGGACGAGTCTGGGAGTTTCCTGTGAGTTGCCGCGTCAGGACGACGCGTGAGTCTGACGCGTGCGCTCGACGCGTCAGGCCGATGCTGCGTCGAGCAGGGCGACCTCGTCGGCGCTCAGCTGCAGCGATCCCATGGGCAGCAGGTCGGCGAGCTGCACGGGTGTGCGGGCGCTCGCGACCGGAGCCGTGACACCCGGCCGGGTCAGGAGCCACGCGAGTGACACCGCGCTGATCGGAACGTCGTGAGCCGACGACACCGTGTCGAGGGCGGCAAGGACACGCTCGCCGCGCTCATCGAGGTACACGACCGCGCCCTTGGCGCGCGCACTGTCGACCTCGACCCCGGGCCGGTACTTGCCCGTGAGGAATCCCTTGGCGAGCGAGTAGTACGGCAGAGATGCGAGGCCGTACTCGGCGACGATCGGTGCGAGTTCGCGCTCGTACCGATCGCGCTCGACGAGGTTGTAGAGGTCCTGGATGGCAACGAACGGAGCGAGTCCATGCTCGCGCTGCAGTCGAAGGGCCTCCGCGAGCCGGGCCGGCGAGAAGTTCGAGGCACCCAGCGCCTTCACGCGCCCGGATTGCACCACCTCGTCGAACGCCTGCAGGTACTCCAGCATCGGCACGCTCTCGTCGTCCTCGTGCGCGTAGTAGACGTCGATGTAATCGGTCTGCAGGCGATCGAGGGAGTCATCGAGCGCGCCTCGGATGGTGTCGGGTGCGAGGCCGCGTCGGGCGGTGAGCTTGGCCACCTTGGTGGCGATGACGAGGTCGCTGCGTGAGCCTCGCGAGCTCAGCCATTGCCCCATGATGCGCTCGGAGTCGCCGCCGGTGTTGCCGGGGATCCACTCGGAGTACACGTCGGCGGTGTCGATGAAGTTGCCGCCCGCGGCGACGTAGGCGTCGAGCAGTGCGAAGGAGCCGTCGACATCGACGGTCCAGCCGAAGACGTTGCCGCCGAAGCACAGCGGCGAGACGAGGACGCCGGTGGAGCCGAGGGGACGGGTGGGCGTGAGGGGGGCGGGGGCCATGGCCCCATTCTGCACGTGTCTAGATGACTTCCGCATCCACCCGGTCAGCGCTTCCCGTGTGCGGGACGAACACGAGGTCGACGATGGCGCGGCCCTCGCGAAGCGCGCGGGTCTCGTAGTGCGTCACCGGACGGTCCCCGGGCCGGGCGATGGCCCCGCCCGACCAGCCGGGAGCCTCGGCGAACACCTCCTGCATGGCCTCGGCGTACTCCTGCCAGTCCGTCGCGAGGTGCCAGAAGCCGTCCGGACGCAGCCGGCTCAGCACGAGCTCGAGGATGGCGGGCTGCACCAGTCGGCGCTTGTGATGGCGCGCCTTGGGCCACGGATCGGGGAAGAAGCTCCGCACACCGGCGAGGCTGTGCGGCGGCACCATGCGCTCGAGCACCGCGAGGGCGTCGCCCTCGGTGACGCGCACGCTGCCGATGCCCGCGGAGTCCAGTTCGGCCACCAGCGTGCCGAGACCGGGGGTGTGGACGTCGACGGCCCAGATGCCGACGGCGGGCTGCTGCTGGGCCATGGCGACGGTGGCGCGTCCGTCCCCGCACCCGATCTCCAGGACGACACCGGTGCACGTGCCCCAGACCGCTGCGAGTTCGATCGGCTCGTCCGCGATCGGGATGATGAGGTCGGTGCGGCGCTCCAGTGCCTCCTGTGCGCGCGGAGTGATCCGCGAGCGGCGGGGCTTGAACGTGCGGATGCCCGGGCGCAGGACGGACGAATGCGACAGGTGCTCGCTCACGTCGATACGCGCAGGCGCAGGGGTGCGTTCACGCGATGACGGCGGTCGTGCTCGATCCGCCAGGCGGATCCGACGCCACGCGAGCGGAAGGCCCACGCGTCTGTACTCTCCACTGCGTCTTCGGGTGCCTCGTCTGCTGTGTCGTCTGCTGTGTCGTGTGCTGCGTCGTCCGGCCCCTCGGACAGCAGTGCGGTGTCCTCGTCGATGCCGACGACGACGTTGCCGGGAGAGATCAGCGGGCGCATGACGGTGTCGGGGATGAAGCGGCTGTACTTGTCGAAGTGCGGCAGCACGCGCAGGGCGGGCACGACCCCGAGGCCGTCGGTGCCACCCTTGTTCGGGTGGCGGATGTCAGGCACGTAGCCGCCGAGCGCCATCGCGCCGGCGCTGCATCCGGCGAGTGAGGCACCGGCGCGCCACTCGGAGAGGATCGCGGTCCACGTTGCGGTGCCGCGCAGGGTCGTCGCCAGGTGTCGGGGGTTGCCGCCGGACAGGTAGATGAGACCGGCCCCGGCGATGGCCGCCGCATGGGCGGGATCGTCGGCGTCGCCGCGGGTGCGCACGTCTACGACGACCTGCTCGACGCCCAGTCGCTCGGCGGCCTCGGCTCCGAGTCGGTGCCACTTGTCCAGGACGCGGTCGCCCTCGGGAGCCGCAGCGGTCGCGAGCTGCACATAGCGCGGTGGACGGTCCTCCAGCAGCCATGCCTCGATGTCGTGCATGACGGGCAGGTACTCGCCGCTGCCCACCAGGGCGATGCGTCCGGCCCGAATGGTGGTCATGGAGGCCGAGAGTAGCGGCGAGGAGCGGATCAGGCCCGGCGCAGCCACTGGTGACGGTGGGGAATGGACGGGCCGAGCAGGAGGCCGAGGACGAGGCCGACGAGGTGGAGGGCGATGCCGAAACCGATGACCCAGGCTATGCCCCATCCCAGCAGCCAGCCGCTGATGGCGGTTGCGATCGCGTAGGCCGTCGTGCGCAGGCTCGATGCGGTGCTGAAGACCTGTGCCTGGAGTCCGGGTGGCGACTCGCGCACGCGCACCCGGAACATGGCGGAGATGAGGGGTGGCTCGGATGCACCCATGGCGAACGCCGCGGCCAGGAGCAGAGGGGTGGTGGGTGCCAGCCCGAGGGCGAGCAGGAAGACCGCCGACAGGATCGTGCTGACGATAATCGCTCGGTCCGGACGCACGACCGGGCGCCGGGTGAACCATGCGGCGCTCAGCAGGCCCCCCACAGCGAAGGTGCCGAGGATGACCCCGGTGAATCCGAGGCTGCGCCCCTCCTCGAGGGCGAGGATCGGTGCAGCCACGAACACCGGTGCCTGCCCGGCGAAGCCCACCGTGGTGATGAGCGTCGAACGGCGCAGTGCGGGTATGCGCGTCATTGTCGAGGCGCCCGCGCGAAGGGTGGCGCGCAGAGAGGAGTGGCCCGCGGCCCGCGGTTTCGTCCGCAGGGGCACGAACCTCAGTGTGACAAGCGCAACGATGAGCAGCAGGGCAGTGAGTCCGAGCGGGGCGACCGCCGACAGTCCGACGAGCGCGGTGGCCGCAGGGGGTGCCACCACTGCGGCGACGCTGTAGGTGGCGGCGTCGGCGGAGTAGGCGCGGGTGAGGCGGTCCCGGGGAATGAGGTCGGGCAGCTGTGCGCTCCACGCACCTGTGAGTGCTGGGTAGCCCAGGCCGGTGATGATGGCCAGCGCAATCACGACCGGCAGGGGAACGCGTCCGATGGCCAGAGCGATGGTCGCCACGCCCACAGCCATGACGAGCAGGGAGACGGCGAAGCCCCGTCGGGCCGAGGTGGATCGGTCGATCAGGGCGCCGGCGATCGGCCCGGCTATGGCGGCCGTGGCAGTCAGGGATGCGACGAGGTAGGAGCCGGTGCTCGCGCTGCCGAGCACTGCAATGGTCGTGACGAGCAGTGCGGGCCCAGCCGACTCCGCTGCGGATCGGGCGAGTGTCGCTGAGGTGAGGTAGGAGCCGAGGGCCCGCGACGAGGCGGGCTCCTGCTCTGCTGCGGGTGTGCTGCTGCTCAGCGCCGGCCTCCGGGGGCGTGCGTCATGGCCCACACGATACCCCGGGGGGTAGAGGAGTATCCTGTCGACATGGAGACCGATCCCGCCGTCACCCGTGACATCCTCCTGCGGCTGAAGCGTGCCAAGGGCCAGCTCGAGGGCATCATCACCATGATCGAGGACGAACGCAGCTGCGGCGAGATCGTCATGCAGCTCGCCGCCGTGTCCAAGGCCCTCGACCGCGCCGGGTTCAAGATCGTCGCCAATGGCCTGCAGCAGTGCTGGGAGCAAGGCGACGAGGCGCCGCTCACTCGCGAGGAGCTCGAGAAGCTCTTCCTCTCGCTCGCGTAGGAGGTTCACGTGATCACGTATGCGTACCGTGTTTCGGGCATGACGTGCGATCACTGCGTGGCGGCGATTGACGACGAGGTGAGGCAACTCGCCGGGGTGCTCGATGTCGTCATCGATCTGGCGCCCGGGAATATCACGACCGTCACGGTCACCAGCGACGCACCTCTTCTCCTCGACGACGTGCGTGCCGCTGTCGACGAGGCGGGCTACGACCTGGTGACGTAGCCATGGCCGACATCGACCTGTCAATCGAGGGCATGACGTGCACCTCGTGCGCCGCGCGCATCGAGCGCAAGCTCAACAAGCTCCCCGGGGTCGTCGCGACGGTCAACTACGCGACCGAGAAGGCGCACGTCGCGCTGCCCGAGGGGGTGAGCGTCGACGACGCCATCGCCGTCGTCGAGTCGACCGGCTACCACGCGACCCTGCCTGAGCCGATGCCTCCCGTCATGGTCTCCGGCGCTGATGCCGAACCTGCGCGGTCGACGGCGCCGGAGCGCGACGACCTCCGGCAGCGCTTGCTGGTGAGCACGGCCCTCACCGTCCCCGTCGTCCTGTTGGCGATGGTTCCCGTCCTGCAGTTCACCTACTGGCAGTGGGCGTCGTTGACGCTCGCGGCACCCGTCGTGGTCTGGGGTGCCTGGCCCTTCCATCGTGCTGCCTGGATCAACCTGCGGCACGGTGCCGCGACCATGGACACCCTGGTGTCGATGGGGGTGCTCGCCGCCTTCCTGTGGTCGGTGTACGCCCTGTTCATCGGTGGGGCCGGTGTGGCCGGCATGACGATGGCGTTCTCACTCCTGCCGCACGAAGGTGCGGGGTCGTCCGAGATCTACCTCGAGGTGGCCTCGGCGGTGACCGTCTTCATCCTCCTGGGTCGCTACCTCGAGGAGCGGGCGAAGAATCGGTCGAGCGAGGCACTGCGCGCTCTTGCTGGCATGGGTGCGCACGATGCCGCCGTGCTGCGTGGAGGAATCTCAGGAGTCGAGACCCGCGTTCCGATCAGCGACGTTGTCGTCGGCGACCTGTTCGTCGTGCGACCGGGAGAGAAGGTTCCTACCGACGGGGTCGTGGTCGAGGGGTCGTCGGCGATCGACGCGAGCCTGCTGACCGGTGAGCCGATGCCGGTGGAGGTGGGTCCGGGGTCACCGGTGGTCGGCGCCACGGTGAACGTCAGCGGACGGCTCGTGGTGGAGGCCACGCGCGTCGGTGCCGACACGCAGCTGGCGCGCATCTCCCGGCTGGTCGAGCAGGCTCAGGCCGGAAAGGCCCCGGTGCAGCGCCTCGCCGATCGGGTGTCGGCCGTCTTCGTCCCCGTGGTGATCGGTCTGGCGATCCTCACCCTCGCCGGGTGGATCGCGATCACGGGTGACGTCACGATGGCCTTCACCGCGGCGGTCGCGGTACTGATCATCGCCTGCCCGTGCGCCCTCGGACTCGCGACCCCGACCGCCCTCCTGGTCGGCACCGGTCGTGGAGCTCAGCTGGGCGTCCTCATCAAGGGTCCTCAGGTACTGGAGTCCACGCGCCGCGTCGACACGATCGTGCTCGACAAGACGGGCACCATCACGACCGGTCACATGGCGCTGGTGGATGCGGTGCCGGTGGCCGGCATGAGCACAGAGCGACTGCTGACGCTGGTGGCGTCGGTCGAGAACGCATCCGAGCATCCCGTGGCCCGAGCCGTTGCGGCGGGTGCGGTCGCGCGAGGTGCGCGCATCGAGCCGGTTGACGCGTTCCGCAACCACGGAGGTCGTGGCGTGCAGGGGGTGGTCGACTCGGTGGCGGTCGTCGCGGGGCGCCCGTCGTGGATCTGCGATGAATGGTCGCTGGCAGAGCCCGCCGAGCTCGCCCAGGCACGGTCGGCCCACGAGGGTGCGGGGCGATCCGTCGTCCTCGTCGCCGCCGACGGAGCCGTGGTCGGGCTCGTCGTGGTCGCCGACACGGTCAAGCCCACGAGTGCTGCGGCGGTAGCCATGCTGCGCCAGCTGGGGCTTGCCCCGGTGCTGCTCACCGGCGACCACGGTGCCGCGGCCCGTGCCGTGGCCGCTGACGTCGGCATCAGCGAGGTCATCGCCGATGTCCTTCCTGATCAGAAGGTGGCCGAGGTGGTGCGGCTACAGGACACCGGTGCCGTGGTGGCCATGGTGGGCGATGGCGTCAACGACGCCGCTGCGCTCGCCCAGGCAGACCTCGGCCTGGCCATGGGCACCGGTACCGATGTGGCGATCGAAGCCGCCGACATCACGGTGGTCCGGGGTGATCTGCTCGCCGTTGTCGATGCCATCCGCCTCTCGCGTCGTACGTTGGGGATCATCAAGGGCAACCTCTTCTGGGCCTTCGCCTACAACGTGGCCGCAATCCCCCTGGCGATGGCCGGGCTGCTGAATCCGATCGTGGCCGGAGCAGCCATGGCGTTCTCGTCCGTCTTCGTCGTCACGAACAGCCTTCGACTGCGGCGCTTCCGCGGGATCTCGGCAGCTCCTGCGGCATGATCACGTCGTGACCGAATTCGATGTCGAGGCCATCGACCTGACGGTGCTGCGTGATCGGCAGAGCATCAAGTACCGGGCCTACGGAGCCGACGTGATCCCCGCGTGGATCGCGGAGATGGACTTCCCTCTCGCCGAGCCGATTGCCCGGGCCCTGCATGACGCCATCGACCGGTCCGACACCGGCTATCCGTCCGGAACGGGACTGCGAGAGGCCTTTTCCGAGTTCGCGGCGCGCACCTGGCAGTGGGACGTCCCGGCCGCCCGGGTCATCGGCGTGCCGGATGTCCTGTCCGGAGTGGAGTGGGCCATTCGCCTGCTCACGGCTCCCGGCGACGGCGTGGTCATCAACACACCCGTCTACCCGCCGTTCTTCAGCACTATCCGCGACATCGTCGAGCGCACCATCGTCGAGGTGCCGCTGGCCAGGAGCGCGGATGGCGCCTACTCCCTCGACCTGCCGGCGCTTGCGGAGGCTTTCGCGCGCCCGGACGTCACCGCACTACTGCTGTGCAGTCCCCACAACCCGACGGGCACCGTCCCGTCGCGCGCAGAACTGGAGCAGATCGCTTCCCTTGCTCACGAGTACGGCGTTGTGGTGATAGCCGACGAGATCCATGCGCCGCTGGTCCTGGCCGGCGCGCAACACACCCCGTACCTGAGCGTCGCCGGGGCTGACGCGAACGCCGTGGCCCTGGTCGCGGCGTCCAAGGCCTGGAATCTGCCGGGCTTGAAGTGCGCCCAGCTGGTCGCGACAGAACGCACCGCCCCGATCATGCGCGACGGGCTGCCCAAGGAGGTCGTCTATGCCACCGGGCACCTGGGTGTCATCGCCACGGTGACCGCCTACCGTGAGGGTGATCCGTGGCTGCAGCAGGTACTAGGCATCCTCGACCGTAATCGGATCCTCCTCGGTGAGCTGCTCGCCGCCCACGTGCCGCGCGCCGGTTACGTGATGCCGGAGGCCTCGTACCTCGCCTGGGTCGATCTGCGCGCGTACGACGTTGGAGATGACCCCTCCGAGCGGCTGCTCAAGCAGGCGCGCGTGGCGCTCAACGCCGGGCCGACCTTCGGCCCGGGGGGAGCGGGCCACGTGCGGCTGAACATGGCCACGAGTCCGGCGATCCTGACGCAGATCGTCGAGCGCATCGGCGGGGCGCTTGGCGCCGTCGATGCTGTCGAGACCGTCGAAGCGCCGTGAAGCCGTGACCTGGAAGATCCGAGCAGTGCTTGTCGTCGCGCTCATCGCCGCGTCGGGACTCCTCGCGCCGTCGGCCAGCGCCGAGCCTCGGCCGTCGACAGCGAAGGTCGGGTACGCAATCGGAGACTCGGTGATGCTCGGCGCCAAGGGCCAGTTGAAGCGGCGGGGTTTCATCGTCAACGCCGCGGTCAGCCGTCAGGCCTACTCGGCACCGGCGATGGTGCGCAAGCGCAGCTCGTCACTGCCCCGCAACGTGGTCGTGCACCTCGGCACCAACGGGACCTTGCCGCTGGAGACCTGCAAGCGGATCGTCATGAACGCAGGGAGGTCACGCCGGGTCTTCCTTCTGACGGTCGCGGTGCGGCGCAGCTGGGAGCGGTCGAACAACGCCGTCATCCGCCGGTGCGCCGAGGCGTTTCCGGCCGGCCGAGTGACCGTCGTGGACTGGAAGTCACTGGCCAGCCGGCATCCGTCGTGGTTCTACTCCGACGGCATCCACCTGAAGTCAGCCGGTGCCGTCGGCTACGCCCGCCTCGTCGACAGGGCGGTTTCCGGGCGCTGAGCCCGGTGCCTGTGCACTGCGTCACAGGACGGGGGTCCGACCCCTGTGCACTTGGTCACAGGACAGCGCTTTCATGGCCTTTCCGGAAGGTGGGGTCGCCAAACCGGGTGCATGCTTGGGCGATTCCACGACCACGAGGGCCGTGGAAGTCGATCGCAACGGAGCGACTCATGAGCGTCCCCGGCCTGGAGAATGCCCCCACCAAGAACAAGCAGTTGCTGGAGTGGGTCGAGGAGATCGCCGCGCTCACCAAGCCCGACCGCGTGGTGTGGGCCGACGGCTCCGACGAGGAGTGGCAGCGGCTGACGAAGGAGATGGTCGATGCTGGGACGTTCATCGCCCTGAACCCCGAGATCCGTCCCAACTCCTTCCTCGCCCGCTCCGATCCCAGTGACGTCGCCCGCGTCGAGGACCGCACCTACATCTGCTCGCAGCGCGAGGTCGATGCCGGCCCGACGAACAACTGGGCCGAGCCGGCCGAGATGCGCGCGACGCTGAAAGGCCTCTTTGACGGCTGCATGCGCGGCCGCACCATGTACGTGATCCCCTTCTCGATGGGTCCGCTCGGCTCGCGCATCGCGCAGCTCGGCGTCGAGATATCTGACTCCCCGTACGTCGTTGTCAACATGCGCATCATGACCCGCATGGGCCAGGCCGCCCTCGACGAGATCGGCGAGTTCGGTGAATTCGTTCCCGCCGTCCACAGCGTCGGCTACCCGCTGGTCGATGCCGAGGGCAATCGCCGTGATGACGTCCGGTGGCCCTGCAACGAGACGAAGTACATCGTCCACTACCCGGAGACCCGCGAGATCTGGTCGTATGGCTCGGGCTACGGGGGCAACGCTCTGCTGGGCAAGAAGTGCTTCGCGCTGCGCATCGCCTCGGCCATGGCCCGCGACGAGGGCTGGATGGCCGAGCACATGCTGATCCTCAAGCTCACGTCACCCAAGGGCAAAGACCACTACATCACCGCGGCCTTCCCGTCCGCGTGCGGCAAGACCAACCTGGCCATGCTCGAGCCGACCATCCCGGGCTGGTCCGTGCAGACCGTCGGTGACGACATCGCCTGGATGCGGTTCGGGGAGGACGGCCGCCTGTATGCCATCAATCCCGAGGCGGGCTTCTTTGGCGTCGCCCCCGGCACCGGTATGGAGACCAATGCCAACGCCGTGCGCACCCTGACGGCCAACTGCATCTACACCAACGTCGCCCTCACCGATGACGGCGACATCTGGTGGGAGGGGCTGACCCCCGAGGCTCCGGCCCACCTCATCGACTGGAAGGGGAATGACTG
>JBIIJX010000123.1:0-7128 GCA_044233495.1 Candidatus Nanopelagicales bacterium
CCGGAACCGCGGTAATGTGAGCGCGGCGTGACATTCGCTCAATGATTATTGAGTAATCTTGCGCTGTCAAGCAGCAGACGACCACGACGGGACGGACGATGCCGGGCTCGATGCTCCGCCGCGCTGGCGCCGAGTTCCTCGGCACGGCCGTCCTCGTCGCGACGGTCGTCGGCTCGGGGATCATGGGCACGCTGCTCACCGACGACCTCGCGGTCACCCTCCTGATCAACGCCCTCGCCACGGTCGCGGCCCTCGGCGTGCTCATCTGGGCCCTCGGGCCGATCTCCGGCGCCCACTTCAACCCGGTGGTGTCCGGAGTGGCCATGGCCCGACGCGAGATGCCGGTGAGCGAGGGCCTGGTCTACGTGGTGTTGCAGACCGCCGGTGCTATCGCTGGCGCCATCCTCGCGAACCTGATGTTCTCGCTGCCCGCCGTCGAGGCCTCGCACAACGTGCGCACCGGTGGGGGCATCTGGCTCGGGGAGATCGTCGCCACGGCAGGGTTGCTGCTGGTGATCGGTGCCCTCACTCGCACCGGCCGGGGCCACCTCGGCCCCGTGCTCGTGCCCGCCTGGATCGGAGCGGCCTACTTCTTCACCGCCTCGACCTCATTCGCCAATCCGGCCGTCACGATCGGCCGGGCATTCACCGACACCTTCACCGGCATCGCCTGGCAGTCGGTGCCGATGTTCATCGTCTTCCAGGTGGTCGGTGCGGCAGTCGGCGCGGCGCTCACCGAGTTCCTCTACCCGCGCCCCGGACGCACCCCCGAGCCGCTCGACCTGCCCGACCCCGTCCATCACGGCCCTGACGAGTAACGCCCCGCCCCTGAGGAAGGAGCATTCGATGACCGACAAGCCCACCGTGCTGTTCGTGTGCGTCCACAACGCGGGCCGATCCCAGATGGCAGCCGCATACCTGCGGCACCTCGGCCGCGATCGGATCGAGGTGCTCTCGGCCGGTTCCGTGCCGGCTGACCAGGTCAATCCGGCCGCGGTGGCCGTCATGATGGAGGAGGGCATCGACATGAGCGCGGAGCGACCCAAGGTCCTCACCGACTCCGCGGTGCGCGACTCCGACGTCGTCATCACGATGGGCTGCGGCGACACCTGCGCCGTCTACCCGGGCAAGCGATACGAGGACTGGGCGCTGGAGGATCCCGCAGGGCAGGGCGTCGACGCCGTGCGCCCCATCCGCGACGAGATCAGGGCACGGGTCGAGAAGCTGATCGCCGAGCTCGTCGGCTAGCCGCCGTCCAGCGGAACCTGGATCGCGCTGATGTAGTCCATGGACGGCAGGTGCGTCTGCAGGAAGTCACGGTGCAGCGGGCTGGCGAGGTACTCCTCGAAGTCGTCCATCGACATGAAGTCCATGCTCACCATCCAGGTCGCGGACACCGATGCCTCGGGCTTGCGGCCCAGGTCGCGATGCAGGCTCCCGTGCACGGCGTGCGGATGCTCGGCGACCAGGCGCCGAAGGTCGTCCTCGAGTGAGGCTCGAAGTTCGCCGTCGAGCCCGGGATCGAGTCGGATGTGGACGACGTGCCGCACCCGTGCGGGCCTGGTCGCGTCGGGAGTAGTCATGTGCGCAGAGTAGGCACACTCGGGCAGCAGTGTCCCGGGTGCCCCATCATGCCGGCGGGTCACGTATCGACTCCGGACTGGGGAATACTCGACCCATGGCCCCGACCCCCCGGCGTGAATTCGCCAGCGACAACTACGCCGGCATCCACCCGGAGGTGCTCGCTGCGATCGCCCGCGTCAATGAGGGCCATCAGGTCGCCTACGGCGACGACGCCACCACGGCGGAGCTGACGTCGGTCATGCGCGAGCACTTCGGCCCGCAGGCCGAGGTGTTCCCTGTCTTCAACGGCACGGGTGCCAACGTCGTGGCCCTCCAGGCGATGACGAAGAGCTGGGAGGCCGTGGTGTGCGCGACGTCAGCGCACGTCAACGCCGACGAGGGCGGCGCTCCGGAGCATGTGGCGTCCCTCAAGCTGTGGACCGTCCCGACTCCGGACGGCAAGCTCACGCCCGACCTCATCGACATGCAGGCCTGGGGGTTCGGTGACGTGCACCGCGCGCAGCCGGGCGTGGTGACGATCACGCAGTCGACCGAGATGGGCACGCTCTACAGCGTCGACGAGATCCGGGCGATCGCCGACCACACGCATTCCCTCGGCATGTGCCTGCACCTCGACGGTGCCCGCATCGCCAACGCCGCCGCGTCCCTCGGATGCTCGTTCCGCGACTTCACCACCGACGCCGGAGTCGACGTCGTGTCCTTCGGTGGCACCAAGAACGGAGCCATGCTGAGCGAGGCCGTGGTCGTGCTGAATCCCGAGGCTGCCCCCGGCGTCGCCTTCCTGCGCAAGTCGTCGATGCAACTGGCCAGCAAGATGCGCTTCGTGAGCGCGCAGCTGCTCGCCCTGCTCACCGACGAACTCTGGCTGCGCAATGCCTCCCACGCGAACGCGATGGCACGCGAGCTGGAGTGCCGGGTGGCGGGCATCGACGGGGTCACCGTCGTGCGCCCTGTCCAGGCGAATGCCGTGTTCGCGGTGCTGCCCGCCGAGGTCACTGCCCGACTCCAGGAACGTTTCCGCTTCTACACCTGGGATCACACGACCGGCGAGGTGCGCTGGATGTGCGCCTGGGACACCACCGTGGAGGACGTCGAGGAGTTCGCCACCGCGATCGCGGAGGAGATGGGCCGCTAGTCGCCTGCACAGAACTCGTCTACCCTGCCGGAATGGGATCCCTCACCGCGTCGACCCACCTGACGGTGGATGAGCGTGCCGCGCTGGGCCGGGCCGCACGCAAGGTGCGCTCGCGGCAGTCCATCGGCGACTACCAGCCGGCGAGCGGGCGCCAGGATCCGGTTTCGCTGCTGGCGGCGCAGGAGACCGACCGTGTGCCCCAGCTGCTGCCGGTGCGGCACCAGCGGATGGGCGAGACGGCCTTCACCTTCCTTCGTGGTGCCGCTGCCGTCATGGCCGCAGACCTTGGCGCGATGCCATCGACCGGTCTGACGGTACAGCTCTGCGGGGATGCGCACTTGGCGAACCTCGGGCTGTTCGCCGCCCCTGACCGCGGGCTGGTGTTCGACGTCAACGACTTCGACGAGACCAATCCCGGGCCCTTCGAGTGGGATGTGCAGCGCCTCGCGGCGAGCTTCGTCGTTGCGGCGCAGTCCAATGGCCACACGCGCCGCACGTTCGAGGCCCTGCCTCGCGTGGTGGCTCGGGCGTATCGGGAGATGATGATCTGGCTGTCCGGGCAGTCCGAGCTCGACGAGTGGTACTACCGCATCGATGTCGGCACCCTGCGCCGGTGGGTGGCCGAGATGAAGTTCCGGGACGGGTTCGACGTCCTGGCCCGCACGGAGCAGCAGGCTCAGGCGCGGAATCGATGGTCAGCGGTCAAGAGCCTCACCACCGTGGTCGACGGCCAGCGCAGGTTCAAGGACCAGCCTCCGCTGCTGGTCTCCCTGCAGAGCGACGATGCCATGGAGGACGTCGTCGACGCGATGTTCGACTCGTACCTGTCGACGCTGCTGGTCGACCGCGCCACCCTGCTCGGGCGGTACAAGCCGGTGGACGTCGGCCACAAGGTCGTCGGTGTCGGCAGTGTCGGCCTGCTGGCCTTCGTCATGCTCCTGCAGGGCCGCGGCGCGGACGACCTGCTCGTCCTGCAGATCAAGCAGGCCGTGTCGAGCGTGCTGGAGCCCCACACCGCACCGTCGACCTGGTCGTCGCACGGCCGTCGCGTGGTGGCCGGCCAGCGCCTCATGCAGGCGGCGACCGATGCATTCCTCGGCTGGACGACGGGCCCGCAGGGCCGCTCCTACTACGTCCGGCAGCTGCGCGACATGAAGTGGGCGCCCGACGTCTCCCGCATGCGGGCCAGGGGGCTGATGGCCTACGCGGCCATGTGCGGGGCGACGCTGGCCCGGGCCCATGCACGGTCCGGCGACAGCATCGCCCTCGCCGCCTACATGGGGGAGTCCGAGAAGTTCGACTCGGCGATGCAGGCGTTCGCCCTGGCCTACGCCGACCAGAACGGGCTCGACTACGCGACCTACTCGGCAGCCATTGCCGACGGCACCGTCGTCACCACCAAGGACGAGAGCGCGGCCGTCCGGATGGCGTGGGCGCCGAAGGCGGAGCAGGGGCCGCTCATCATCACCGAGGCGGCCGCGCCTTCCGCCGATGGCTGACCATGGCGTGTTTGAATTCTCGGCATACGGGGTAAGCACCAGGATGACCCACGCACGTGGGCACGAGAGGAACCAGCCATGAAGCGCACGTCAGCACTCGTTCTCACCGCCGCCCTGGCCCTGACCGGCGCGGGCCTGGCGGCCTGCAGCTCGTCCGGCTCGGATTCGTCCTCCTCGGAGGGCGGAATGGTCGGAGACAACCCGGGCACCTGGGCACCCGTCGAGATCGGCGAGGACGCCAACGGCACCACGATCGATCTCGTCGTCGGCCAGGCGGCGAGGTTCACCTACTGGCCCGAGGGCGGCGCCGCCGTCGAGAGCAGCGACCCGGCAGTCGTGGAGGCCTCGCAGCCGGGCACGGAGGGTGGTGCGGAGATGGTGGCCGGCCTGGTCGCCAAGGCGCCGGGCACCGCGACCATCACGGTCCTGTACCCGGACCAGCCGGCCGATGAGGGCGGCGCGTCCAACGTCGTCATGGAGTTCACGGTCAACGTCACCGAGGGATAGCCGACGACCGACAGGATCGGAGCCGGGGCGGCTCAGTCCGGGATGAGCGGGCAGGGGCTGCTGGGATACATCGTCCGCAGCCCCTCGAGATCACCTGCGCTGAGCTGCCCCGCACCGTTTCCGATGCTCTGCGGGTACATGATCGAGGTGAAGTCCTCGACATGCCCGAATCCGAGGGCGTGCATGACCTCGTGGACGACGAGGGTCTGCCGGCCGTTGATCGACAGCGTGTAGACGTACTCTGAGTCCTCCCACCTCTTGGTCTTGGGCTGATTGCCCGCCCAGTAGTCGTTCGTCCATTCGTTGGTCGGGCTGAAGGCCACCCACCCCTTGTTGGGTCCGGTGTAGCCACCGACGCCGGATGCGTCCGGGTATCCGAGCTCGGCGAGGTTGCGCCACGAGAATGCGAGCTCCGCCGCAGCTGGGTCGGACGTCTCGACGAAGGTCAGCCCGGTGATGCCGGAGAGGGTGGCCAGACCCGCGACGATGTCGTCGCGCATGGACGAACGATCTGCGGGCTGGCCGCTGGTGTCGAAGCGCCATTCGATGGTCTGGCAGGGGGTGTAGGTGGCACGGGAGCCGAGCGGCTCCCAGGACGTGAAGACCTGGCCCGGGGCCGCGCGCCAGGGCTCGGGCTTGGGCGCGATGGTGGTGAGCGTGCTTGCCCGTGCCTTGGCAGCGGCGGCGGAGATGGTGAAGGTGCCGGGTGCGCTGTACTCGTGGTTGAACGTCAGCGTGCACGCCTGCGGGGTGCGTCGTGCCCTGGCCACCGTGCAGGTGCCCTTGGCGCGCGCCGTGGGCGACCCGTCCCCCCAGTTCACACGGGCGGAGGTGCGGGTGTCGAGACCGCTGACGGTCACTGACGCCTCGGGAGCGCGATCGATCCGGACGAGCGGCTCGGCGACGACGGTGATCGCCGCCCTGCTGCCCGGTGTGGGGCCGGGCGCCGCCTGGGCGCTGCCGACCGTCACGGCCAGCGTGGCGGCACCTGCTGTCAGGGCCGTCAGCGTCGTCAGGGCCGTTCGAATCGTTCGCCGCAGCATCGCTCCACTATGACACGCACGCCCGACACCGAGCCGAGCGGCCACTGGGCCGGCGAGTGGCCGCTCGCGAGTGCTGCTCCTGGTCTACGGAATGGGGACCACGGGATCGAAGCCGAACTGCACGGCCGAGCCGTCCGCCCACGGCTGTGCCGTGGGTGCGAGCCGCTTGACGTTGCTCTGCACATTCAGCTCCTTCAGCAGGATCTCGAACTGCGGGGCGTACGCGGCATTGCCGTAGAGGTTGTCGAGCTCCATCGGGTCGCGGCTGGTGCAGTACAGCTCCCACTGGTCCGGAGGTGGGGCGATCTGCCCGTCGGTCGGGTTCGCCGTCTTCACGGTGGTCACCGCGACCTTGGTGCCCGGGGTGTTCACCTGCCCCTTGATGATGGTCTGGACGTCCTGGACGTTCGGGGTCGTCCAGAAGTTGGGGTTGTCGAAGTAGCGGACCAGCTTCCACATCTCGTGCTGGCCGCCGGGGCCGGAGGGCAGCGACATGAAGACCGCCTCGAGGCTTGCCGGAGCCTCCACCGGGGTGTACTCGGTGCCCTTCCACGAGACTGCCTGGATGCCCTTGAAGATGAGGTCATCGGTCATGAAGTAGACGGAGGCACCCCGGTAGGCGTCGTCGCCGGACTCCCCGAGCATGTAGCCGGAGAGGTCGCGGCCGACGAGGGGCAGCACCTGCGTGTGGGTCTTGCGCAGCTCCTTGCGCAGCACGGCCTCGTCGAGGCCCGCGAGCCCCAGCATGGTCGGCAGGAAGTCCGCGTGGCTGGTGACGATGTCCGACTGCTCGGCGCGGTCGAAGAGCACCGGATTGTGGAAGATGAACGGCACCCGCACCGTCTCGTCGTACGCCTGGCTCCACTTCTGGAACAGGCCACCGTGCGAACCGAGCTGCTCCCCGTGATCGGACAGGAAGACGACGATGGTGTCGCGGTACTGCGCCTTGTCGCCGGTCAGTGCCGAGATCACCTTGGAGATCTGGTCGTCCACATTCTTCTGCAGCTGGTAGTAGAACCGCTCGTATCGTTCGGTGTCTCGCAGCGGCTGGAAGCCATCCGGGTACTGCTCACGGAAACTGCTCTGGGCGGTGGGCTTGCTCGAGAGATCCTCGTTCTTGGACCGTGCGTACTCGGGTGCGAAGAGGTTGATCGGCACATCCGAGCCGAGCAGCTGCTGCTCCAGGTAGAAGTTGCCCATGGCGATCGTCAAGGCTCCCCACAGGGTGATGTCGTGCGGGTTGACGAAGGAGTTCACCAGGAGCCACGGCTTGTCCGAGTTGCGGAGCTGGAGCAGTTTCTCGATGCCCCATTGGGCGAAGACCTCGTCGCGTCCGCGCCCTCCCGGCGCCGACGAGCCG
>JBIIJX010000124.1:0-7122 GCA_044233495.1 Candidatus Nanopelagicales bacterium
GTCGCGCCTTCGACTACGGACGCCTGTCGATCTCGGGAGTCGGTATCAGGCAGTTGCGCACGGAGCCGATCAGCAGGCCGCATGAGGTGGCTCGCGAGATCAGCGACCTCATCCCCCGCCCCTAGTTGCGCGCCGGCTCGACTGCCCGCCGCGAACGGGCCGGACCACGGTGCATGAGCGCGGTCAGGGCTTCTTCGGCGAGTCGCCATCCGGCGCCGGGCGTGAGCCGAGTGCGGAGGCGAAGTCGGAGATCGCATCGACGGACCCGACTACTGCCTCCCGGTTCGCCGCCTCGATGGCCTCGAACACCTCCTGGCGATGGACCTTGACGCTGCGGGGCGCGTTTATGCCGACGCGGATCAGGTCTCCGCGGATCTCCAGGATGCTGACGGTGATCTCATCGCCGATGACGATGCTCTCGCCGACCTTCCTGCTGAGTACCAGCATGCCGGCGCCTATGCGACCAGGAGCGGTACGCGCACCGAGAGATCGGGATTCTCGACGATGATCTGCTCGGCGACGCGGGCCTGGGGATCGAGCAGGAGCGGGGCCAGCAGGTTGACCGTCGACTCCTTGAAGGTCGTGCCGAGCGTCACGACGAGAAGCAGCAGGACGTCCGCCCCACCCGCCAGGTTGAAGCGCTCTGCGACCTCGTCGTCGACGATGGGTGCGTAGTCGGGGAAGAAGGACATCGCCGGAACGACGACGAAGTTGATCACCTCGTTCTCGAGCGACTGCAGCCGGTAGACGAGACCCTCGTCATTCATTCGGATGAGGGCGAAACGGGTGTACTCGGGGAACCCCAAGAACCCGCCACGGACTTCCACCGTGCCGTCGTCGTCATCGTGGTTCACCACGGAGACCCCGCCCTTCCTCCGGATTCCCTGCAGGAGTTCACTATCGCAGGAAATCCATCAGGGAGACCTGCATGACACTCGCGGTGGCGCGCAGTGCTGCTTCGTATCCGGTCTGCTGGAGGGTCAGTTCCATGATGGCCTTGGAGAGGTCGGTGTCCTCGACCCGGCTGAGGGCACCGGTGACTTCGACGTCCTTGTCCGCGGTGACGTCCTTGAGGGAGTTGAGCTGGTTGATCCGGGTGCCGACGGTGGCCTGGGCGTCTCCTGCGCGCTCGATCAGCGCATCGAGTTGGGTCAGGTCGGTGGCGAGGTCGCCGACCGGATTCGTCCGCAGGTGCGACGCGATGTTGGTCAGCACCGTGTAGAAGTCCGCAGGGGAGGTGCCGAAGATCTCGGGGCCGTTGAGCTCGATGCGCACGGTGGAGTCTGCGTCGACCCTGGTGGTGACGGCGTTGGTGTCGCCGGTGTAGACGCCCACATTGGAGTAGGCGGAGGTTGCCGACGTCGCACCCCCGAACAGCTGGCGTCCTCCGAACTGGGCGTTGGCGTCGATCAGGAGACCCGCCTTGAGGACGTCCACCTGCGAGGCCAGGGCTGTACGTACGCCTGGAGTCGAAGTCGAGGACTGCCCCTGCACGAGGAGGTCGCGCGCGCGCAGGAGCTGGGAGTTCACCGAGTCGACGTGGATCCGGGCGGCATTGAGCTGGAGCAGGCCGTTGTCGATGTTCTTGGAGTACTGGGCGATGCGCATCTGCTCGGACCGCAGTGACATGGCCATGCGGGCGGCGTTGGGATCCTCGCTGGCACGCTCGAAGGCCTTGCCCGACGAGACCTGGTTCTGCACGCGCGCCAAGCGGTTCTGGGCCGCGGCAAGGGAGTCCACCGTGCGGGTGTTCTGCAGGCTCGTGGTGAGCCGGTCTACCAGGACCATGATGTCTCCTTACCGCCCTACAAGGCCCGTGCGGTTGATGAGAATCTCCAGAACGGAGTCGATCGTCGTGAGCAGTCGCGAAGCGGCCTCGTATGCCCGCTGGTAGGCGAGCAGGTTGGCCATCTCCTCGTCGATGCTCACCCCGGACTCGGCATTGATCTGGCTGGTGATGCTGAACGACATCGCCTTCTGCGTCTCCGCCGCCTGCTCGGTGTTCTTGACGTCCATGGCCAGTGACACCACGAGATCCTGGTACTTCTCGTCGGGGCCCGCTGTCGATGTCGCGAGCTGAGCGAGTGCGTCGGCCTTGGAGCCGTCCAGGGAGGCCACGCCGCCCGACGGAGCGATGCCGGAGGCGGCGATCCTCGTGCCGTCGGTGATGGCCACCGTGATGGTGTCGGCGGTGGTCCCGGTGAAGAAGTTGCCCCCGATCGTCCCGCTGAGGTCGTAGCCGGTGGTGTGCACCGTGTTCACCTTCGATGTGAGTGCGGCCGCGACGGTGTCGAGGGTGTTGCGCCAGTCCTCCACTGTCGTGTTGATGGTCGTCAGGTGCGCACCGGCGGATCCGCTCGTGATGGTCGCCGTCGAGGAGTCGTCGGCGAACTGGACGGATGTCGTGCCGGCGGCCGTCGCCACCTGCAGCGTCCGGTACGACATGGGGGAGACGAGCGTTCCGCCACCGAGGCTGATGGTCATCATGTTCGCGGCATTCAGCGTGTAGACCCCGCCGACTGCCTGCGCGATCTTCGCGGCGAGAGCCCCCCGCTGGTCGATGAGCGCGTTCATGGCCGACGTGTCCTCGACGGACTGGCTGATCGCGATGTTCAGGCGGGACACCTCCTCGGCTTGCCCGTTCACCGTCGCGATGAGGCTGGCGAGGTCCTTGCGGTGCGTCGACGCGATCTCCGTGAGCTCGGCTGATGCGTCGTACATCCAGCTCGTGATGTCGTTTGCCTGGGCAAGGACCTGGATTCGCGCAGCACGATTGGTTGGATCACGGGCGATGTCGGCGAATCCGGTCCACAGTGCATCGAGCTTGGCCTGCAGGCCGTTCGGACTGGGCTCGGCGAAGACCTGCTCGATCTCGCGAAGCGCGGTGCTCGAGACGGAGAGGTCGGCGAGCTGTGCCTCCTCCGTCCGGGATCGGTTGACGAGGATGCCGTTCTGCAACCGCTGGATGGCGGAGACGTCGACGCCCACGCCCGCGGTGAGCTGCACGCGCTGCCGCGCGTACCCGGGGGTGTTGACGTTCGCGATGTTCTGGCCAGTGACGTCGATGGCCACCCGCTGCGTGCGCAGGGAGGTCAGCGCCGTGGTGAGGCCCGCCCAGGTGCTCGTCATCACAGACCCTCGTCCACGAAGACGGCCGGGCGGGTGTCACGCTCGGGGGTGCCGCTCGGCTGGTAGAGGTTGAGGGGTGCCTCGCTCTCTCCGCGGATGCCGGAGATGACGTCCTGGGCGGCCTGCTGCGCGGCTGTGGCCAGCTCGCGGTTCAGGGCGATGACGGCCTGGATCCGGCTGGAGAGGTCCATGAAGGCCTGGTAGTGCTCGGTCAGCAGGTCACCCCAGGGGTCGGGCACCACTGCCGCGATGCTGGACAGGCTGGGGGAGGGCTCCAGGCCGAGCTGGCGGGCGGCCACGTCGAAGAGCACGGCCCGCTCGAGCTCGATGGAGCGGAGCTGCTCGATGGCCTCCTCGATCTCCCGGCTCACCCGGACGAGCCATACGTCGCGCCCGCCCATGAGGAGCAGCTGCTGGACGTCGAGCCGGTACAGGAGGGTGTCGAGCACTTCACGCTCACGCCACAGGACGGCGGAGAGCCCCGAGAGGTCCATCTCGGCCCCCTTTCCGTCAGCTTTCGTCAGCGTGGACACCTTCTGCCTCAAGCCGTATCGGCTCGAGGAAGCGGATCCTGAGGAAAAAGCCTGACGGAGTTTCGTGAGCGGTAACTCCCGCAGCATTATCGGCTGGGCTGGCGCTGACCTGAGCCTTTCCGCGGCCTCGTACGGTCGTGGCCGGGGGCGCCCGGGGCCCCGATCTGCAGCAGACTGACCCCATGAGCAGGGGCATTCTCGTCACCGGTGGATCCCGCGGGATCGGGGCGGCCATCGTCCGACGCTTCGCCGGGCTCGGCGATCGCGTGGCCGTCAACTACGCGACGGGCCAGGAGGCCGCCGAGGCGCTCATCCGGGACCTGCCCGGCACCGGCCACCTGCCCGTGCAGGGAGACCTGCGCGACGCTGCCCAGGTCGAGGCGATGGTCGAGCAGGCGGCGGCGGCCCTCGGCGGGATCGATGTGCTGGTCAACAACGCCGGCGTCTTCTTCTCCCACCACATCACGGAGGTGAGCTACGAGGAGTGGCAGCGGGCCTGGGCCGACACCCTCGGCACGAACCTCATCGGTGCGGCGAACACCACTTACTGCGCCGTCCGCCACATGCCCACCGACGGCACGGCGCGCATCGTGAACGTCGGCTCGCGGGGGGCGTTCCGCGGGGAGCCGAAGGCCCCCGCTTACGGAGCGTCCAAGGCGGGGATCGCCGCCCTCGGCCAGTCGATGGCCAAGGAGCTCGGCTCGCTCGGCATCGCCGTGGCAACGGTGGCGCCCGGATTCGTGGAGACGGAGATGGCCGCTGGCTACCTCGACGGCCCCGAGGGCGCAGCGCGCAAGGCGGAGAGCCCGTTCAACCGGGTGGCGACGGCTGAGGAGGTGGCGGACGCCGTGGTGTACCTCGCGTCACCCCAGGCGCAGTGGGCTTCCGGTGCGATCCTCGACCTGAACGGGGCGTCCTACCTTCGGATGTAGCCGGGCATCCCTGGCTCCGATGTGCTGGGCTACGCGCTGGCTCTCTCGTTGATCCACGCCTTCATCGACGGCATCCACAGCAGCAGGCAGAGCACGACGACGACAGCGTGAAGAGCCATCATCACCAACAGCGACTCCTCGGGAACGGCATCGATCTCGCCTCGGCCGGACATCAGCGGGAGCCACGAGCCGATCAGGGCGATGATGGTCGTGATGGTCGCGGTGATGCGGATGCCGGGGCGCGCCGTTCCCTTCCACAGGCCGATGCCCAGCAGGATCAGGACGCTTGCCACGATCCCGAAGACGATGGCGGCGAGGTCCAGCCAGCCCTGGACAGCCAGGCCCGACTCGGCCTCGAATCCCCGGATCGCCCCATATTCGGCCAGGTGCGCATCGATGCCCTGCCGGTCAGCCGACTGAGCGACCATGAGCAGGGCGTACACGCCGTACGCCACGCCGAGGACGAGCAGACCCGCCCCGGCCATGAGGACCTGCCAGGGGTTCTCCTTGCTCGATGACGATGCCATGTCCACTCCTGCGAAAAGGGCCTGCCGGGAACAGGCGTCTGCGGGCAAGGATCCTCGTCGGATCGGGCTTTGTGCGCCCAACGCGCCGACACATGCCTTCGACCCCCTTCGCCAGCAGTTCGGCCTGGGCGAGGGGCTCCGACAGCCGGACGGCCAGCTCGTCGACGACGGCTCCCTCACCGATCTCCAGCGCGACGCGCTCGTCGATGGGCCTGTCAGGGGTTCGCCGAGCACCAGGCCAGACCGCGCGGTCGGGGCGTCAGAGGAGGTACGTCCTCGACCTTCGCAGCGACGGGCTGGTGGCCGTGTACGTGACCGTCACGACCATCGGGTCGTTGAAAGTCCGAACCGATACGCGCCCCGAGGGCCCGGTGATCACCTCTATCTGGGCCGGTCCGGATGGCGACTGGGCGGTCACGGACACACGGATGGGTGCTCCGGTGGAGGTGAAGCGTGCCTCGGGGAGCAGCACTGTGACCCCTCGCGCCTTGATCTGCCGGGGCGGGGCGATTCGGTCGGCACTTCGACCAGTCGTCCGGAAGGGCATGCGGGTGCTGGTCACCGATTCACCGACTGATGTCGCGGTGATGGCGACGTCGTACTTCGAGCCTGATCGCAGGCCGCTGACAGGACACGCGACGATCGCCGATCGGCCCGCGGCGACGGCAGGCGGAGAGGCGGTCACCACCGTGGGGGTGCTGTTGCGTGGCTGGGTGACGACGCAGGTGACGGCGACCGGTTCGGTCCCGGCCTCGACCGTTCCCGTCGCGAGAACGGTCGTCGCAGTCACCTGCAGGGGTGCCGTCGCCTGCGCGCGCAGAGGGCCGGGTGCGGTCGGGATCGCAGGGGCGACCGGGGTCGTCGCGGCACCACCTGACCCTCCGCCACCGGACGACGCAGTGGCCGTGACGAAACTGCCGACCGGGGAGGTCGTCGTGCCGACGGAGTCGGAGGCGAACACGAAGTAGCGGTACGTCGTGGAGGACTGCAGGCCGGAGAAGTCGCAGGATATCGACGTGGCCCCGGCGCCGGCATCGATGAGCGAAGGCGCCGCCGTCACGAGCGTGCCCACACGCGCTGCCGCGACCGTGCCGCCCAACCGGCAGAACACGGCTGACACCGACTTTCCGGTCGGTGTCACCGTTGCCGTGACGCTCGCCGTCGACGTCGTGACCGACGGAGTGCCGGAGAGGGAGACAGTCGGAGCAGAGGCACTGGTGACGAAGCTGATCAGGACCGCAGACGAGGCCGTGCCGTCGGCGTCCGTGGCGTAGACCGCGTAGAAGTAGCGGGTGAATGTCGTCAGGCCGGTCAGCTCGCACGACACGGCGAGGTTGTCCGCCGTGCCGCTTGCACTGGATGGTGACGCGTTCACGCGGGTGCCCGTCGCGACGCCTGCCGGAGTCGTGGCGTAGCGGCAGAAGATGTCGGTGATGGACTGCGTGGTGCCGGTGACACGTCCGTTCGCCCTAGCCGACGTGGCCGTCACCTGCGTCGCGCTCTCGGCGCTAACCTGGGGTGGCAGGGCGCCGGTCACGAAGGACTTTGCCGCCGAGGTGGCGCTGTTCCCGTCGGAGTCGACCGCGAAGACCTTGTAGTAGTAGGTGGTCGCCGCGACGAGGCCCGTAATCGGGCACTGGACGCGGAAGGTCGCGAGCATGGAGGGCTGGCTGTAGGGCAGTGCGGTCACGCTGGTGCCCGAGTCGACACCGACCTCGGTGGTCGCGTACTTGCAGTACGCCTGGGTCACGGGGTAGCCGCCGCCGGTGATGGAGCCGTTGGCTGTCACGCGATCGGACTGGATCTCGGTGGCACCGGTCGCGACGACGACGGGTGGTCCGCCCTGCACGACGGCGGTCACGGCCATCGTGCTGATCAGCTCGGTGTTCGCATCCGGGTACGCCGCAGCCAGCACGGTGAAGTCGTAGCTGCCGCTCGCCGTCGGCGTGCCGGACAGCACCCCGTCGTCGAACGTCATCCCTGGCGGCGGCGAACCGGCCT
>JBIIJX010000128.1:0-7003 GCA_044233495.1 Candidatus Nanopelagicales bacterium
TCTTGAGTATCGCCAGATCCGGTCCGCGGACCTCCTGCACCAGGTAGGGCTCCATCAGCCGCCCGTTGTTCCCGACCGCGGCGGCGACCATGGCCATCTGGAGGGCGGTCGCCCGCACGTCGAACTGGCCGATGGCCGACATCGCCGTCTGCGGCTCGTCGGGATCCTCGGGGAATCGGGACATGGATGCGCGCAGGGGGATCTCGAAGGAGTGGTCGAAGCCCATGGACTCGGCCTGGGTGCGCAGGGCCTCGGCGCCGAGTTCGTTGCCAAGCCAGGCGAAGGCCGTGTTGCACGAGATGGCAAGCGCGTCGCGCAGCGTGACGAGACCATCCGGTCCGCACGCCAGGCCGTTCCAGTTGCGGATCTTCTTGATCGAGTTCGGCAGGTTGTAGCTGCGTGGGCCGGGAATGACGGAGTCGGGGGTGAAGCGACCCGAGGCGAGTGCGGCCGCCGCGGTGACGACCTTGAAGGTCGAGCCGGGGGGATTGAGCGCGACGATGGGGCGGTTCAGCAGGGGCTTTGCGGGATCGGCCTCGAGGGTGGCGTAGTACTCGCGGATCGCCTCCGGATCATGGCTCGACAGGATGTTCGGATCGAAGGACGGGGACTGCACGCTCGCCAGGATCCGGCCCGTGGCCGGCTCGATGGCGACGACCGCCCCCCGCTTGCCCTCCAGTCCGGTGAAGGCGACGCGCTGGGCGCGCGCGTTGATCGTCGTGGTGACGGCACCTCCGCGCGGCTCACGTCCGGCGAATAGCTGCTCGGCGCGATCGACGACGAACAGCGGGGACTTTCCGGTGAGGACTCGGTTCTCCGTGCGCTCGAGGCCGGTGGCGCCGTAGATGAGCGAGTAGAAGCCGGTCACGGGTGCGTAGAGCTGACCGTTGTCGTACACGCGCAGGAAGCGCAGCGAGTTGCCTGTCTCCTCCGAACGGGCAACCGGGTTGGTGCCGACGAGGATGGGGCCGCGCTCGCGGTCGTACTCCTCCAGCAGCACGCGTTGGTTGCCCGGTCGATCGCGGTAGTCGCCCGCGAGGACGACCTGGATGATCGTGACATTCGCGATGAGCGCGATGAGCAGCACGCCGAGCACGAGGGCGATACGACGGATCGGCCGGTTCATACCCGTCGCACCACCTGGGTGAGGGCCTCGTCAGGAGCCACGGTCGTCACGGCTGGGCGTCGGGCGCGATCGGAGATGCGCAGCAGGAGCGCGACGATGATCCAGTTCGCGATCAGCGACGACCCGCCGTACGACAGGAAGGGCGTCGTGAGGCCGGTGAGCGGGATCAGTCGCGTGACGCCGCCGACGATGACGAAGACCTGCAGGGCGAGGGTGATGGACAGGCCGGCGGCGACCAGCTGGCCGAACGGATCACGCACGGAGATCGCGGTGCGCAGGCCGCGCTCGATCAGGATCGCGTAGAGCAGCAGCAGTGCGATGAGCCCCGTGACGCCGAGCTCCTCGCCGAGCGCGGCGACGATGAAGTCGGTGTTGGCGAAGGGGACGAGGTTGGGGAAGCCCTGACCGATGCCGGCGCCGAGGATGCCGCCGTTGGCGAGACCGAACAGCGACTGGACGATCTGGTATCCCTCGTCGGTGGCGTACGTCCACGGATCCAGCCACACCATGACGCGCAGGCGCACGTGCCCGAACAGGTAGTAGGCCAGCACCGCCCCACCGAGGAAGAGGACGCCGCCGATGACGAGCCAGGAGCGACGTTGCGTCGCGATGTAGAGCATGGCGACGAACAGGCCGAAGAACAGCAGGGAGGTGCCGAGGTCGCGCTCGAAGATGAGGACGGCCAGTGACACGAGCCAGGCGACCACCAGCGGACCGAGATCCTTCAGGCGGGGCAGGCCGAGGCCGAGGACCTTCGTGCGCACCAGGGCCAGGGAGTCCCGCTTCTCCACCAGGTAGCCGGCGAAGAAGACGGTGAGGAGGATCTTCGCCATCTCGGCGGGCTGGAAGGACAGGCCGCCGATGCGGATCCACAGGGTGGCGCCGTTGACCGTCGTGCCGATGACGGGGGCCAGCGGGAGGACGAGGAGCACCAGGCCCAGCAGGCCGAGGGTGTAGGTGTAGCGCTGGAGCACCCGGTGATCGCGCAGCAGGATCAGGACGGCGCAGAAACCGATCACCGCGACGGTGAACCAGGTCAGCTGCGAGTACACGTCGGGGGTCGGCAGCGGATTGCCGTTCAACTCTGCACGTCGCGCCGCAGCGACGTCGATGCGGTAGATCATGACGAGCCCGAGGATCGTCAGAAGGGTCGCGACGGGCAGCATGATCGGATCGGCGTAGGGGGCGCGAAACCGCACGATGACGTGGGTGATGAGGGCCAGCAGCCCGACAACGCCCGACGTGACCCACAGTCCGGTGTCGGGCTCCTGACCGATCGCCCAACCGACCTGCAGGGTGCCGAGCAAGCCGATTCCCCAGGCGAACACCAGGAGGAGAAGCTCCACGTTGCGCCGGGTGGACTGGCGTCGCGGAGGGCTCTCGACAGGGGGTGCGGTCACTGCACGGAACCCGGACAGCCGGCCGGTGGATCGATGACGGCGCATTGGGCCGCGTCGGCCACGAGGGCATCCAGGATGATCTGGGTCCCCGCCTCGTCGGGAGCGCTGATTGTGTCGCTGAGCATGGACTGGTACTGGTACGACAGCGAGGCAACCGGGAGCTGCGAGTCCGACACCATGCTCGAGAGCGGGAAGCCGAACAGGCTCTGCGGAACTCCCCTATACACCGCCACAGTGCCGCCTTCGTTGACGCCCACGTACCACTGGGATCCCAACCAGGACGTTGCGGCGATCAGCATGCCGACGAGCACGAGGACGACGACTGCGGCCGCTCCGCCGATCCACGCCCACAGTCGAAGGAGGCGTCGGCGGTCCTGACCGCGCTGGCGGTCACGTGCGGCCTCACGGCGTGCACTCTCGGCGGCGGGAACGATGATCTCGGCATCGATGAGCGGCTGTGGTGCCGTCGGCGGCCCACCGACGAACGGCGCCGGTGCATCCGGTCGATCCGGATCAGGCTGGGCGTCATCGGGAAACCGAACGCCAGGCAGGCGCAGTCGGACACGGGGTTCTCCGGCCGCGCCGACGACGACGGGGGCACGAGCTGACTGGCCCTGCAGCACGTCGTCGGAGGCACCGGCGACATCCACCACGTCGGCGACGACCACCGTCACGTTGTCGGGTGCTCCGCGCTCGAGTGCGAGGTCGACGAGTCGAGTCACGACACCGGTGGGATCGCCGTCGCCCAGGTAGGCGGCGATCTCGTCGGTGCGCACGACTCCGGAGAGGCCATCCGTGCAGAGCAGGTAGCGGTCGCCGACCCGGGCCTCGCGGATCGAGAGGTCAGCCTCCACCGGATTCATCCCGTCGAGTGCACGCATCAGCAGGGATCGCCGCGGGTGCACTGCGGCCTCCTCCTCGGATATGCGCCCGGCGTCGATGAGGGTCTGCACGTACGTGTGGTCGTGCGTGATCTGCGTGAGCTCATCGCCGCGCAGGAGGTAGGCGCGCGAGTCGCCGACGTGCACGACGGCGATCCGCTCCCCGAGCCAGTACAGGCCCGTGACGGTGGTGCCCATCCCGGTCAGGTCCGGGTCGTCGGCGATGACGTCGGCGATCCCGTCACCGACGTCGGTGATCGAGTCCGCGAGCGCTCCGAGCACGTCGGAGGCATCCGGCGGATGGATGTCGAGATCCGCCACTGCTGCGATGGCGATAGCGCTGGCGAGCTCCCCGGCCGCATGGCCGCCCATGCCGTCAGCGACGAGCAGCAGTGCTGGCCCGGCGTATCCGGAGTCCTCGTTGCCCTCGCGGATGAGTCCGACGTCGGACTTGGCGGCGTATCGCAGCACCTGTGCCATGGGCCCTACTTCTGCACCTGAATCGTGGTGCGCCCTACGCGCAGCGGCGCACCCACCGGGAGCACCGTCGGTGTCGTGATGCGAGTCCGATCGATCCAGGTGCCGTTCGTCGAACCCAGATCCTCGACGATCCACGCGCCCTCGGCGGGGTAGATGCGGGCATGGCGGCTCGACGCGTAGTCGTCGTCGATGACGAGGGTGGAGTCGGGTGCGCGTCCGATGGTGACCTGGGTGTCGGTGAGGGGGATGACGGTGCCGAGGAGGGGCCCTTCGATCACGACGAGCTTGGTCCCCTTGCCCTTGGCCGCCCGGGGGGACTTGGGCCGCTTGGCGGGTCCTTGTGCTCGTCGGGGGCGACCCGACCGTCCCGCCGGCTGTGCGTCGGCAGGCATGCGGAGGTCACGGCGAAGAACGAGCACGGTGACGAGGACGAACGCCCACAGCAGGGACAGGAAGCCCAGACGGATGAGGGTGAGCGCGAGCTCGGACACGTGTCAGCCGTCTCGGTGGTGCGAACCGTTCGGAGCGCCCTGCGGGCCGGAGGTGCGGAACACCAGCGAGGTGGTCCCGATCGTGATGGTGGTGCCGTCGACCAGTTCGGCCTCGCCCACCTTCTGGCCGTTGACGAGCGTGCCGTTGGTCGAGTTCAGGTCGCGCAGCAGCACCGGCTGCCCGAGGACGATCTCGCAGTGGTTTCGGGAGGCACCCGGATCCTCAATGCGGATGTCGGTGTCGCTGCCGCGGCCGAGCCGGCTGATGGCGCGCACGAGCGGGTACGCCATGGGGCCGACCTCCAGGCGGGGCTGCCGGAGGTCGGCCTGGGCCGCCTCCTGGCTGCCCGCCGCCTGCACCTGGGCCCGTGCCTCACTGCGCACGCGGAAGATGCCGGTGTCGAGTTCGTCGTCCTGGCTGAGGGTGACGTCCACCGGACCCAGGAGCGTGTAGCCCTGCTCGGCCCCGTAGTCGCGCACCAGGGTTGCGAGCTCCGTCTGGAGGGCATCGCGGAAGACCGCCAGCCTTCGATAGTCGTGGTTGGAGAGCTCGACGACGAAGACGTTGGGGATGACGGTGCGGGTGCGGTCGACCACGGCGGCGCGGTCGTTGATCTCGCGCTGGAGTGCGGAGGCGATCTCGACGGGCTGGACCTCGGCCTTGAAGGCGCGCGCGAATGCGCCGTTGACCAGCCGGTCGAGGGAGTCCTCGAACCGCTCCAGCAGACCCACGTGATCCTCCGACCGGCATGACTCAGGCGCCCGGATAGGCGTGAAGCGATGCTAACCCGGCACCTGCCCGCTCCCGTGGTCCCGCACCGGCCCGGATGAGGCCGTCGGGAAGCGGACCATTCCCCACCCTGCCGCGTGGAGCTCGGCCCGATTCCGTGCCGGAAGGTCGAGAAGGCGCAATGAGGCGAGTACGTCGTGGCCAGGTCATCCCGCTTGGAGAGCCGGCCCGCCACCAAGCATCACTCCGGCCAACCGATAGAGGCAGGCTTCGACTGGGTTGATACAGCGGCACGGCGAGACCTGCCCTCATGCGGATTGAGCTGCTCAGGTATGGCATCCAGAGACGTGCCCCACCCATCAGCCGCAAAATGCATAGTGAAATTCACTAGATAATATGGCAGAGTCCTCTGTCAAGCAGGAGTCGAGCGGTGGGAGAGCCACGTGGGCAGGTCCGTTTCGAAAGCATTCATTGGTGGGATCTCCCTCGCCCTGACAATCGGTGCGGGAGTGCTTGGCGCACCGACTGCCCAAGCCGCGCCCTGCAGCGAAACCCCGGTCGCCAGCGGGACGGGGGCTGCCACGGTCTACACCGTGACTTTCACCACCGTCGGTGCGTGCGATTGGACGCCGCCAGCAGGTGTCGTCTCGGTGGATGTGCTCCTCGTGTCAGGGGGCGGCGGCGGTGGCGGGGGCTATGACGACGGCGGCGGTGGCGGGGGAGCGGGTGCCGAGGCAAAGGTCGTTGCCGGAATCGGCGTTGTGCCAGGGACCACGTACACGGTCACCGTTGGAGACGGTGGCCTTGGCGGCGGTGTGTACCCCACCCCGTCCCCTGGAGCAGCTGACAACGGTGCCATCGGGGACATGTCAAGTTTTCGCATATCGGTTAGTTCCGTACAAAGTGCGAACGGGGGTGGTGGCGGAGGACCTGGCGGCGTGACCACGGGCCGAGGTGGCAATGGTGGTGATCGTGGAGCGAGCGGCGGCACGACTGCCGGCGCCAGTGGCGGCGGTGGCGCCGGCATGGCCGGCGCCGGTTCGGCGGTGGGTAGCAGTCTTGGGGCGAGTGGGGGAAGTGGAAGCGCGGGCGCCGTCGCAGCGTCGCGCTCTGGCCTCTTTTCGGGCTGGGCGGATCTGTACGGCGGTGGGGGTGGTGGTGGCGCCGGGGCTGGTGCTGGAGCCGCGGGAGCCGGGGGATCCGGCGGTGGTGCAAGTGGTGGAGTGGGGGTCGCCGGCACCAACGGGACGGCAAATACCGGAGGGGGAGGCGGCGGCGGCGGTGACGGACAACCCGGTGGCAAGGGTGGCAGTGGAATCGTCATTATCAAGTACCAGGTCGCATCAGTAAGTCCCTCGACCCTGACCGTCAACGCGACTGTCGGCCAGGCGATCACGCCGACAACCTTTGTGCTCTACGGAGTGGGGGCGACACCGCTGAACCAATGGTGCGATTCCACTCCTGGCACCTACGACAATCCATCTGCCACCTATGAGTTGGTGCCGGGTGTAACGCTCGATGAAAGCACATGCATGCTTTCGGGAACGCCGACTGCTGCTGCATCGACCGCGGCCTTCGTCATTGGAGGTGGAGGCTCGGCCACCGTTCCCGTCGGGGGTAGGAGCACAGTCACCCTCACAGTTTCCGCCAGCGGTGGTGGTGGCGGCGGTGGTGGCGGTGGCGGTGGTGGTTCGTCGTCAACGCCAGAGCCAACTCCGACTCCGACTCCGTCATCCTCATCTGTAGCCACGACTGTGCCGGTGGTGGAACCGATTCCGCCGGGGTCGAACCCGAACATCCCGACATCAGGGGTGCCTCTCGGGGCTTCCGTGTACTTGGTGAACGGCGAACCGCAGACGGTGGTGGTCAGGCCGGATGCGCCGAAGGATGCGACA
>JBIIJX010000246.1:0-3463 GCA_044233495.1 Candidatus Nanopelagicales bacterium
CAGCTCGGGGGCTGGTTCTCGGTTTCGTCCCTGCTGACCATGCTCCGCGAAGTTGGCGTAGACGATCCGTCTGTGCGCAGCGCCCTGTCCCGCTTCAAGAGGCGAGGCATCCTCAAGGCCGAGAGGCGAGGCACCGCGGCCGGGTATGCACTGGGAGAAGGCGCCCGACGCGCCTTCGACATCGGCGACGCCAGGGTCCTCGAGAGACGGGACCCACCGCCCAACCGTGGCTGGGTTCTCGCGGCCTTCTCCATTCCCGAGCGGGCCCGGGACATCCGCTACCGCCTCCGCTCGCGACTGGCACGGGTCGGCTTCGCCCAGGTCGCAGGCGGACTGTGGATCGCGCCGCGCCAGCTCGAATCCGACGTGCGGTACGTCGTGGAGAGTCTGGATGTCGCCCAGCACGTCGACATCTTCATCGCCGACCACAGCTCCTTTCGCTCGACGAAGGAGGCGGTCTCCACGTGGTGGGACCTCGATGAGATCGGCGCCATGTATGCCGAATACACCCGCGTCTACCGACCGATGGCCCAGGCGTGGGCCCGGTCAGAAGGTCGCGTCGACGGCCCCCGAGCCTTCGCCGACTACACCAGGGCGCTGACCTCGTGGCGACCGCTGCCCTATGCCGACCCCGGGCTGCCCCGGGAGTTCCTGCCGGGGCGATGGCCCGGCGATCGAGCGACCGAGACCTTCTACGCCCTTCACGACCGCCTGGCTCGGCCTGCTCTGGACTATGTCCGCGCCGTGGCTTCTCTCTGACGCCCCTCGATCTTCCGCGCTCGATGCCACGAATCTTCCGAGCTCGATGCCACGAATGCAGACCGCCGCGCAGGCACCCAACGGGCGCCTGTAGTGCGACACGCCACCGACGTCAGAAGGTGTCGATGGGCTGCCATGCACCGTAGACGTCGCGCAGAACGTCGGCGATCTCTCCCACCGTCGCGTATGCGCTGACGGCCTCCACGCATGCAGGGACGACGTTCTCCCCGGACGTCGCAGCCGCTCGAACGGCGGCGAGGCCGGCTGCGACAGCTGCCGGATCCCGGCGCGCCTTGACGGCGGCGAGGCTGCTCACCTGCTCGGCCTCGCTGGCAGGATCGATCGTGAAGACGTCGAAGGACACCGGATCCGTCACGAACCGATTGAGACCCACCACCACACGCTCACCCCGGTCCACGGCAAGGGCATGCGCGTAGGCGCTGTCGCTGAGAGCCGTGGCGAAGTATCCGCTCTGGATGCAGGAAAGAGCACCCCCGAGGAGCTCGATCTCGGCCATCTCGGCCTCGATGGCCGCTGTCAGCTGATCTGTCAGCTGCTCAAGCACGACACTTCCCCCCAGCGGGTCAACCATCTCCGTGACGCCTGTCTCGAATGCCACAATCTGCTGCGTCCGCAGCGCCAGGGTCGCTGCCTCCGCAGTCGGCACACCGAGGGCCTCGTCGTAAGCGCACACGTGCATCGTCTGCACCCCTCCCAGCGCTGCGGCCAGAGCCTCGATCGAGGTGCGGATCGCGTTGTTGAGGGGCTGCTGGGCAGTGAGGGAGGAGCCGGCGGTGAACACGAAGATGCGCAACTGCTCCGACCGCGGATCGCGGGCGCCGTACGTCTCGCGCATCAGCCGGGCCCACACCCGCCGAGCAGCCCGGAACTTGGCGATCTCCGGCAGGAAGTCCATGTTGCTCGACAGGAACGTGAACAGGGTTGGTGCAACGGCATCGACCGGAACTCCACGACGGATGGCCTCGTCCAGGTACGCGCGTGCATTGGCGAAGGTGAAGGCGATCTCCTGGACGGCACTGGAGCCGGATTCGCGAATGTGATACCCGCTCATCGCGAGGGAGACCCACCGCGGGATGCGCTGAGCGATGTGCTCAATGACATCGACCGACAGCTTCAAGCCAGCAGGCGCCGGGAAGATCTGGGTGCCTCGAGCGAAGTACTCCTTCAGGACGTCGTTCTGGATGAACATGCCGAACTCATTGGGGTCCACGCCCCGCTTGGCGGCCAGGGCCTCGAACATCGCGGCCCAGATGTAGCCGATCGAGTTGGCGGTCGTGCGCACCTGACTGATCTGCTCGAGAGCGATCCCGTCCATCAGCACCTCGATGTCCGCGAGCGTGTCGATGGCCACCCCGACCTTGCCCACCTCACCCCGAGCAAGCGGGTGATCGGAATCCAGGCCCATCTGCGTCGGCAGGTCCAGCGCGACACTGAATCCGGTCAGGCCCTGGTCCAGCAGCGCGCGAAAGCGCTCGTTGGTCTCGCGAGCAGTGCCGAATCCGGCGTACTGACCCATGGTCCAGACACCGGGGTCTGCGCTGATCCCCCGGGTGTACGGAAACTCACCGGACTTCTCTTCCACGGTCCTCATCCCCTCGTCTCTGCGTTCAACTGCTCACGGAGGACCTTCTTGGCGATCTTTCCCGTGGAGTTCAACGGGAACTCGTCGACGATGCGCACGTCCTTCGGCTTCTTGTACGAGGCCATCCGGGCGCGGCAGTGTTCGAGCACGGCCTCCTCAGTCACGGATGCACCCGGCAGCAGCGTCAGCAGGGCTGTCACGTGCTGGCCCCACTCGGGATCCTCGACTCCAACGACAGCGACCTCGTGCACCCCTGGCACCTCGGCGATCACATCCTCGATCTCACGCGGGTAGATGTTGTACCCACCGGAGATGATCATGTCTCCCTTGCGGTCGACGAGGTAGAGGCGCTCATCGAGGTCCATTCGACCGAGGTCACCGGTGTAGAGCCATCCGTCACGCACCGCCTTCGTGACGGTGGCGTCGGCGCCGGCCGCGCCGTAGTAGCCCCGCATGATGTGATCACCCCTGGTGATGACCTCGCCGATCTCCCCGACGGGCACGTCTGCACCACTCTCGTCGACTATCCGCACCTCGACGCCGTTGCAGGGGATGCCCGCGCTGTTCAGGAGCTCTGCCTCGCCGAGGATGCCACGCGCGTGGTCCTCAGGGCCGAGCACCGTCACGGGAGGAATCGCCTCGACGAGGCCGTAGTACTGGGACATGTTCGGCGTGATGCGCTCGAAGCACTGCTTGATCTGCTCGGGTGGCATCGGCGCACCCGCGTAGCCGAGGATCTCCAGGTTGCTCATGCGCTCCCGCGAGATGTCGGGCATGGCCAGCAGACGGGCCACCATGGTCGGCACGAGGGCTGTAGCGGTCCCGCCCCGGTTCTCGAAGGCGTCGACGAGGTCCTCGGGGTCGAACTTCGACTGCACGATCTGACGGGCGCCGAAGGTGTAGTACGGCAGCACGAACAGGCCGCTGGTGTGTGTGACAGGGCCTGCGTGCACCCAGGTGCTCCGCTCATCCGGGACCTTGCCCAGGAAGTCAGTGATGATGTTGTGCAGGCTCGCCATGCGGTTTCGGTGCGTGCGAATCGCACCTTTGGGGCGTCCAGTGGTGCCACTGGAGTAGTTGAGGGACACGAGAGCGTCCGGG
>JBIIJX010000017.1:0-21976 GCA_044233495.1 Candidatus Nanopelagicales bacterium
TGCGCGTAGGGAATCGCCCCATTGGCATCGCCGTTGATGACGATGACGTGCTCGACGAGCTCGCGCACCGATGCGGCATCGTCCCAGAACTTCGCATCGAGGATGAGCGCGCGCGGCGTGCAGTCCGTGGCGATCCGCACCCAGTCGGTGGGGTGCAGCCGGTAGTTCAGCGCGACGCGACACAGACCAGCCGTGCTGATACCGAGGTCGGTCTCGATGTAGGTGTTCTGGTTCGACTGCAGATCGAGGACGCGTTCGCCCGTCTCGAGGCCCAGGGACTTCAGCGCACGCGCGAGCTGCATGATGCGCGCACCCGACTCTCCATACGTCAGCTGCCCCTCCGGACCGTCAAGTGCGATGCGATCGCGGTAGCGGCGCATCGAGCGGGAGACCAGTCGTCCGACGTCCATCAGTGATGTCCTTCTGTCGAGGTTTCGCGTGGTCGCGTATATGCCGCGTCGAGGATCCAGCAGCCTTCTGGCAGGACCGTGACCGGATTGAGGTCGAGCTCGAAGCCGTCCTGCCAACCGGCCGTGATCTCGACTAGGTCCAGCACCACGCGCACCAGGGCATCTCGATCGCACGGCGGCGCCCCGCGCACCCCGGCCAGGAGCGTGCCGACCCGGGTCTGCTCGATCATCGCTCGGATGTCGTCCGCGCTCACCGGAAGCACGCGCACCGCAGCATCTGCGATGACCTCAGTGAGCACACCACCTACCCCGATGGTGAGCACCTGGCCGAGGTGGCTCGGGGTGACTCCGACGAGCACCTCGACGCCACCGGAGACCATTCGCTCGACCAGCACATCGCCGCCGAGGGCGCGCAGTCGCGAGAAGGCGTCGTCGACGGAGTCTTCCGTCACGTTCAGAATGACGCCACCCGCGTCGGACTTGTGCAGTAGTCCCGGGACGATCGCCTTGCAAACGGCCCGACCCCCCACTGCCGCGACGGCTGCTCGGGCGTCGGTGATGGTCGACACCACGACCGACTCCGGGACCGGAAGGCCGGCGCCGGCAAGGAGAGCCTTGAGCTCGTCCTCAGTTGCGGAGTCGGGTGGTTCGGGCACATCACGCACGGCGGCAGGCGCAATGACCGCGCGCGGGGCCGATACGGTGGCGAGGGCCGCCAGCGAGTTCACCGCCCGCTCAGGCGTGCTGAACACCGGGATGCTGGACTCCGCGAGGAGTGCGGCGGCATGAGGGGCGAGCGACGTGGCACCCGTGCGCGCCACGACCACGGGCAAGCCCGTGCGCTCACGGACGGCGCGCAGTGCCGTGGCGATTCGCGTGACGTCGTCTCCCACGAGCACCGCGAAGCAGGCGACGATCGCGTCCACCTGCGGATCATCGGCGACGACGTCCAGGCAGCCCTCGAAGAGCCCGGGCTCGCTCATCACCGCTGCGGTCACGTCGACCGGGTTTGTCGCGTTGCCGTAGGCGGGAACGATCGACGTGAGCGTTGCGACGGTGTCCGGGAGGAGGGTGGCGAGTTCCAGGCCAGCGGCCTCGACTGCGTCCGTCGCCAGAATGCCGCTGCCTCCGGACGTCGTCACGATCGCGACACGGCGGCCTCCCATGCGGGCGCCCGTCGCGAAGACAGCCCCGGCATCGAGCAGGTCGTCGATGTCGGTCACGCGTGCGATGCCCGCGGCGGCGAGGGCCGCATCGACGACCCGGTCCTGCGTCGCAAGGGCTCCCGTGTGGGACGCCGCGGCCCGAGCCCCTGCCACGCTTCGGCCGGCCTTCAGTACCGCGACCGGAACGCGTGCCGACGCCTCACGCAGCGAGGCGATGTCATCGAGGGACTCCACGTACAGCAGCAGGCCGGAGATGCCTGGCTCCGCTGAGACGACAGCAGCAACCTCGGCCGCCGTCACATCGGCCTCGTTGCCCGTGGTGACCGCGATGCCGACGGGGACCGCACGCTCGAGAGCGAGGGAGAGGGCGCCGAATCCGAGCGCCCCCGACTGACTCACCAGGGCGATCGATCCGGCAGGTCGCGGCGTGGACTCCGCGGAGAAGACCGGACTGAAGGTCGCCATGACCGCATCCGCACCTCCGACTGACCCGATGCAGTTCGGGCCGATCAGTCGCATGCCGGACGCACGGGCGAGGGCGACCAGTGCCGCCTGTGCCCGTGCCCCTTCCTCGCCGGTCTCGGCGAAGCCCGAGGACATGACGACGCACGCGCCCACGCCCGCTGCTGCGCAGTCGACGACTGCCGCCGGGACGCTCGCGGCAGGGACCATGATCAGGGCGAGGTCGACCGGGCCGGGCACCTCTCCGACGGACGTGTACGCGGGAAGACCGAGGATCTCTCCGCCCTTGGGATTCACCGGTGCGATGTGGCCGCCGTAGCCGTACCGCTGCAGGTAGTCGATCGGGAGGCGCCCCATGGCACCCACGCGCTCGGTCGCGCCGATCACGGCGATAGAGCGGGCGGACCAGAGGGCTCGCAGTGCCGACTGCGTCACGGCAGGACCGCGATCCCCTCGATCTCGACCATGGCCTCCTCGTCCCACAACCGCGAGATCCCGATGAGCGCCATCGCCGGATAGTCGCGTCCGGCCATCCGCTTCCAGGCGGCACCGATGTCCTTGGCCTGAGCGCGGTAGGCGGCAGGATCCGTGCAGAAGATCGTGACCTTGGCGAGGTGCTCCGGACGGCCACCCGTCTCGGCAAGAGCGGCCAGCAGATTCCCGAATGCCTGCTCGAACTGCTCGAGCATCGTCTCCCCTACGACTCTTCCTTCTGCGTCGAGCGATGTCTGCCCAGCCAGGAAGACGATGGTCGAGCCCTCGGCCACCACCGCGTGACTGAAGCCGATGGGCGGAGCCAGGTGCCCCGGGTTCACGCGTCGCACGGTCATGACTGCACCTTCCCGCCGTCGATGTTCAGGCCTTGGCCAGTGATCTGCCCAGTGTCGTGGATAAGGAAGGACACCGCGTCGGCCACCTCGGCCGGACTCACCAATCGACCTGTGGGCTGCTGGCTCGCGAGGGTGGCCTCGGCCTCCTCCCGCGAGCGTCCGGTCTTCGCAACGATCGCGTCGATGGAGCGCTGGGTCATTGCGGTGTCGACGTAGCCGGGGCACACGGCATTCACCGTGATCCCGGTTGCCGCCATCTCCGCGGCGGCTGAGCGCACCAGACCGAGCACTCCGTGCTTGGCGGCGGTGTAGGCCGCGATGTAGGGCTCCCCCCGCTTGGATGCACTGCTGGCGACGACGACGATCCGGCCGAATCCCTGCTCCTTCATCGCGGGAATGGCTGCCCGCATGAAGCGGAAGGGCGAGGTGAGGTTGAGCTCGAGCTGCTGCTCCCACATGGCATCGTCGGTCCTGACGAGCGGGGCCGCCACACCCTCCCCGGCATTCAGCACCAGGACGTCGATCCCACCCCAGGCGCGGACGACCTCGCCGACCACGGCATCGCCGGCTTCGGGTGACGTGGCGTCCCAGGGGAGCACGAGAGTCTCCGCACTCGTCGCCTCGGCCACGCGAACGAGATCGGTGGCCGTGCGGGCGGTCAGGGCGATGCGGTGGCCTTCACCTGCGAGCCGCGCGACGATGGCCTCTCCGATGCCCCGGCTGGCCCCGGTAACCAGGCAGCGCAGGCTGTGGCGGTCCGGCATCCGTCCTCCCGCCATGACCCTTGCGTTGTGCGTGTCCTTGTCGATCGACAATAATACGCTACATGGCAGACGTGCGACCGGTGCTCGCGGCGGCCGTACGGACCCCCTTCGGCAAGAACCGCGGCGGGCTGACCGGGATCCGCCCCGACGACCTGCTCGGGCAGACCCTGCAGGCGCTGCTGGAGCGTGTTCCGGCGCTGGACCCAGCCGAGATCGACGACATCGTCATGGGCGACGCCAACGGAGCGGGCGAGGACAACCGGAACGTGGCGCGCATGGGCGCGCTGCTCGCAGGCATGCCCGTCACGGTTCCAGGCGTCACGTTGAACCGCCTGTGCGGGTCCGGAGCCGAGGCCATCGTCAGCGCGGCTCGTGCCGTGCGCAGCCAGGACATGGATGTCGTCATCGCCGGCGGCGTGGAGTCGATGACTCGCGCTCCCTACGTCGTACGGCGCACGGACTACGACGGCTTCGACGGCCCGGCGGCGGAACTGCCGGTGCACCAGACCACAGTCGGCTGGCGCCTCGTCAACGAGCGTTTCCCCCGCCACTGGACGGACAGCCTCGGAGCATGCGCCGAGCGCAGCGCCGAGAAGCGCGGCATCGGCCGGCTGGCCCAGGACGAGTGGGCCGTGCGCTCCCACACCCTGGCGAGTGCGGCTTGGGATGCCGGCCTGCACGACGACTTCGTCATTCCCGTCGGATCCGTGGCACGGGACGAGTCGGTCCGGCCGGGCACAACCCTGGCCACCCTGGCGGAGCTGGCGCCGGCCTTCACGCGCGAGGGAAGCGTCACGGCGGGCAATGCCTCACCCATCAATGACGGCGCGGTGGCGACGCTTGTGACGACGATGGACCGGGCCCTGGACCTCGGCCTGTCGCCCCTTGCCGTCATCCGCGGCGCTGCCGTGGTGGCCGTGGAACCTGACGCGTTCGCCGACGCACCCGTACCTGCCATGCGCAAGCTGCTCGCACGTCAGGGACTGACGTTCGCGGATATCGACCGCTTCGAGATCAATGAGGCCTTCGCGGCCATGGTGCTGACCGTGCTCGACGAACTGCCGGAGATACCGGTCGACCGTGTCAACCCCGACGGCGGAGCCATCGCCATGGGACATCCGGTGGGAGCCTCGGCAGCCCGCGTGGTAGTCGACACGGCACGCGGCCTTCGGCGATCGGGCGGTCACCTCGGGGTGGCGACCGCATGCATCGGTGTCGGGCTCGGCATCGCCGTACTAGTGGAGGTTCCATGATCCGTCCGGATGAGTTCACCGACATCGCGTACACGGTCGACGAGGGCGTCGCCGTCATCACGATCAACCGCCCGGAGCGCTACAACGCGCTGCGCGGGCGGACCGTCGACGAGCTGATCTACGCGTTCCGGTACGCATGGGTCGACGGCTCCGTGGGTGCGGTGGTGCTGACGGGTGCCGGCGAGAAGGCGTTCTGCACCGGCGGAGACCAGAAGGAGCGCGCACTCACCGGTGGTTACGGCGAGACCGAGATGGGCATGTTCGAGATCGAGCGCCTTCACCACCTCATCCGTCAGATCCCCAAGCCCGTCATCGCGGCCGTCAACGGCTTCGCCATCGGCGGAGGGCACGTGCTGCACGTCCTCTGCGACGTGTCCCTCGCCTCCACGACCGCACGGTTCGGGCAGGTCGGGCCGCGGGTGGGTTCGTTCGATGCCGGATTCGGCAGTGCCTACCTGGCCCGTGTCGTCGGAGAGAAGCGAGCACGGGAAATCTGGTTCTTCTGCGACCAGTACGACGCCGAGACCGCCGAGCGCTGGGGCCTGGTGAACCGTGTCGTGGCGCCCGAGGAGCTCATGCCCCTGGCCCTGGAGTGGGGTCGCAAGGCATGCGCCCTGTCCCCCACGGCCCTGCGGACCCTCAAGCACTCTTTCAACGCGGACACCGACCACATGGCCGGCATCCAGTCCCTCGCCTTCGACGTGCTCGGCCTGTTCGTCCAGACGGACGAGGCCAAGGAGGGCGGGGCTGCCTTCGCCGAGAAGCGGCTGCCGGACTTCGGTCCCTACCGCGCCTGATCAGCCGATCGCGTCGGCGGCCATCGCGCCGCTGCCGCCACCCACGCCGCCGCCCGGCCACGTGCCGGCACCGCACACGTACAGGCGGTCCACCGGCGAACGATGACGCCACCAGCCCGGCACGGGACGCAGGAAGAAGTACTGCGCTGGGTGGTGACTGCCTCCGAGCGAGTCTCCCAGCACCAGATTGGCGTTCGACCGCTGCAGGTCGGCAGGTGTCATGACGTGCCTGGCGATGATCCGGGACGACAGCCCCGGTGCGTACTCCTCGATCCTGGCGATCACGCGGTCGGCATAGGCCTCACCGATCTCATCCCACGAGCCGGCTCGAGGCTCCAGCGGCAGCACGCGAACCTGCACCCAGAGCACGTGGCGCCCCTCAGGGGCTCGGCTGGGATCGGTGACCGTGGGCTGGCCGACGACGAGCGTCGGAGTATCGGGCAGGTCACCCGCAGCCGCCTGCGTGTACGCCATGGCCATGTCGTCGAGGTAGGGCCCGATGTGCACGTAGTTGAACTCTCGGGCCTGGGCAGCACGCCACTCGGGTAGGTCCTCCAGGGCAAGGTGGATCATCATCGTGCCGAGACCGGGACGGAAGGAGCGAGCGCGGGCCACAGCCGGGCGCTGCTGCTCCGACGCGGGGAGCAGGTCCGGGATGAGTCGCGGATTGACGTTCGCGAGCACGGCCCTAGATGCCGCGATGCGCTCCCCCGACGCCAGGCGTACCCCCACCGCACGGCCGGACTCCACGAGGACCTCGTCGACCCGCGCCCCGCAGCGCACCTCCCCGCCCGCCTCCTCGATGACACCGACGAGGGCCGTGATCATGGTGTCCGCGCCGCCCTGACCGATCACCATGCCGAAGAGCTGGCCGCCGATGGTCTCGAGGAAGGCGAACAGGGCCCCTCCGGCGATATCGGGGGCGAAGTCAAGGTGCATTCCCCACGAGGCCATGAGTGCACGAGTCTTGGGCGAGCGGAAGTTCTCCTCGGTGAAGGCGCGCGTCGACGACAGCGCCAGTCGAGCGAGCTCCAGGACGCCGTCTGTGCCGAGTTGGCGACGCGCACGCCACAGAGCTCGTGCCGCCTGGCGTGACGGAAGGTCACTGCCCAGCAGACCGATGATCGTGGGGGCCGTCGCCCCGAGGTAGTCCGTCAGGCGTCGCCAGGCGTCGACGTCCTCCGGTGCCACGTCGGCCACGTTGGCGATCGTGCGCTCGGGATCGGCTTCGACCCCGAGCATCGTTCCGTCGGGGAACACGGAGCAGAAGGGCTTCGCGGACGGCACGAGGGAGAAACCGTGGGCCGCAAGGCGCTCCCCGAGTGCCGCGTTGATCGGGCCTCCGGCGAACAGGCCGAGGTTCATGGCGAACAGGTCGTGACGGAAGCCCGGAGCTGTCACCTCGGCGGTTCTCACGGCCCCGCCGGGCTCGTCATTCGCCTCCAGCACGAGCACGCGCCGGCCCTTGACGGCCAGGAGCGCGGCCGCAGAGAGCCCGTTGACCCCTGCCCCGATGACGATGACATCCGTGGTCATGCCGGCAGATCCTACGGAGTCCTGACGGTCGACACATCCGCGATATACGTTTTCCCCTCAGGAATGCACCGCCACGACCGCCGCCCTGAGCACACCCTGACCACACCGTCTCGAAGGAGTGACCATGTCAGCCGATGGTGACGAGTACGACGGCGTGATCGTGGGCAGCGGCATCAACGCCCTGGTCGCCGCATCGCTGCTGGCCAAGGCCGGCTGGCGGATAGCCCTCTGCGAGCGCAACGCGACGTTGGGCGGTGCCATCGCCACCTCGACGTCGCACGTCCCGGGTTTCACCATCGAACTGCTGTCCAGTTGGCACCCTCTGTTTGTCGGCGGCCCCGCCTACGCCGCGCTCGCCCCGGACCTCGCGGCGCGGGGGGTCGTCTTCACGAACACCGCACAGCCGACCGGAGTCGCCTGTGCGGATGGGACGGCCGTGCTCTCGACCGATCCGGAGGCGGCAGCGGCTCAGTTCGCGGCCCTGGGCGACCTCGAGGCATGGCAGGCGACGATGGCCGACTTCGGCAGCAAGGCCAATCTCGCCTTCGGTCTGCTCGGCACCGACTTCTGGCGCCGATCGGCGCTGCGTTTCGGATGGGGCGCCTACCGGCAGCTCGGCCGCCAGGGCCTGATCGCCAGCGGCGCCGAGCTGCTCGAGCCCGGCGCCCCGTGGGCGGATCGGACCTTCACGTCGCCCGTCACCAAGGCACTCCTGCTGCCATGGGCGCTCCACAACGGGTTGGGACCCGACGACGCGGCCAGCGCCTTCATCACCAAGGTCATCGCTGCGGCCATCGCGATGGGCGGCATGCCCGTGCCGGTCGGTGGCGGCCGACAGGTGGTGCAGGCGCTCGTCGACCTGGTCACGGATGCCGGGGGTACGGCACTGACCGACGCCGAGGTCGTCCGGGTGACCACGTCCGGGTCGCGTGCCACCGGGGTGGAGCTGGCGGATGGGCGCCGGCTGCGGGCCCGCAGAGCCGTGCTCGCGTCCGTCACCCCCGCCGCCCTGTACGACGGACTCCTCGCGGGGGCACCGGTTCCCGCAGAGCGTCGCGCGGCCGCTGATCGGTTCCGATTCGGACGAGCGGCCATGCAGATTCACGTGGCCATGAGCGAGCCACCTCGTTGGGCGTCGGACGACCGCCTTGCCGGTACAGCACTCGTGCATGTCCTCGACAGCACGGACTCCCTCTCGGAGTCGGTGAATGCCGCCAACCGCGGCTGGCTCGCCCGCCGGCCCACCATCGTCGTGGGCCAGCCGGCGACCGTGGACCCCAGCCGGGTGCCCGAAGGCAGGGGCCTGCTGTGGATCCAGCTCCAGGAGAACCCGCGCCGCATCACCGGCGATCTCGCCGGCGAGATCGACCCCGGTGACGGAACCTGGACGCCCGACGTGCGCGACGCGTACGCCGACCGGGTGATCGCGCAGCTCGAGCCGCACATCACCAACATCAGGTCCGCCCGACTCGAGCAGATCACCCTCGGGCCCGCCGAACTGCAGGGCATGAACGTCAATCTCGTCGGAGGCGACCCCTACGCCGGTGACTGCCGGGTCGACCAGTACGCCGCGTGGCGACCCCTGTCGACGGCCACCGGCCATGGCACCGGGATCCGGGGGCTGTGGCACATCGGCGCCTCGACGCACCCCGGCCCCGGGCTCGGCGGCGGATCGGGATTCCTCGTGGCCTCGCGGCTCCTCGGGCGGTAGGCCTGACCACGAGCCACCTCTGGCGCTCCCCCGCATGTGCCTCTAAACTGACGGTCGTCAAATTCAGGCGATAGAACCGGGAAGCAGCCGGGGACCATCACGGGCCCCGGACCTGCGGGGCGCACGTTCCCGGGCGAAGATTGGCGTCACACGGCTGAGGGAGTCCGATGGCTGAGCGTTCTTTCGCCACCGAGGTTCAGGAACTGCGGGTAGGGGCGGGTCACGAGTTTCACGGCGAGGGGATCCTCGCGGTGACCAAGGCGCTGCTCCAGTCCGGCGTCGCGTACGTCGGCGGCTACCAGGGCGCCCCTATCTCCCACCTCATGGACGTCCTGGGCGATGCCCGGGAGATCCTCGACGAGCTCGACGTCTACTTCGAGAACTCCGCCTCGGAGGCGACCGCGGCCGCCATGCTCGCCGCCTCAGTGCACTACCCACTCCGGGGGGCCATCACCTTCAAGTCGACCGTGGGCACGAACGTCGCGTCCGATGCCCTGGCGAACCTGGCCTCGGGCGGAGTGCGCGGCGGCGCGCTGATCATCGTCGGCGAGGACTACGGGGAGGGCTCCAGCATCATGCAGGAGCGCTCCCACGCATTCGCGATGAAGTCCCAGATGTGGCTGCTGGACCCGCGGCCGAGCCTGACGGCCATCGTCGACTCCGTGGAGCACGGCTTCCGCCTGTCAGAGGCGAGCAGCACCCCGGTCATGCTCGAACTGCGCCTGCGCTCATGCCATCTCCATGGCACGTTCACCGCGAAGGACAACCGGCGCCCCGAATTCACGCTGAAGGAGGCCATCGAGAATCCGCAGCGTGATCTCAATCGGATCGTGCTGCCCCCGATGAGCTTCCTGCACGAGCAGGAGAAGGTGACCCAGCGCTGGCCCGCCGCTGTCCGGTACATCACAGAGAACCGCCTCAACGACGTCGTCAACGACGGCGCGCACGACGTCGGCATCATCCTGCAGGGGGGCCTGTTCAACACCGTCAACAGATCCCTCGAGCTTCTGGGACTGTCGGACGCCTTCGGAAACAGCGAGATCCCGCTGTACGTCATGAACGTCACCTACCCAGTGATCGACGACGAGGTCGTCAACTTCTGCGAGGGCAAGCGCGCCGTTCTCCTCGTGGAGGAGGGTCAGCCTGACTACATCGAGCAGAACATCCAGGCCATCCTCCGTCGTAGGGATGCCGCTGCGGTCCTGCACGGCAAGGACCTGCTGCCCGTCGCCGGGGAGTACACCCCGACTGCTGTCACGCGGGGCGTGCTCGCCTTCCTCCGGCGGTACACCCCCGGCCTCATCGACGAGGACGCCCTGCCGACGGTCGCCCTTCCGGACAGCGACCCGGGCTCCCCCTTTGCCCCTCGTGTCGCCCCCGATCTCGTGCAGGGACGACCACCCGGCTTCTGCACAGGGTGCCCCGAGCGTCCGATCTTTGCTGCCCTGAAGCTCGCGGAGAAGGAGCTCGGCACCGAGCACCATGTCAGCGCCGACATCGGATGCCACCTGTTCTCGATCAACGCGCCATTCAGCATCGGCGCCACCACCATGGGCTACGGTCTCGGCTCTGCGAGTGCCGCCGCGTTCAACGGAAAGGCTGCCGACAAGCGCACGATCGCCTTCATGGGTGATGGAGGGTTCTGGCACAACGGCCTCACCAGCGGAGTCGGCAACGCAGTCTTCAACGAGAACGATCAGCTCCTCGTGATCGTCGACAACGCCTACAGCGCAGCCACGGGCGGTCAGGACATTCTCTCCTCGCAGGCGGAGAACCCGATCCGCTCTACCCGCCATCCGATCGAGCGAGCCGTTCGGGGCGTGGGAGTCACGTGGGCGCGCACCATGACGAACACCTTCAAGGTCGCAGAGATGAAGGAGCTCTTCAAGGAGGCGCTGACCACTCGGGAGGGCGGCCCCAAGGTGATCGTCGCCCAGAGCGAGTGCACGCTCAATCGCCAGCGCAGGGAGAAGCCCCTGATGGCCAAGCGGATCTCCGAGGGCAAGCGCGTCGTGCGCGAGCGGTTCGGTGTCGATCCGGAGACGTGCACGGGCGATCACTCATGCATCCGCATCTCCGGATGTCCGTCGCTGACCATCGGGCCGAATCCGGATCCCATGAGGACCGACCCCGTGGCGACCGTGCTCAACACGTGCGTCGGTTGCGGCCTGTGCGGCGAGAACGCCCACGCCGCTGCGCTGTGCCCCTCGTTCTATCGGACTGAGATCATCAGCAACCCCGGCCGCTGGGACCGCCTGCGCCAGCGCGCTCGTGCGGCATGGATCGGCTTCCTGCAGCGGGGCATGGAGAGACGACTGCTCGGGATCGAGCCTCAGGCATGACCCTCCTCGCCGATCCGGCCGCACCATCGGCGACGCGCCTGCGTCCCATCACCCTCGCCATCCTCGCGATGGGCGGTGAGGGGGGCGGCGTCCTCGCCGACTGGGTGGTGGCCGTGGCCGAGGACAACGGGTGGTTCGCCCAGAACACGTCCGTCGCCGGCGTCGCACAGCGCACGGGGGCGACCGTGTACTACGTCGAGCTGCTGCCGAGGGTGGCGGGTGCCGGCGAGCCGGTGCTGAGCACGATGCCCACACCCGGCGAGGTCGACGTGGTCATCGCCTCGGAGCTCATGGAGGCCGGCCGAGCGATCCAACGCGGATTCTCGACCCCGGATCGCACGACACTCATCGCCTCCACGAACCGGGTCTACGCGATGCCCGAGCGCACCGCGATGGGCGACGGCCGCATCGATGCTCAGCAGCTCATCTCGGCCTGCCAGGGATCGTCCCGGACCTTCATTCGGGCCGACTTCGCAAAGGTGGCCGAGGATGCAGGCAGCGTCATCAGCGCCTCCCTCCTCGGAGCACTGGCCGCGTCCGGAGCCCTTCCCTTCGACCGGCCTGCCTTCGAGGCCACCATCCGCTCGGGTGGCAAGGGAATCGAGGCAAGCCTGCGGGCCTTCGATGCAGGCTTTGTGGCTGCCGAGAGGTCACTGCGGCCCACCGTCGACATCTCCATCGGCACTCGCCCCGCCGATGCTCCGACCGATCATGTCGAACCGGACGCCGCGGACGTCGCGCGCGCCGAGCAGAGCCCGGAGGCGCTTGTCGGCGAGCGTCTCCGCGCACAGGCGCTGCGAATCCTGGAGTTCCCCCGAGCCTCTCGGTGGATGCTCGTCCAGGGCATCAAGCGCACCGCCGAGTACCAGGACGTCCACTATGCCGACGAGTACCTCGATCGGGTCGCCCGCATCTCGGCCATCGAACCTGACCCCGAGGGAGCTGCCGAGCTGACCACCGCTGCAGCCCGGTATGTGGCCCTGTGGATGACCTACGAGGACACCATCCGTGTTGCGTTTCACAAGACCCGCCAGCGTCGCTTCACCCGGGTCCGGGACGAGGCTCGGGTCAACGAGTCGCAGGTCATGCAGGTTCGCGAGTTCCTGCATCCCCAGATCGAGGAGATCACCGATACCCTCCCGACCGCCCTCGGCAGGTGGCTGTTGCGCAGCCGACCCTTCCGCTGGCTCGTCCACAAGACCACGCACAAGGGGCTGATCATCCAGACGACGAGCGTCTGGGGGTTCACCGTGCTCTACGTGCTCGCTCGCATGCAGCCCATCCGCCGTCGCTCACTGCGCTTCGGCCAGGAGCAGCAGCGCATCGATGCCTGGCTGACCAAAGCTGTCGAACAGCGCAACACCGACACGGCGCTGCAGATCATCCTGTGCCAGCAGCTGATCAAGGGCTACGGCGAGACCCATGCTCGGGGACTGGCGAACTTCGACGCCATCATCGACGCACTGCCACGTCTGGAGGGGCTGCCGCAGGCTGCAGACACCGTGGCATCCCTGCGGGCAGCAGCCCTCGCGGACGACTCCGGATCCCGACTGCGCGAGGCATTGTCGCGAGTCTGAATCCTGCTTACACCACTCGTCAGGAGCGCGAGACGAGCGCAAGCACCCGGCAGGGACTTCCCGACCCCTTGACGATGGGCAGCGGAGCGGCGATGACGATGGCGCCAGTCGCCGGGAGCCGATCCAGGTTTCGGAGCTGCGTGATGCCGTACTTGTTGTTGCCGAGGAACAGCGAGTGGCACGGGAAGGGCGGCTCGAATCCGAAGGCTCCCCCGGCATCGGTGCCCACGGTCTCCACACCCCAGCCGAGGATCTGCGTCTGCTCGGCGAAGTAACGGGCGGCGTCCGGCGTGATGCCCGGTGTGTGGGGACCGTTGGCGTCGGCGTTGGCGAACTTCGCCGGGTCGTCACCGTACTTGGACCACCCTGTCCGGTACAGCACCCACGCACCCGCCGGGATGGCCCCGTGCTCGGACTCCCAGGCCCTGATGTCATCGACTGTCAGGCAGTAGTCCGGATTCGCCTCGACATCACTCGTCTTGTCGATCACGCACGCAGGACCCACCAGACGCTGGGCAGGCACCTGGCTGACGTCATCGAGATTCTGACCCGTGACCCAGTGGATGGGCGCGTCGAAGTGCGTGCCGGTGTGCTCACCTGTGCGGAAGTTGTTCCAGTACCACGCCGGACCCCTGTCGTCGTACCGGCTGATCAGCTCCAGCTCGAAGGTCGCCGTCTGCCCCATCTCCGGCGGCAGGGCCAGGATGGGAGTTCCGCTATGGAGCGGAGAGGTCAGATCAACCACCTCGACGCCACCGTCGACGATCGCGGATGCGAGTGCAGAGAGATCAGCCATGGCTGCAGTTCCTTTCGATCGGGGACCGGTGAGGGGACGCTACACCGGCAGGGAGTCAGTTGGAGGTCCTTCAGGTCGTCCTTCCGGGGATCCACCGGCTCGGCCGGCTGGCGCTGTCGGAGGCCTTGACCAGCTCCAACCGCGGCTTGGGATCCTCGCTGCGGCCAGCTGGGGGCTTGCGGCTTCCGGCGAGGTACTGAACCGGCCACGGCACCCGGTACTCCTGGTCGGCGGCCGCATGAAGGGTCCATGCGGGGTCGTACAGGTGCGGTCGGCCCAGCGCGCACAGATCCGCCCTTCCCGCAGCAATGATCGTGTTGACGTCATCCCAGCTGCTGATCGATCCGACGGCCATGGTCGCGACACCGACCCTGTTGCGAATCCGATCGGCGAACGGCGTCTGATAGGAGCGTCCGTATGCAGGTCGCGCTTTGGGTGTCGTCTGGCCGGTCGATACATCGATGAGGTCGGCGCCCCGAGCCGCGAACGCCTCAGCGATGAGCACGGACTCCTCCGGCGTGAGCCCGTCATCCACCCAGTCGCTGGCCGAGATGCGCACACTCATGGGCCGATCGACCGGCCACGCCGCACGCACCGCGTCGAAAACCTCGAGCGGGAAGCGCAGTCGATTCTCCAGCGAGCCGCCGTACTCGTCCGTGCGGTGATTGCTGATTCCCGTCAGGAAGCTCGACAGCAGGTACCCGTGCGCACAGTGCAGTTCGAGGAGGTCGAAGCCCGCCTCGGCCGCGAGCCTCGTCGAGTTGACGAACTCCTCCCGGACCGCATCCATGTCTGCCCGCGTCATCTCCGCCGGAACCTGGCTGACCTCGAGATATGGCAGCGGCGACGGGGCGATGAGCGGCCAGTTGCCCTCGTCGAGCGGCTGGTCGATTCCATCCCACATCAGCTTCGTGGAGCCCTTGCGTCCTGAGTGACCGAGCTGGATGCCGAGCTTCGCCTGTGTGGTGTGGACGAAGGCGACGATGCGCTGCCATGCCTGCAGTTGCTCGCTGTTCCACAGACCCGCGCAGCCCGGGGTGATCCGGCCCTGAGGCGATGTGCACACCATCTCGGTCATGACGAGGCCCGCACCGCCGAGGGCTCGGGAGCCCAGGTGCACGAGGTGGAAGTCGCCCGGCACGCCGTCCGTCGAGGAGTACATGTCCATGGCCGACACCACCACCCGATTGGGCAGGGTCAGGCCGCGCATGCGGAAGGGCAGGAACATCGGCGGTCGTGCAGTGGTGTCTGCCGGGACTCGTCCACTTTCGATGCCGGTGGCCAGAAGCCACGCGTCGACCCGCGCCACGAACTCCGGGTCGCGTTCGCGCAGATTGTCGTAGGTGATCCGACGGCTGCGGGTCATCAGGTTGAAGGCGAACTGGATGTGGTCCTGATCCGCGTACTGCCCGAGCTCCTCGAACCACTCGAGGCTTGCCTGGGCTGACCGTTGAGTGCTCTTGATGACCGGGCCGCGTTCCTCGTCGAACGCCTTGAGGGCAGCCTCGACATTCGGCTGCTCGATGATGCATGCGGCGAGGGCGAGGGCGTCCTCCATCGCCAGCTTGGTGCCAGAGCCGATGGAGAAGTGGGCTGTGTGTGCGGCATCGCCCAGCAGCACCAGGTTGCCGTGGACGAGCGTCTTGTTGCGGACTGTCCGGAAGGAGATCCACTTGCTGTTGTTGGCGATCAGGGAGTGGCCGCCGAGTGCATCCGCGAAGATCTCCGCGACGCGGGCGATGCTCTCGGTGTCGCTCTCGCCCACGCCGAGCGTGGAGGCGTCGACGCGGTCGAAGCCAGCGGCACGCCAGACATCCTCGTGCATCTCGACGATGAACGTGCTCTGCTGGGCATCCATGGGGTAGGCGTGCACCTGCATGATGCCCCACGGGGTGTGCTCCACGAAGAACTCGAAGGCTTCGTACACGCGGTCGGTGCCGAGCCACATGTACTTGCACTCCCGAGGGTCGACGGTCGTGCCGAAGACGTCGGCGTACTGCTCGCGAACGGCGCTGTTGATGCCGTCGCACGCGATCACGAGATCATGGGTGGCCATGAGGGTCTCGACATCGGGCGCCTCGGTGCAGAAGTGGATCGTGACGCCATGCTCGATGGCTCGGCGCTGCAGGACGTTGAGCAGCTGCTTGCGGGACATCGCGGCGAAGCCGTTGCCCCCGATCGTGGTCATCTCTCCACGGTAGGTGACGTCGAGATCGTCCCAGTACGCGAAGGACCGCCCCATCTCCTCGAACACCGAGCGGTCGGAGGCCCGGATGCCGCTCAAGGTCTGGTCGCTGAACACGACGCCGAATCCGAAGGTGTCGTCAGGGGCGTTCCGCTCCCATACCGTGATCTCGGTCTCCGGCCGCACCTGCTTGATCAGGCTGGAGAAGTACAGCCCGGCCGGACCCCCACCGATGACGGCGACCTTCATGCCACACCCCTTTGTCCAGACCATCCGGTGCGCAGCAGGATCGGGCGCCGGTGTCTAGCGGTTATTTGACTATCGGAAATTGTACGAGATACTGACGCGGCCGCAAGAAGATCGTGGACCAAGGTGGAGGATGCCGTCATGAACTCAGTCCTCACGGGCGGCGGCCCAGACCTGCGGTTCCGCGATCGGGTGGCCGTCGTCACCGGTGGGGCAGGCGGTCTCGGCCTGGCCCTGTGCGAAGCCCTCCTGGCCGAGGGTGCCAGCGTGGCCGTCATCGACGCCAATGGCGACGCCGTCGCGGCGGCCGTCGTGCATCTCGAGGCCCTCGGGCGCACGCGGGTGACGGGGGTCGTCCTCGACGTCCGCGACTCGGAGGCCGTGCACCGGACCATGAACGGCATCGCCGCCGACCACGGCGGGATCGACATCCTCATCGCGGCGGCGGGCGGAAGCCTCGGAACGCCACGGGACCTCGAGGACATCTCACCGGCCGACCTCGACCTCGTCATCGACGTCAACATCAAGGGCACCTTCCACTGTGCGCAGGCGGTGGTGCCCCATATGCGCACCCGCGGCGCCGGCGCCATCGTCACCTTCTCCTCGATTGGCGGGCGCACCACCAGTCCGGTCACCGGCATCCCGTACGCCGCAGCGAAGGCCGGGCTCCTCGGCTTGACGCGCCGATTGGCCAGAGAGGTCGGTCCCGACGGGATTCGCGTCAACGCGATAGCACCGGGCCTGTTCCTGACCGGTCGGCTGCAGGGCATGTTCGACGCCATGGCCGAGGCCGAGCGCAACGAGGTCCTGGACAGCATCCCTTTGCGTCGCATGCCCGAGCTGCGCGAATGCGTGGAGCCGGTCCTCTTCCTCGCCTCCGATGCCTCGTCGTACATCACCGGAACCGTGCTTGACGTCAATGGCGGCCGCTTCATGGCAGGCTGATCAGGACCGCACGCGACGCCGGGGCAGTCGGAACTCACGCCCACCCGTGATGCCGCCGGGTCTCCACATCAGAATCACCACGAGCGCAGCAGCGATCACCAGGCCCCGAGTGCCGTTGGGGACGGTCACGACCAGGGTGCCGAGTGACAGGCCCTGCTCGAGCATCAAGAGCACCTGACCGATGCCCGCCACGACCACCGTGCCGACAACAGCTCCCCAGACACTTCCGGTGCCTCCGATCACCAGCATGGCCAGCGTCGTGAAGGTGAAGCCCAGATAGAAGTCCCGCACACTCAGTGCGCCGGCATAGTGCCCGTACATGGCTCCCGCCACGCCTGCCATCGCGCCCGAGAGCGTGAAGGCAAGGACCCGAAGGCGCCATGTGTTCGCACCGAGGGCCCGAGCGGCCAGGCCGTCCTCCCGCGTCGCGCGCAGCAGTCGCCCCCGACGGGAGATGCCGAAGAAGTACGCGACGACGATCGCGACAATGGCAATCCCGATGGCCTCGTCGACAAAGGCGAACTTCGGGATCTGGGGAAGCACCTGCGCAGCCGGGCCGATCAGCTTCCAGTTGAACATGACGCTGTCCGCGACCATGAGCAGCGCGAAGGTGGCGATGCCAGCCGACAGGCCGTTGAGGCGCATCAGGAACAAGCCCGTGATGAAGGCGAAGGAACCGGCCACCACCATCGCCAGCACGATGCTCGGCCAGAGCCCCATCTGCAGGGTCTGCAGGGGTCCCCAGAGTCCGTCGAGGACGTTCTCCTTGATCTTCAGCGGCACCGTGGCCAGGCCGCTCGCGAAGCCACCGACCATGGCGAACGCCGACTGCCCGAAGGACAGGACTCCGCTGTTGCCGATGAAGACCTGCAGGGCGAGGACCATGACCAGCGTTGACAGAGTTCCAAGGACCAGGAAGGAGATCGACGCCGAGATGCGGCTGGCGCCGTAGGAGAGCACCACCACGAGCAGAATCGGCGCGAGCAGCTCCTCCCAGCGGAAACGGGTGACGCCCCGGAGCACGACCTCGGACTCGGGAATCTCTCCACCATGCGTGATCAAGGACATCAGACACGCTCCTTACCCGCGTTGCCGGACAGGATCCCGCCGGGACGGACGAGGAGAACGACGACGACCAGTGCGTACAGCCACGCGTAGGTGAAGACCCGCGCATTGCCGAGGACAGAGTTCAGGACGCTGATGGTCGCGCCGACCAGGAAGCCTCCGAGGGCGGCGCCGGGAAGGCTGCCGAGTCCGCCGATGACGGTTCCGACCAGCGCCAGGATGGTGATGTTGAGGCCGAAGAGCGGGTCGACCGAGCCCCGTTGGGTCACGGCCACGAAGCCGACGGCTGCTGCAAGCACGCCGCTCAGGACGAAGGCAGTCGCGATCACCCGGTTGGAGCGCACGCCGAGCAGACGGGCCGTGCGGAAGTCGCTCGAGGCGGCTCTGATCTGTAGGCCCAGGGTGGTGCGATCGATGAAGAACCACATGGCCGCGAGGAGGACGGCGGCGAGGGCAAGCGTGACCACGCTGCCCTTGGTGATGGTGGTGTCACCGAACTCCCACACCCCCGTCATCCACTCGGCCACCTGGCCTGAGATCGGGAGGGCACCGAAGATGATCTCGTAGCCTCGTTGCAGGAAGACGCTGACACCGAACGACGTGATCAGCAGGACGGCCGGGCCGGCCGCCCGCAGTCTCTTGAAGACAACGGTCTCCATCAGCAGCGCGAGAACCGCTGTAGCCACGATGGCGATCGCAATGCTTACGGCCAGCGGCAGGCCATTCGTGATGACCAGAACGTATGCAGCGCAGGCGATGAGCTCGGAGTGGGCAAAGTTCACCAGCCGCATGACCCCGAACACGAGCCCGATCCCGAGTGCGGCGAGCGCATACAGGCCCCCGTTGCTCAGGGCGTCGAAGACCGTCTGGATCATGCCTCGTCCCCCCCGCCGAAATACGCCGCCGCAAGGGTCGCTTCGTCATCTGCGTCACTCGCCTGCAGCTGAGCCCTCACCAGACCGTCGCGCACCACGTAGGTGCGATTCGCCAACCGCGTCACCAGATGAGCCCGCTGCTCGACGACGACCACCGCAGTTCCCTGGCCTTGAATGAGCTGCAGCGTGCCGAACACATCGGAGATGACGCTCGGCGCGAGACCCAGACTCGGCTCGTCGAGGAGGAGCACCTGCGGCTCGGCCACGAGGGCGCGGGCGATGGCGAGCTGCTGCTGCTGGCCGCCACTCAGCATGCCCGCCTGGTAGCGCTCATGCGTGGTGAGAACGGGAAAGAGCTCGCGCATGCGCTCGATCGCCTCGTCGCCACCCTGACGCTCGCGTCGTCCGGTCAGGCCGAGGCGAAGGTTCTCCGTCACGCTCAGATCAGTGAAGATGGCGCGCCCCTCCGGCACGAGGCTCAGCCCGCGGCGCACGATGTCCTCCGGCTTGGCTCCGGTGATGTCGACGTCAGCGAGCCGGACTGTGCCGGCGGTCGGCTTCACAGCTCCCGCAATGGCCGCAAGCAGGGTCGACTTCCCAGCTCCGTTGGGACCCACGATGCCCACGAGCTCTCCCGCACCCACAGTCACATCGATGCCGAAGAGGACGGGTGCCTTGCCGTAGCCGGCACAGAGTCCGCTGACGTCCAGAAGGCTCATGGTGTCGCTCCATGACCGCCCAAGGCTGCATCGCCGAGATAGGCGCTCAGCACAAGCTCATCCCTCAGGGCGTCCTGCGGAAGGCCGGCGAAGATGAGTTCGCCGGAGGCGAGGACGAAGACCTTGCTGCAGGCATCGGCAACGAGGCCCACATTGTGCTCGATCAGCAGCATGCCGCAGCCTGCCTCGGTTCGAATCCGATCCAGAGCGTTGAGCAGGGCCGGGACCTCGTGATCGTTCAGACCCGCGGCGGGCTCATCCATGACCAGGTAGCGCGGCATGGAGGTCAGCGCGCGAGCCAGGCCCACCAGTCGGGCATTGCCATGGGACATGCCACCCGCGGGGGCCTCCATCACGTCCACCAGGCCGAGCATGTCCAGGAAGTGCACGGTCCGGCGACGCACCTCTGCCCCCTTGGCACCGACACCGATGGCACCCAGTGCCGCGTTCTCCGCAACCGTGAGATTGTTGAAGAGCCGGCCGGATTGGAAGGTGCGAGCAAGCCCCGCTGCGGCGCGGCGTTGGGGGGTCTGGCCGTCGAGCACTGTGCCGTCGAGGGTGACAGTCCCCTGATCGGCCGGCTCGTAGCCGGTCATGATGTTCACCAGCGTCGTCTTGCCGGCGCCGTTGGGTCCTAGCAGCCCGACGGCGGATCCCCGCGGAATGTCGATCGTGACCCCCTCCAGAACCGATATGGCTCCGAAGGACTTCACGATGCCCGACGCGCAGAGCATCTCGGTCACTGAGTCTCCCCTGGACGGAGCGGAAGCGGTGCCCGGGTCGCACACCCTGCACCGCCTCCGTTCAATGGACTGACATGCGGTGGAACTAGTTCAGAACGGGCTTCTCCGCCGTCGTGTACTCGATGAACGAGTGCTTTCCGTCCTGGATCTGCATGACGGCCATGGGCCGCGTGACGTTCACATGGAGCTCAGGCGAGAACGAGGTCGGTCCCGCCGTGAGGTCCACGTTGCTGAACGACTCGAGAGCCTGAGCCAGAGCCGCACCGTCGAAGGACCCAGCCTGCTCCGCCGCGATCTTGAAGGCCTCGACCGAGGAGGCTCCCGTGATCAGGCCAGAGGTGGCCGCATCCTGGCCGGTCTTCTCCTTGAAGGCCGCCAGCAGGTCCTGGACCTTCGTGTTCGGGTCGTCACCGAACACCGACGCGTACGTCACGAAGTAGAAGTTGCTCAGGTCCGGAACCGCACCCAGCCAGAACGCACCGTCCATGCCGAAGCCGGAGATGGTCGGAACGTCCACGCCACCGCTGCGCAGAGCCGCGAGGGCCTCAGCACCGCCGCCGGGGTAGGAGCACAGCGCCACCACGTCGGGTGAGGCCTTCTTGATCTCCGACACCTGCGCCGTCACCGGTGCAGCGAGGGTTCCCTCAGGCGTCTGGCTGAACTCAGGTGCGGCCACGATCGAGCCGCCGAGCTCGGTCCAGCGCTGCTCGAACGCCTTGCACTGGCTCTGCGTGTACTTGATGGACATGTCCTTGAACAGTGCTGCCTTCGGACCGAAGGTCTCGTAGGCGTACTCCGCCATGATCGCGGCCTCACCCGGCACTGCCGAGCCCAGGGAGAAGCCCAGGGTCAGTCCGGCATCCGGGCCCATGATGGTGTCACCGACACAGGGGGCCACGACGAGCACGCCGGCATCCTGCGCCACCTGGGAGGACTTCGCGTTCACGTCGTAATCGCACGTGACGAGAAGCATCTTGGCGCCCTTGCTCACCAGCTCGGTCGCGATCTGAGCACCCTTGTCAGGGTTGGTCTCCGTGTCGACCGCCTCAAGGACGAGCTGGCAGCCGTTCACGCCACCCTCGGCGTTGATCTTGTCGACCGCGATGCGGGCGGTCTCGAGGGCCGGTGCATCGAAGGGAGCCATGAAGCCGGTCTGCGCCATGGCGGCACCGATCAGTACGGGCTCGGTGCACTCAGGCGCAGCGGCTGCCTCAGTAGCGGGAGCCTCCGCTGCCGGAGCCTCCTCTGCCGGAGCCTCCTCTGCCGGAGCCTCGGCTGCCGGAGCATCGCTGGCGGGCTCCTCGGATGTGCTCGTGCTGGCGCATCCGGCCAGCACCAGGCTGAACCCGAGCGCCGTGGCCATCAGGGCCACAGACTTGCGCTGCTTCATTGACTCTCCTCGTCATCAACCGGTCGGCCGCGGAATCGGCCATGGCATAGTTCATGCTGCAAACGTGACGCGCGTCAGGAAAGCAACACAACTGTTATCAGAGTGTGTCGCACATCACAGCCTCACGCAAGGGGGCTGGCCAGCGCCCGGGCGACCTCCTCGGG